>CAZNLO010000208.1:0-1507 GCA_964573935.1 uncultured Parvibaculum sp. | reverse complement strand
CCCCTCTGCATCTTCCGGCGCATCTTCACCCATCATCATGGCCACGACGTCCTCACAACCTTCCTCAAGAAACGTGGCGACGCTTGCCGCCAACGCGTCCTGATCTGCGCCAAAACCGGACCTGATTTCCGGCGGCAGTTCACCCACCAACCACTCGGCCATTTCCACTGCGCGGGCCCTAACGGCTTCGTCCTGCATCAGTGTTTGCATGATCGCCTGCAGCACGAACCGAGGGTCTTCGCGTGTTTCGGATGCTTCCGGCTGGCGCAAATGGCACACGACCTTTTCAATCCAGACGGTTCCGATGGCCTCGGCCGCTTCCCTGATCTGTTCGCTGAGCAGGTCCATATCCCGGCGGGCCCGCCAGGCAAGCGGCGTCTGCCCCGTCAGTTCAATCCGCAGAATGGTATTGCCAGCAGCCAGGGAACCCGTTTGTTTTATCGCGGCGGTGATACGCGCAATCATGTCACGCCATTCCTCGACCCCATCCAGCGCGCAAGGCAGCCGGTTGAATTCAACCTGCGATGTCCGCCGTTCCTCCAGCGTGACCGTGCCATCCGATACGCTGACCAGCGTGACCGTTTTTGTACCGGCCTCGCCAATATCACGGCCCTGCGGCATACCGGGCATCACGATATAGGGCGCCTCTGAATGAACCTGACGTTTGTGGATGTGCCCCAGTGCCCAGTAATCATAGCCATGGTTCCTGATGTCCGAGACCGAACAGGGCGCATAGGTATCGTGCCCTTCAGACCCCGCGAGGCTCGTGTGAAGCAAGCCGATATTGAAGCATCCCGCCACAGGCGCAGGATATTTGGGCAGCAGACTTTCTGGTGCCTGAGGTTTGGCAAAGCTAACCCCGTGAATGGCGATGCCGTGTTCATCAATGCGCTCTGTCCCGCCATGTCCGGAAAACACATGGACGTTCGGGGGCAGGTCCAGTTCCTGTGTGATGACACTCGCGGCGTCATGATTGCCGCAGATAATGAACACGGGGATTTCAGCAGCATTCAGGCGCTCCATCTGGGCCGTCAGGAAGGCTGCCGTTTTCATGGAATGCAGATCGCAGTCGTATAAATCACCCGCAATGAGCAACGCGTGGACATCTTCTTCCAGACAAAGGGTCACGATCTGCTCAAGCGCCCCACGCGTAGCGGACCCCACAAGGTCGAAAAGGACCTCATCCTTGAGCGCAAGACTATGTAAAGGAGCGTCGAGATGAAGGTCCGCTGTATGAATAAAGCGAAACATCCGAGCAGTTTAGGCGACAACCATGGTTTTCGCCAGATAGTTTCGGAAATTCGCAACCTTTCGCCCCACCACGTCCATTTCTGTTTTCTCTGATCGCGTGAGAGGATTTGATGGCGCTGCAACCGGTCGGGCTCGAAATTCACGAAAAACCCTTGTTTTATTGGGCTTTCGTCGACCGAACCAAATCGCCCCGAGGTTCGGTCGAAAAGAGAGAAACGGGGGATAGAGAGCCCATCGAGGTGATCCAACGTTCTCG
>CAZNLO010000207.1:0-1516 GCA_964573935.1 uncultured Parvibaculum sp. | reverse complement strand
GGATCACGGTTTCCCACGCGCCCATGCCGCGCCAGTAGTCATCATTGCGCTCTAGCACCAGATCGCCCTTTGGCTCCCAGCTGACAAATTTGTAAGGCCCGGTCCCGATGGTGGCTACACCTGAGTTAAACCCCCCCACTGCGGTTTCAAGCGTCGAATAATCTGCCGCCGCCTCGGATGAGACGATGAACAGGCGGATAAAATCGTTTGGCAGTGTGGCCGCCTGACCGTCTGTGTTGATGTGCAGCGTGTAAGGGTCAATAATGTCCACACTCGCCACGCGGCGCACGTAGATCGCCGTGGTGGTAGGGCCAGTCACGACCGGAATGCGCTCGATAGAAAACTTCACATCCTTTGCAGTGAAATCAGAGCCATCGTGAAACTTTACACCTTCGCGCAGCTTGAATTCCCAGGTGTCTTCGTCGACCGGTGCCCAGCTTACAGCCAGACCTGGCTCGATCTGCAGGTCGGTGCCCGACCACACAAGCGTATCAAAGATATGTTTGGCCGCTTCCGCGTGTGGGCCAAGTGCGGAGAAATGCGGATCCATTGATTCAGGCCCGCCGCGCACTCCCATCGTCAACGTCTGCGCCGATGCAGCACCCGCCGCAGTCAGACCCAGAGCAAACGCCAGAGGTGCAAGGAATTTCTGGTATGTCATGATTTTCCCTTCCCGTTAATGGAGGAGGCAGCAAACCTCTTCCGAATCTATTGGAATTATTTATGTCCCATTTGGAACTTGCTTTCCCACCATGTGGCGAGATACTGTTGCAGTCAAGTTCATTTTGGAACTCAAACTGAAGAGCCAAAGGATAATTGGGAAGATGTCAGGTCCTCAGATTAGCAACGATCAAAAATATGGCGAACAGCAAACAGGACCAAACCCGGACATGCTGGATGCCAAATTATGGGACAATCCCTGTCCGTTTACATTTCGGGTCAACTATCTGGCGCTGCTTTATAATACGCCGCTGTACAGCTGGATTCAGGACACTTTCGGGCTGAAACGCCCGGAATATGTGGTGCTTTATTCACTCGCACTTGCTGATGGCGGCAGTGCCCGTGACATCTCACGCACCTCCGGATTTCCCAAAAACACACTCAGCCGCGCGATCAAACGGCTTGAACTTATGGGCCTGATCAAGGCGCGCACCAAAGCCCCCGGCGGCGGACGCAAACAGGCGCTCCATCTGTCTGAAAAAGGTTGGGCCCTGATCCACCAGACCCTCCCAGCCTTTGAGGCGCAAGAAAAAAAGATGCTCAATGTGCTGTCAGATGGCGAGCAGCAGATGCTATCCGAATTGATGTCGAAGGTCGTGCTCGCAGCACAGGATTGGGCGGGCGAAATGCCGCCCGAAGCCATGAACGCAAGAGAAGGAATACCGCAATGAAGGTGGCCGATATGAACTGGCAAGACGTAGAGGCAGCCGCCGTCCGCGATCCGCGCTGCATCCTGCCCATTGGTTCGACTGAGCAACATGCGCAATTGTCACTTTGCGTCGATATGATTCTTGCC
>CAZNLO010000206.1:0-1569 GCA_964573935.1 uncultured Parvibaculum sp. | reverse complement strand
GCGACATCTATATTGGCCCAGAACCAGGCGACGAAGAAGTTGACTTCCGAAGCGATGAACATTATCATGCCATAGCGCATGTGAAGCTGGACGACCGGTGTGTGGTCTCCCCCTTCCGCCTCGATCACAACATCGCGCCACCAGCCGGCCATGGTGTAGGCGATTGCAACGAAGCCAATAATCATTGCCCAGGGAGATCCACCGTGCATGTAGGAAATCGCGCCAATGCAGGTCGCCAGCGCAGCGATAGAGCCGATGATCGGCCATGCGCTCGGGTTCACCAGGTGATAGTCATGTTGTGGTGTTTGGGCGTCTGCCATGTCCCCTCATCCTCAAATTGCGAAAGGCAAAAATACCTTTCAATCTCTAAAAAAACCCGATCAGTTGGTTGCGGTTGCAGCCTCCGGCTTCGGGAAAAATGTATAGGACAATGTGATCGTGCTCACATAGTCTAGGTCCTTGTCGTCTGCGATCTCCGGGTCAATAAAGTAGGTCACGGGCATGTCCACGGTCTCGCCAGGCTGGAGCACCTGCTCCGTAAAGCAAAAACAGTCGATCTTGTTGAAGTAGTACCCGGCCGACTGGGGCGTTACGTTGAACGTTGCCGTGCCCACAAGTACTTTGTCGCTCGTGTTGGTGGCCCGGTAGAAGGCAAGGCCGGGCTCTCCAACCTTGAGCTCCTGCGAAATCTGAGCCGGCGCAAAGTCCCACGCAAGCCCTCTGTTTACATTACTGTCGAAACGAACAGTCATCACCCGGTCAAGGGTTGTCGTTGGGGCCACGTCCGCCGTATTTGTCGTGCCACCATACCCGGTGACCCGACAGAACAAGTCATAGAGCGGCACCGCCGCGTAGGAAACGCCAACCATGCCGACCGCGAGAGCGAACAAAAGCAGTCCCACAAAGCGATGACGCTTCTGGACTTCCTCTTCATCTGGCTGCACCGCCAGCGATCCGGTGTGAGACATAGGGTGCCCTTTTTCTACATTAGCCTTGCGAGCATATTGGCCCCAAGCTTGACCAACGTGACGGCAAAAACCAGGACCATAAAACCAGCGATTGCCCACGCCATTACGCGTGCGCGCGCCCGGCGCTGCTCAATCATTTCCTCAGACCAAACCGGCGGCTCAATC
This sequence comes from uncultured Parvibaculum sp., assembly GCA_964573935.1. Taxonomy (GTDB): domain Bacteria; phylum Pseudomonadota; class Alphaproteobacteria; order Parvibaculales; family Parvibaculaceae; genus Mf105b01. The sequence continues at coordinate 436 of CAZNLO010000206.1, read as the reverse complement.
ACGTGACGTGTTTTCTCATCCATATGCGTTACAGCCATTGTTTACATTACCTTCACACATTTTCGTCTTACACCACCGGCACAAAAAACCCTGCCATCCGCTCCACAAGGAGGAGCGCAAAAATGAGAAACAGAAAAAGAATTGAAAAGCCAAACAGACGCTTTGCCATCGCGTCGCTCTTGTCCTCGTTCCCTGCTTCACCCGCCCGCCAGACCTGCCAAGCCAACACCAGAAAGACCGCCCCCAATACCAAGGCGAGCCCTGCGTAGACGGCACCGGCAAACCCAAGGGCTACGGGCGCAAGCGTTACCGGCACGAGCAGCACCGAATAAATAAGTATCTGTTTTCGGGTTTCGCGTTTGCCCGCGGCAACAGGCAGCATGGGAACGCCCACACCTTCATAGTCGCTACGGCGGCTGAGTGCCAGCGCCCAGAA
>CAZNLO010000205.1:0-1602 GCA_964573935.1 uncultured Parvibaculum sp. | reverse complement strand
ACCGCAACATATTCTGCGAATGCCCCCCAGCCGGTGAACCCGGGCTGGTACTGATCCGGGCAGATCTGATGCTGACCACCCTGACAATACCCGCAATGCCCACAGCCTGAAACAACCGGCACAATGGCCCGCATTCCGGGTTTCCAGCGTTTGACATCCGGTCCCACCGCCTCAACGATCCCGGAACATTCGTGGCCGGGCACATGTGGCAAAGACGTGATATCGGTATCGTGACCCATCCAGGCATGCCAGTCACTTCGGCAAACACCGTTGGCAACCACCTTTAGCACGATCCCATCTTTGGGCGGTGTGGGGTCTGGCACCGTTTCAACCGTTATGGGGCCTTGAAATTCATGAAAAAGAGCTGCGCGCATGGTTATTTCTCCCTTGGTTTTATGAGGTTATGCCTTTGGCCGTGGCCCTTCGCTGGCCAGATTATGCACAGCTACGCCCAATCCCATCACGCCGCAACGACAAGAATTACAGATCAGGTATGCTGTGATTCTATAGCTCAAGAAACCAATGCGCCGGGCCAGATATTGCTGATGACAAGTTCCTTTGTCGATGCCTGCAACGCCTCGTAGGCAAACCGGGCCAGACGTGTCGGAGGCCTGTCGGAGGGTAACGACATCATCAGCCGCCGCTTTGGCACCGGGTGCGCAAGCGGAGCATAGGAAAGACCCCCGGCGGCAATCTCTTCGTGAATCGGCGCGAGCGGCAGAACGGTCACCCCGTGCCCGGCACGGACCAGATTCTTGAGCGTTGAATAGCTGTCGGTTTCCACCATGACGCTCAGGTTTATGCTGCGTCCCCTGGCGCATTCCTCCAACAACATTCGCAAGCTGTGGCCGGGGCTGGGCAAAAGCAGCTTTCTGTTTTGCAGGGATGAAAACTCTTCCGGGTGGTCTGGGCGCAAATCGCTTTCAGCGGGGCCAATCAGGAACAGGTTTTCTTCCAGCAGGGATTCAGACTTGACCGATCTCGCGGTTTTGCTTTCGAACAATATGGCCACGTCAATTTCGCCTTTGTGCAGCCAGTCCAGAACATAGCTCGAATAGGCGCTTACAATTCTTATTGTGGCGTCCGGGTGGCGCTTTTGGAAAGCTGCGACCAACGGCACCGCAAGGATATCGGACACGGTTGGCGGCATTCCGATCGACACATGCCCCCGCAGCGAGGCTTCGCTATCCAGAAGCGTCGCCTTGATTTCCTGTATCTCTGTCGTGATGCGGTAGGCGTGGCGCAGAACTTTCTGCCCTGCTTCGCTGATGACCATACCACGACCGTGACGTTCAAAAAGCCGCACGCCAAGTTCTTCCTCCAGCATCCGCACCTGCCGGCTGAGTGCTGGTTGGGCGGTATGCAGGCGATCGGCGGCCTTGGACAGGCTGCCAAGCTCGGCAACATGAATGATGGTTCGAAGTTGAGAAAGCTCCATAGCTATACAGTATCGGCATAGCTGATCAAACAAAAGAGTGGAGGTGTATCGGCGGCGCGCGCGGTACAAACCCTGCAAAACCATTGATGGAGAGTTCCCCGTTGAACCAGCTTGCTGCCCGCGACTTGAGCCTTGAATGGCCGGCTGCGCTGTATGACACCCTG
>CAZNLO010000204.1:0-1637 GCA_964573935.1 uncultured Parvibaculum sp. | reverse complement strand
ATAAGCAGCGTTGTCACTGGGATAATTACTGCGATTTTCTCTGAAAAGCCGAATACCGCGCTCGCGAAATTCAGCCGTGTAGGTCGGGGTATGTTTTCTCTGTGTCATAGGGTCCACCTTTGGAGAGTTTTACTCTCCGGTAAACCCGGGGCGGTTCACAGCGGGCGGAGCGAGGGCAACCAAAGCCGTGGCGATCAACGGCCCAATGCCGGGAATTGTCATCAGTCTGCGCGCCATCTCATTCTCTTCGGCACGCCGCCGGATCTCAGCATCAAGTTTGAGGATCTGATCATCAAGACGGATCTTCGTCTCGATCAGGACCAGCAATGTTGCGCGCGCTTCGTCAGGCAGGCCACTTGATATGTCCTCGACAATAGCAATGAGGCGTTTGGCATTCACGGCCCCTTTTGGAACCACCTCGCCGAACTCCGTCCTCCTCTCAGGCATGTAAACATGCCCTGCCGGGCAATGGGTGGCCGCATCACGCCAAAGGCGTGTTTTCAACACGACGCGCATTGATCGTTTGTGTGCGCTGCCGGATCAGCAACTCACGGACCCGGAACACACCTCTCATGGTTTGCAAGCAAACCGCGCCTCAAGGGGCTGGTCGGGCAGGGCATGGCCGCACCCTGCACATCTTCGCTCTTCACCGGCACGAAGCGCCCTCTCATCGATACTATGTATCGACTGCCGGGTAATACATCACCGGGCGCACGGCTGCTTCGCAAATCGCTTCGGCATCCGCAGCATCGTTCTTCTGCCGCTTGACGAAGGGTTTGACATACGCAGGAGGGATCAGCTGCACATCATGACCCAGTTTGCCTATCTCGCGGCCCCAGAAATGAGCACCCCCGCAAGCTTCCATCGCAACAACGCAAGGCTGTAACTGGGCGAAAAACTCCAGAACCTGTGTTCGCCGCAACTTCTTGCGCAGAACCGCTTGGCCTGCGCCGTCAGCTCCATGCACCTGGAACACATTTTTTGCCAGATCGAGCCCGACCGTGATAATATCCGACATAACCGCTCTCCTTTGTGGATCATTGCAAACCCACCTTGGCACATCGATGCCGTCGGGGGGGGGGTTACATCATCAAGGCCACAGTGGCTATTCAAACATCCAACTCTTCGACAAACCGCGCGTTTTCCTGAATGTATTCGAACCGCTTTTCGGGTTTCTTGCCCATCAGCCGTTCCACCAGATCACCGGTTTCGCCCGGTTCGTCTTCGTCAATTGTTACCCGGATCAGCTTGCGGGTGGCCGGGTTCATGGTGGTGTCCTTCAGGTCTTTGGCGTCCATTTCCCCCAATCCCTTAAAGCGCGACACGTCGATCTTGCCCTTGCCGCCCAGCCCGCTATCCAGCATCCGTTTCTTTTCCGCCTCGTCCAGACAATAGACCCGCCGCGCGCCTTGGGTCAGCCGGAACAGCGGCGGGCAGGCCAGATACAAATGCCCCGCATCAATCATCGGCCGCATCTGGGTGAAGAAAAACGTCATCAGCAGCGCCGCGATATGCGCCCCGTCCACATCCGCGTCGGTCATGATGATGACCTTGTCATAGCGCAGGTCGTCAAGCTTGAACCGCGTCCCCAGCCCAACCCCAAGCGCCTGGGACAGATCACTTATTTCCGCATTGGT
>CAZNLO010000203.1:0-1691 GCA_964573935.1 uncultured Parvibaculum sp. | reverse complement strand
TGGAGGCACGAGCGCCCAGACGGTCAGTTTTTCCGCAAGTGACATAGCGAACAGAACCACCAAAACCGTTTCGACCAATGATGCGATTTCCTCGATCGCCAGTTCGTTGATCAGTAATACGCAATTACAGGTCAATGCTCTGGGGCTTGGCCTTTCCCTTTCACCGCTCACCGCTGCGGTCGGTTCAACCTTGAAGACGGCGGCTCCATCGCTTGACGGCCTGCTCAACAGCCTGACCGGTTTGTTGGGGGTCGGTGTGGGGCAGGCCAATATCCGCATCAACGGGGTGCGCTGCGGGGTTCCGATGTTGGTGGGTTAGGCGTCCGGGACTTTGGGCGTGAGCACAACAACGCAACCTTCGCCCCCATAGACGCCGCGCAGTTCGGCCATGGAGCAGTTTACCGCCACGATGCCTCCGCCATTGCTCATCAGTTCAGAAGCAAATTGAACCGTTCCCTGACCCGTCAGCACATGTTCGAGATGTTCACGAAAGGCGACCCGCGCATGAAGCGGCACCAGATCCAGTATCTTTGCATGATGAAGTCGTTCAGCCGGAAGCCCGACCAGTTTGCACAAAGGCTCGTCAATCCGTTCGATGGTGCCTCTGGCCGAGAGACGCATATAACCCACGCCGCCATGTACGGTCATGGCGTGAAAAATCGCTTCTTTTACATCGGCCAGGCGGTTGTTCATCACCTCCTCGGTGATGTCGCGCAGGACGATGCAAAGCCCGCTGCCCAGAGAAAAAGCCGCAAGGTGGATCCAATGGCCGTCCCGGAACGGCGAAGGCAGGTCGGCCGAGCAGGGCTCTCCGCTTGCCATGGCCCGCTGGATATAGGTCTGGAACAATGTGCCGACCAGCGCCGGGAATGTTGCCCACAAGGACTGCCCGCTTATTGCATCAGCTTTGGCATGGGTCATTGCAGACACCACCCTGCTTGCCTTTCGGACCACCATGGCATCGTCGCAGATGATCACGCCGAGCGGCAACCAGTCGATCATTTCCGTAATCAGCAGGTGGTCAAGATTGTTGTGCGGCGCGTTGCGGGCAAGCGAATTGTCGGTCTGGCGCATGGCCGAAAAGGCTTCTGTCCCCATCATCACATGGGTGACATGCCCATGATTGGTGATGGAGATCGGCGTGCGTTCCGAGAACTTGCGCCAATAGGCGAATTGCCGGATCAGTTCGGCAACAGTTACTTCCTCAAAGCAGCCGGACTGCGACAAAGAGTAGCCTGTTTCCGCCATCGCAGTCTCTTGCCCCCTCGATTGAGATTTATAGGCCATGAAAGTACCGAGAAATATCCGGTAACCCTACCTGTAATACAGCCATGGCGCCAGAGGTCTTAACCTTACATTGTTAATATATTTTCTTTCAGACATATAGGGGCCATGTGTCCAACGGGTCGCCGTTGCGTGGTTTGCGCGCTTATCACTGCTGTCCCTTAATTTCTTCGTTAATTGGCCGAAAACATGACTTTCTTTTGTTGGAGCAGGACATTACAAGGCTGATTTCATCCACATTTTCGGAAGGATGATTCCGAATCGAGAATACTTCATCGGTCACTTGAATATGGTTTCGGCGATTCCTCCGATGGCGAATTCTGCATAAGCTCTCCTGTTCCGATAAGATGTCTGCGCGCGCCGACCGAATTTGTAATGATTGATCGGGATGTCTCTGATCAGAAGTC
>CAZNLO010000202.1:425-1757 GCA_964573935.1 uncultured Parvibaculum sp. | reverse complement strand
ATGATGTCACGCCAGAACTCCTGCCGACGTTCGTTCATAACCATGTGCCCTGTATTTGGGTAGAGCAGCAGACGGGCATTTGGCAGGGCTTCTGCAAGACGCAGGGTTTGCTCATGGGGAATGACCGGATCATACTCTCCATTGAAGACCAGAACCGGCTGCTGTATCCCGCCCACTTTGTCCCAGATATCAACATCGCGGATGCCTGCAAAAAACGAGATGAGCTGATCCTGATTTTGCGACCGAGCATCCCTGCGCATCGCACGTAAAGCAACTTTGGTCGGCTTGTCTTTAAGAAAAGCACGCCTGTCATAGGCAAACATCGAAGCAGCTCTGGCATGAAGCCACGGCCAGCGGGTTGTCAGCGAGGAAGAGAGACGCAACGCTGTAGGTCCAAAGGCCCCCAGCTTTTCTTTACGCGCCATCAACTGCATATCACCTTCCAGACCAATCCATTGCCCGTCAGCAAAACCGCCAACACTGACCACGCCGCGAACCCGGTCGGGCCGCGCCAGCGCCAGACACAGACCGGCGAAACCACCCGTCGAGTGACCCACAATAATAACGTCCCGGCCCGGCAGAATTTGATCCAGTACCGCACCGTTCAGCAGGTTGAAGAGATCCGGCGTCACATCGCTTTGGCCAAACCCGGTCGGCCCCAAAGAAGGCGAGTGGACCGGAAGCGAGACGGATATCCACGCAGCATTGTCTCTAAAACCCAGGGGCATCAACGGTTCCCAAAACGCCGATGTAACCGCAATGCCGTGAATAAACATCCACACCGGGCCCGGCCGTGCTGCAAGCGGTTCGGGAGGCAGTTTTTCGGGATGATCGACGACAAGCGTGTGCCCACCGATGTCGATGCTTGACCTGATAATTTTTGTTTGCGAGTATTTACTCATATTAAAATCCTAGCCGCCAAACACGTTTTTGCCTACTCGCATTGGATTACCTTGGCCATGACCAACCAGAAACGCTTGAAATCACCCAGAGTTTCAGCCCGCAAGGCGCCAAAACAACAGCGCTCAAAGGAGATGGTTGAGGCCATCCTGGAGGCCGCCGCTCGCATTCTGGAAGACAGAGTCGGCCCCCTCACAACCAATCACATCGCAGAGCGCGCTGGCGTCAGCATTGGTTCGCTGTACCAGTACTTTCCAGGCGTGGACGCGATTGTTGCCACTTTGCTTGAACGCCATGTCGCAGACGAACGCGCGGCGGCAGAAGCCATTCTGAACGCCGCCCCAGACGGGAAAACGGACGTCATGCGCGAACTGCTGGTTGCTTTTGTAAACGCCCATGCAGATGCGCCACAGTTAACAGCCCAGCTCCACG
>CAZNLO010000202.1:0-415 GCA_964573935.1 uncultured Parvibaculum sp. | reverse complement strand
CATTCGGATTGCAGGATCATTTGAACAACGCCCGCAATGCCCAGGCCGCAAGAATTGCGGCGGCCCTGGGTTTACCGGTCGCTGACGTACAAATGTCTGCCATGGCGGTTGAAGGTGTCGTGCTCGCCACGCTTGCCACCCATCCGGCGCAACTGAAATCAGACGCCTTCATCAACAGGCTCTACGCAATATTGCAGGCCCCCTTTCAAGGCAGGTAAGACCCACCCATTCAATTAGCCTAAGGCGTAAACCGGGACCGGCCACAAGCTTCAGGGGCGCTGACGCAGGTCCAGGAAGCTTGTGGCTTACCCGCATTCTCAACTGCCTGCTCCGGCTTGAATTATATGCTCTAGCTTGAATTTGGAGCGGGCGATGAGATTCGAACTCACGACCCCAACCTTGGCAAGGTTGTGCT
>CAZNLO010000201.1:0-1789 GCA_964573935.1 uncultured Parvibaculum sp. | reverse complement strand
AATGAAGCTGAGAAACTTCTACGAGAAGCCTTCTGAAAAACGCGCCCGCGAAAAGGCCGAGGCCGTTCGTCGCACCCGCAAGCTGGCCCGCAAAAAGGCACAGCGCGAAGGTGGTATCCTGCCGGGCAAAAAGCGCTAACCGCAACACCTGCTCTGAATGCAACAAAAGCCGCCTTTATCGGGCGGCTTTTTTGCGTTTGGCAGGAACATCACGGCGTTTGCACCGCACGCATCAACGTCTCAACCGTCAGAAAAGCTCGTCGCCCTGAACCCGGCCAGGATCAGGGAAGTCCCGGTAGAGCGCAAAACGCATATTCACAACCAGAGAATTAACAGCGAAATGAAGTCCTTCCCCCGGCCCCGTGCGCGTAGCAACCACGCCGAACGCCTCGTCCAACTGGGCAAGCCCCTCAACCTCGATCATAAAATGAAAGTCGCCAAGCCCCTCACCACCAAGCCCAAGCTTACGGCGCGTCAACCTGTACCCTTCAATAAACCCGTCTACCTTCAGGCGTTCGGCATAGGTGACAAAGGCTTCCGCGAACTCCATATCGGTGACACCTTCTTTCAGGTCGCACCAGCCATGATAAATATCCATATCTCTCGCCCCTCCCTCTAAGCCTGCTTTAACAGATGGGCATACCTGGACAAATTACAACATTCAGCCGGTTGAGCCCGTCAGATACCAAAACCGATCGGCTGCACACGAGCATCAATTTCCCACAAAAAAGAGGGCGGTGTCACACCGCCCTCTCAAATTTGCATGGAATGTGCCGGAGCGTCAAAGCGCGCCCCCTTAGAGAGCCTTGACGATACTCTCCACCATCTTTTTCGCATCCGAGAACAACATCATCGTGTTGTCCCTGAAGAACAGCTCGTTCTCCACACCGGCATAACCAGAGCCCATGCCGCGCTTGATGAACAGCACGGTGTTGGCATTCTCAACGTCCAGAATTGGCATGCCGTAAATCGGGCTGGCGGGGTCCGTCTTGGCAGCCGGATTGGTCACATCATTGGCCCCAATAACGAATGCCACATCCGCCTGAGGGAACTGGCTGTTAATGTCTTCCAGTTCAAACACTTCGTCGTAAGGAACATTCGCTTCCGCCAGAAGCACATTCATGTGTCCAGGCATCCGCCCTGCAACCGGGTGAATCGCATAGGAAACTTTCACCCCTTCTTTCTTCAAAATGTCGGCCATTTCGCGAAGGGCGTGCTGCGCCTGCGCCACCGCCATGCCGTACCCCGGCACAATGATAACCGAAGACGCATTCTTCATGATGAAAGCTGCATCTTCCGCAGAGCCGCGCTTCACGGGACGTGTTTCAACCTGCCCGGCCCCGGCAACAGCATCATCACCACCAAAGCCACCCAGTATCACGCTAATGAACGAGCGATTCATCGCCTTACACATGATGTAGGAGAGGATTGCCCCGGACGACCCAACAAGCGCGCCAGTGATAATAAGCGCCATGTTACCAAGCGTGAAGCCGATGCCCGCAGCCGCCCATCCCGAATAGGAGTTCAGCATCGAAACCACAACCGGCATATCAGCGCCGCCAATAGGAATGATGATGAGGAACCCGATCACGAATGAAAGCAGCGACACAAGCAGGAACATCTCAACCGTCTGATTGGCTGGATCAAGACTGACATAGGCGATGGTGCCAACAATCCCGGCAGCCAAGGCCGCATTGATGAGATGACGACCAGGCAACATGATCGGTGCCCCTGACATATTGCCGTTCAGTTTTGCAAACGCAATTAGCGATCCTGAGAAAGTAATGGC
>CAZNLO010000200.1:0-1789 GCA_964573935.1 uncultured Parvibaculum sp. | reverse complement strand
TCCGGGACGGCATTCCGATCATGTTGCCCGACGAAGCACGTCAGCTTTCGTGAAAACAACCAAATGAGCCCTCAAAATCGACCTTGGCCAGAGGAATTGCGGCTCCGCTCAGACGGGCAGACCCTGAATATTTCATTCGACGACGGAACAAATGCTGTCCTTGAGGCGGAATACCTGAGAGTGGAGAGCCCCAGCGCCGAAGTTCAGGGTCACGGCGCAAGCCAGAAAAAGCTCGTCACCGGCAAAAAGTCAGTCTCCATAAAAAAACTAGAGCCCGTTGGTAACTACGCCATTCGAATTTCCTTCGATGATGGCCACGATAGCGGCCTTTTCACCTGGGATTACCTCTACAAACTTGCAGATGAAAAAGACATTCGGTGGGCGGAATATCTAGCGAGAGTCGCCCAAGCCGACCTTTCCCGGTGATCGCAATATTGGACGCCGCGACGCTTTGCCACAGAGCACGGGGTGCCCGGACTAAGTAAATGAACACGGTCCAGGTACATCATCTGCTGACTGACCAGAATGCCCGAAATAGAACGGTCGGGGTACAGACAAAAGCGTCGCGTTAGATGAACGCGGGAGGCACGCACAGTCTATCGAGTGTGACTGAAGATAACGCACTAAGTCCAACCTGGGGAGGTGACGAAAGTGATGACATGTCTACCGAAACGACTCCCTTTGACCCAGTTGATCTAACGGGCCAGAAAATCGCCTTCGTCTCATCTCAGGCGAGAGACTTGAGCGACTATTGGTTTCAGCTTGCAAGAGACGCTGACGGGGTTCCCACCCGCGCCTCATTTGATCCCATCGCTATCCCCCGCCTCCTGCCCGATATCCTTCTGCTTGAACGGCTTGGGGATGGGAACTATCAGGTCCGCCTTCAAGGAACCGCTTTTCGCGAAAGGGGACTTACCGACAGAACCGGGGAAATTCTGAACCGGGAAGATGCAGATGTCGGACGCTCAGCGCTCTACCAGGCCGTGGACAAAGTTCTGGACACGCCCTGCGGCCTTCGGCTGATATGTGTTGAGCAAAACCTAAAAGGCAAGCGGTCACTTGTCGAAATCGTCTCCTATCCTCTGACCGACGACAACGGTACGCCGCGCTTTACTATTGCGGTCACTCAAACGCTTGAGACAATTGGATATGCCGACGGCAGAACGAGTCAATACGCGCTTACTGAAATTCGCGAGATGACGGGCATTTCACTGGGTCTGCGAAATCACGTACAGGCTTAAAGCGGTTTTCCCTGCATCAGCCGCGGCAGATCACCAACACCACCACTGGCAAGACGCATGAAGAAACGCCGCGCCGGACCGATCTGATTGACCAGCCCAAGGCCTGCATCACGCAATAAGCGCAAGGGGCCGATGTCATTGGAAAATAGTCGGTTAAGGCCGTCGCACGCCAATCCGAGCGATACATTGTCAAACCGGCGCCAGCGCTGATAGCGCTCAAGGGCCACCATCGCTCCAAAATCCAGACCCAGCCGCTGACTATCGACCACCACGTCCGCAAGAGCAGCCACATCACGCAGCCCCAGATTGAGCCCTTGGCCCGCAATCGGATGAATGCCGTGCGCCGCATCTGCAACCAGCGCTACACGGGGGCGCACATAGTCGCGGGCGAACTGCAAAGTAAGGGGGTAGGACCAACGCGGGCCCACCGGCCTCATCTCCCCCAGATAGGGCCCAAAGCGTTTGGCGCATTCAATGGCAAACCCTTCATCATCAAGCCCCAGCAGCGCCTCAGCCAGGTCGGTCCGTTCCGTCCAGACAAGCGATGA
>CAZNLO010000199.1:0-1818 GCA_964573935.1 uncultured Parvibaculum sp. | reverse complement strand
GAATAAGCCCCTCAGCCGCAATAAATAACCTTGCGCAACCTGCACGGGCGAATTCACGAAGGCCTTAGCGCCACGCAGGGGACCATGCTCTTGGTCGGTGCCGGATCGGATGGTTGCAGATTGATAACGCCCACTGCAAGCTTGGCGCCCAAGTCAGACCGATTAGCCCAATGGCCGGCTCCCCCCATCAAGTCGAATAGACTCTTCGTGCAGCGGCGTGTCCCGAGGCCTCCCCCGTCACCATCTTTCGCTTCATCGTCGGAGGATGGCCATGGTGGCTCTTGTACGTTCGTGAAAAATGAGCACTATCGGCAAAGCCTGCCTCCTGCGCGATCGCAGTGATAGAACGGTCGGTCGTTGCCAGAAGCCAAGATGCATAGCGCAACCGGATCCCCCGGTAGATTGCTGAGGGCGTCGAGCCAGTCGCATCGTGGCACAGACGTTCAAGCTGCCGCTTCGACATGTTCAGCCGCTCGGACAGTTCCTGGATCGGCAATGGGTCCATTATGTTCTGCTCCATAATGAGCAGAGCGCGGGCGACCTTCCCCTTCGCCACATCTGAAAGGATCGGCGGATGAGGCTGATTTTCGTTCCCATCGCGAGCACGATCGAACATCAGTACCTGGGTGGCCTTCTGCGCGGCCGACCTGTTGAGGTGAGATTCGATGAGATGCGCTGCCAGATCGGCGGTGCCGGCACCGCCTGCACAGGTAATGCGCTTGCCGTCAGCCACAAAAAGGCGGTCAGCTACGGCGACATGCCCGGGAAACTCCTCAACGAAATCCTGATGATGATACCAACTCACGCAGCAGCGCCGCCCCTTCATGAGGCCGAGTCGGCAAAGAATGAAGGTGCCAGTGCACAGGCCGACCAGCGTGACGCCACTCTCGGCACCGCGGCGGATGAATTCAGCGGCCTCCGCACCAATCGGATTTCTCGTGCCCAGCAGTCCCCCGACCACCACGATGTATTCATAGCGCGTCGGATCGCCGAACATGTCTGTAGACCCCACGGTGACACCGCAACTTGACCGAGTATCACCCAGACCGTTGGAGAGAACGGACCAGCATGCATCTTTCTGCCGGCTTCCATCGCCCTCGTCAGCAGCGAGACGGATATGGTCGACAAACAGCGCAAATGCGGAGAGCGTGAAATTCTCTGCCAGAATGATCGCCACGCTGAGACCAACTTTGTCTCCACCCTGATTTTGCTTTTCCGACACCCACGCACTCCCTTTTAACATCGACCCTACGCTGTGCCCCCTTCCCCTGCCCATAGGCCCCCTCGAGCTTCACGGGTTGTCCGAAGCGAACGCAATCAACCAGAAGCAATTCTCTTGGTCGTACCAGGCGTGTCTGCTCCCCGGGTCACATCTCAGTGGCAATCAACAGCTAGCGCGGACTTTGTTGCCTTACATTCAGGGCGAACCCCGTGTATGTTCCATGATGGTTGCTCCCACGCCAGATGATGAAGATGCTCGTCGTCTTGTCCGAGAACGCAAGACTTTGATCCGGGGACGGATCAGTCATGTGAACCGCATCAAGGGACTGCTATACAGCTAAGGTATCAAGGGCTACGAACCATTGTGCCGGGATCGTCACGAAAGGCTTGAAGGCTTGATCACAGGTGACGGCAGGCCGCTTGACCCCCATCTCAAGGCGCAGATCAATCGAGAGCTTGACCGGCTTCGAGCTTGAACTCAAACAAATTGCCGAGGTTGAAGGCGCGCGCAACGCTATGCTCACCAATACATCGCCTGCCCGGTGTCAAGCGACATCAGGAACTGACCCCCTGGCGACATCCAGAAGTGACCCCCGG
>CAZNLO010000198.1:0-1851 GCA_964573935.1 uncultured Parvibaculum sp. | reverse complement strand
GCGCCGTCGCTATACCGCCCAGAGTGCTTAGTGGTTGCCAACTTGCGGGCGGTCAGTTTGTGCATTGGTCGGGGCATAGGCGCTCCCTCGTTATCTTTCGCGTCCCACTTTGCGTCCCACTTTGGGAGTGAGGTTGGGTGTATACCTATGTATTCCTATTTTTGTGAGTTGTCGAATAAAGTCAATGATTTCAACGGCTAAGATACGAAAATGGATTTCTATGTGTAGCTATGTTTCACGGATATGGCAGTCTTCCTCTCTGCCATTTTCTTCGGTGTATATGGTTTTTCCGACCGGCTTTAACGGGCGGGCAATTACTCCGCTGCAGCGGGGAGCCGGGAGAGGGGAATGCGTTCCAGCGGTGCCTGCGCATCATTGCCCAAACGAATGGCCATATCTCCTGCGTCAAGGTCCATGGTCAGCGTGCATACTGTGCCCATCTGACCCAATGGTGCGCGCGAACGGTAGGGCTGACAGATCGCATTGTCGGGGTTCTGCGTGTCGGACAGCATTGTTTCCATGGTTTTACGGTCGCGTGATGTGTGCTCGCTGGCGAGAGTGTGGGCCCGGTTGAACCGCATTTCCGAATTTTCATAAAATTCCGGTACTTTGTACATATCGCGATCCAGATAGTGGTTGGTATGCACTAGGACATCTCCTTGGTCCGCGATCTCAAATTGCTCTCCAGCCGCAAACTCCATGTCGAACCTTGCACCGCTTTTGTCGGCCACCATGATGTTGGCTGAGCGACCGCTGCCGGCACGCTCGATGATGCGCCGGGCTTCTTCCAGCGAAGATGTGTCGAGAATGGCACGCAGCAGAATATGGACCGGGACGCCACGGGTTGGTCTGTCAATGAGAAGGAAATTAAAACAGACGCCGATGCCAGCACTGTTAAGACCGATTTTTCCGATGATGCCCGGCTCTGTCATCATCAGGATCGAGGGGGCATCATCGCGTTCAATACGAACCAGCGAGATGAGGGGCTCAAGCCGTTCTTCCCAATCCCAGTTCTGGCCGAGGAGGGGGGTGTTTTCAAAATGGAGTACGGTGCATTCTGTGGTGGGGACATAGGAGAGGAACTCGCTGCGTGCGTTCAGTGCATATATCCAAAGTGGATCAATGTCGGCTGCTCCGGCGATGGCTTCGATCTCAATGGCATAATCTGCATTGAAGTCGGAAATCACAGTTTTGAAGTGCCTGGCGACCTCAAAAACCTCTGCCTCCCGGCGGCCAAAAAATTTTCCGTAGACGTCCGTCATGCGATGGATACGCTCTTTGAGCATTACCCCGTGCTGTTCGCCACGGGTTTTTGCATCTCCGGTCAGAGTGATCAGCGGCAGCGCGATTGATCCGTTCATGGTATTTCCTCCAAAAGGGACCGAACGATAATAGGTTTCAGTACCTTTGAAATCAGGTTTTTTCATTCGATGAGGAAGAAAAACACAGGCTTTCTGCCCTTCATTAAGCTTATCGTATTGAAGTAAGAACTCAATAAGTATCAATACTTCATTCAATTGTTCGTGAGACCCTGACTGTCAAATTTCCGGAGTCTCTACGTGTGGAAACACATCTGAAAAACAACTGGGCAGTGTGGCTGCTCGCTGCCGTAATTGCCGTGATTACCTGGGCTGCCAGTTCTGTATCTGACACCCAACCTTCCCACGTCCGTTCGGCGCCTGTTCTGCACTCTGTTGCGGAGGATCATGACCATTCCGGCGATGTGGTTGGCCAGATCATTGATCTCAGCCAATGGGACTTCCAGCGACAGGGGGCCGCAGAGGTTCGTGATGGCTGGGTCGTCTATCGAGGCGAGCTTTTGTCGCCAAACCTGTTCCTGAGAACGGGATG
>CAZNLO010000197.1:0-1857 GCA_964573935.1 uncultured Parvibaculum sp. | reverse complement strand
GCGACAATGGCAAGCCGCCCCCCCTCACAGAGTAAATTTTCTGCCGCGCCAAGCCCTCTCGCCAGCTCACCCAATTCATCATTGACGAAAATCCGCAACGCCTGAAAGGTGCGTGTCGCTGGATGTACTTTGCTGGCCCGCGCCCGTGCGCCCATCACCTCCGAAATAACACCGGCAAGGTCCGTGGTACGCTCAAATGGCTGGGCATCGCGCCGCTGCACAATCGCTTTAGCCACCGCGCGCGAACGTTTTTCCTCACCATAAAACCAGAGGATGGACGCAATGTCGGCCTCCTCAAACCCATTGACAACATCTGCGGCGCTGACCCCTTCGCCACTCATGCGCATGTCGAGCGGTCCATCCCCCTGAAACGAAAATCCGCGTTCCGCCTCATCAAGCTGCATGGACGAAACACCGACATCAAGAGCCACCCCGTCCACGTGGGCATGCTCAACGACCTCCAGTATGGGCGGAATGAGCTGTCCCATATCGCCGAAACAGCCCTGCACAAGCGTAAGGCGCCCCCCAAATTCTTTTTCCATGGCGCGTCCCCGGGCAATGGCGCTAGGGTCCCGGTCAACAGCAACAACGCTGCAATCAGCCGCGTCCAGAATGGCGCGCGTGTAGCCCCCCGCACCAAACGTTCCATCAACATAGAGAGCACCATCTTTTGGCGCGAGCACATCAAGCACCTCAGCCAGCATGACTGGAAAATGAGGCGAGGACGCCCGTTGCTCCATCACGAAGCGCCCCCTTCGCCAGAACCCGACCCCCGTGAGGGCAAATCCGCATAGGGGCTCTTAAGAAGTTCACCGTGACGGCTCGCTTCTGCAAGCGCTTGCCCCAGATAGCGCTCATAAGCCTGAGGCTCCCAAAGCTGAAATTTACTGCCGAGACCAACAAAGGTAATCTGGTCCGTAATGTTTGCCTTTGCCACCAGCATATCCGGCAGGCTAACCCGGCCATCAGCATCAAACATCAACTCCGCTGACTGGGCTTTCAACATATTGGCAAGCACGTTCCGCTCCCGCGAAAAGGGATCAAGCCGGTTCAACATCATGTCGATTTCAGCATCAAGGTCCGGCCCACCGCCCTCAACACAAGGGTCGATCAGAGAAGGAAAACAGATAACGCCGGAAAATTTCTGCGCAGCGGTGACAGCACGGAACTTCGCTGGAACGGAGACCCGCCCTTTTGCGTCGATCTTGTTGGTAAATGTGCCCCTGAACGACAACATGTCGCGACAACCCCCATACCTCAACCGTTCCACCAAGACCGGGACGGTCTCTTCTGGTCCCCAGGGAGACACCCCCGACCCTCCATCACTGGCCGCATCTGGGTCAGGCTGCCTCACCCTAGGAGTTCATGGGATACCATGGGATATACTGGGAGTCAATGGGATTAACCAGTAAAGACGTGGGTTTAAGCGGTTTTCAGGGGCATTTAGGCCCTTCAATAGCACCCTTTAACTTGAGAACATAAAGCGAACACTTAAACGGAACCACAACATCTTGAGGGTGGACACCGCCCCTCAACCAGCTATAGAGAAAGTGTCAGATGGCCCATAAGCCGGGTTCTGTGTACCCGGACGAGACGCCCGGGCCGATGACCATTCATCTGGGACGCCCGTTACCGAACGCCTCATGCAACCAACCCGGACGGCGGTCCGAAAACAGACCTGACAACGTTACCGCTGCCTGCCATCCCTATTCGGTTTTGCTCCCGGTGGGGTTTACCCTGCCCGTTCCGTTGCCGGAACGGCGGTGCGCTCTTACCGCACCCTTTCACCCTTACCCGGGCCAAAGCCCGGGCGGTTTGCTTTCTGTGGCACTTTCCCTGGGGTCGCCCCCGCCGGGC
>CAZNLO010000196.1:0-1949 GCA_964573935.1 uncultured Parvibaculum sp. | reverse complement strand
ATGTCTGCGATGAATTTGTTCACCAGACAGCCGAAGGGCATGTCCAGAACGACCCCATACCTGTGCTCCCATGAGGTCCGGTTTCGTGTGAGGCGCGACAGGGCTCGCGCGGTTGTGATCGCTTTCTCAGGGTAGAATGCTACACTCGCACCAGGTTTATTTCTGGGAGGAAGAAGACATGAAATCGACAATAATCGCATTGGGGCTCAGCGCTGCCTTTTTGGCCCCCACGACGGCTTTTGCAGAAAGCTATACAATAGACGCCGCGCATGCCCATGCGGCCTTCCGCGTATCACATTTAGGCTTTTCGCACACGCTCGGTCAGTTCAATGAGATCTCGGGGACCTTGGAATTTGATGAGGCCACTCCCGATGCGAGCTCAGTCTCCGTCACCATCAACACGGCAAGTGTGGACTCGGCCAACGCCGCCCGCGACGAACATTTGCGAAAAGCAGATTTTTTGAATGTCGAAAACTTTCCAACAATGACCTTCGTCTCCACCTCGGTGGAGGTAACAGGGGAAAAAACCGGCAAACTGGTTGGTGATCTAACCCTTTTGGGGATCACAAAGCCCCTCACCTTGGAGGTCACTTTCAATCAGGCAGGTCCTCACCCGTTTGATGCTTCCAAGATAATGGCTGGCTTCTCCGCCACAGGTGAGATCAACAGGTCAGACTTCGGCATGGTTTATGCCGTTCCTGCCATAGGGGAAACGGTAGAAATCATCATTGAGGTCGAAGCCCTGAAAGATTAAGGGTTAATCTTCGCTCTCAGGCGCGCCCCGCCCTGAACAGCAAGTAACCAATAAACGAGGAAAGCCGGGAGACAAATCGTCTGTCCCGGCTTTTGCTTGAGTGCAGACGAACGTGAGCGTATAAGGCGGCAACCTTATCTCTACAGCCCGTTGGCATCTGCCTGCGGGCTGCCATTTTTTGGGCGGCTTTCCGCCCCGACGGGACCGACATGCTGCTACGAAACATCGCCATCATCGCCCACGTTGACCACGGTAAAACCACATTGGTCGACGAACTTCTCAAGCAATCCGGTGCTTTCCGCGCCAATCAGGAGGTAGCTGAGCGGGTCATGGACTCCAATGACCTGGAGCGTGAGCGCGGCATCACCATCCTGGCAAAAACCACCAGCGTAACCTGGACCCCACCCGAAGGGGGCGATGAGACCCGCATCAACATCGTCGACACACCAGGTCATGCTGACTTTGGTGGGGAAGTGGAACGCATTCTTTCAATGGTTGATGGGGTGGTCCTCCTGGTAGACGCCGCTGAAGGCCCCATGCCACAGACCAAGTTTGTCACATCCAAAGCACTCGCTCTCGGCTTGAAGCCATTGGTCGTTATCAACAAGTCTGACAAGCCGGACGCGCGCGCCGACTGGGTTCACGACCAGATTTTTGACCTTTTTGCAGCTCTCGACGCGTCCGACGAACAGCTCGACTTCCCCGTTATCTATGCGTCCGCCAAACAAGGCTGGGCTTGCGACGATCTGGATGCTGCCGATGCCCGCGAACAGGGGCTTACCCCTCTTTTCCGGAAAATTCTGACCCATGTCGCCCCGCCTGAAGCCCTGACCAATGGATCAAGTGACGAACCTTTCGCTATGCTCGTCACCACCATCGAACGGGACCTTTATCTCGGCCGCATTCTGACCGGACGTATCGAAAAGGGCGTGGCACGCCCCAATATGACCGTTCAGGTGCTGCGCGATGGCTCCAATGTCATCGAACGTGGCCGCATCACTCGCGTGTTGGCCGTCCGCGGCCTGACCCGCGAACCTGCAGACGAAGCCAGAGCGGGCGATATTGTCGCAATAGCGGGTCTGGAACTGGCAACTGTGGCCGACACGGTCACAGACCCATCGGTCACCACAGGGATCAAAGCTAATCCCATTGATCCGCCTACCCTGTCCGTCACTTTCGGCATCAATGACAGTCC
>CAZNLO010000195.1:0-1973 GCA_964573935.1 uncultured Parvibaculum sp. | reverse complement strand
AAGGAAGTCCGCTGATGGTCCAGATCACCTACCGCGACGCGCTGCGTCAGGCGCTCATCGATGCGATGGAGGCCGACGAGCGCGTCGTCGTCATCGGCGAGGAGGTCGGCCGCTATGGCGGCGCCTATGCTTGTTCCAAAGGCCTGCAGGAAGAGTTTGGCGAAGAGCGGGTTCGCGATACGCCGCTGGCGGAATCGGGCTTTACCGGTGCGGGTATTGGTGCAGCTCTGGGCGGCATGCGACCTATCGTTGAGATTATGACGGTCAATTTCAGCCTGCTCGCCATCGACCAGATCGTCAACAATGCCGCCACGATCCGGCATATGTCAGGCGGCCAGTTCTCGGTACCACTAGTGATCCGGATGGCAACCGGCGGTGGCCTGCAGCTTGCCGCCCAGCATTCCCACAGTCTTGAGGTCTGGTATGCGCACGTGCCAGGCCTGCGGGTGGTCGCCCCGGCAACGGTTGCCGATGCGCGCGGTATGTTGGAAACGGCGCTGGCCTGCCCGGACCCGGTGATTATTTTCGAGCACGCTACCCTTTACAATAGAGCGGAAACAATTGCCGCCGATGCCGGTGCCGTTGATATCGACAAGGCGGCGGTCCGCCGCAAAGGGACCGATATCAGCCTGATCACCTATGGCGGTAGTCTGCCAAAGGCGATGGCGGCTGCCGAAGAACTGGCAAATACAGGCATTTCCTGCGAGGTGGTTGACCTGCGCACATTGCGGCCCTTGGACGACAAAACGATCATCGCCTCGGTCACAAAAACCCACCGGGCGCTGATTGTCGATGAGGGATGGCGCAGCGGCAGCCTGGCAGGTGAAATCAGCGCGCGCATTATGGAGCAGGCCTTCTATGAGCTCGATGCACCAGTCGAACGCTTGTGTAGTGCAGAAGTTCCGATCCCCTATGCCCAGCACCTTGAAGAAGCCGCCCTGCCACAGACCGGGGATATTGTTCGGGTCGTCTCTGAGATGATGGGTAAGTCATGAGCGAATTTCGTATGCCTTTTCTGGGTGCCGACATGGAAGGCGGGAAACTTGTCGAATGGTTGAAGCAACCCGGTGACGCGGTTCATCATGGGGAGGTCATCGCGGTCGTCGAGACCGAAAAGGGTGCCATTGAAATTGAAGTCTTTGAAGACGGTACGCTTCAGGATATTGCGGCCCCGCTGGGTGAATACCGGGACGTTGGCGAGGTGCTCGCGCACATCAGATTGGGTGCAACTGAGACGGTGTCTTCAGTACCGACCTCGCCCAAAAAAGACACCACGGCGTCGGGCGCACCCCCTCGGAGGCGGCCACGAATATCGCCTGCAGCGCTTAGACGGGCGGAACAGCTGGGTGTTGACCTGCTCACAATTACCGCGACGGGCCGTGACGGCGCCATAACGCTGGCCGATGTTGATGGCATCGCTCTTGCGGGTGAGAAAAAGGAGAAAGCAGAGCCTCGGCCCAAGGGGATAGACATTGCCCGTATGCGCACCGCCATCGCCTCGGCGATGGCCCGTTCAAAGCGCGAGATTCCGCATTATTATGTGAGCGCTACCATCGACGTAACGAAGATGATGCAATGGCTCAGCGCACATAATGAGGCTGCTCCCGTCGCCGAGCGGGTGTTGCCCATCGTCCCGATGATCAAGGCGGCAGCGCTCACGGTCCGTCAGGTACCCTCACTCAACGGCGCTTGGCGCGAGGATCGTCTTCAGGAAAGTTCCGACATCAACATTGGCATCGCCATCTCTCTGCGGGGCGGCGGGCTCGCTGCACCGGCTATTCTGGGGACCGACGGGCTTTCCACTGACGAACTTATGAAAAAACTGCGCGACCTATCGGGCCGTGTGCGCCAGGGAAATATGCGCGGGTCCGAACTTGGCGGCTCGACTTTCACCGTCAGCAGTGTCGGCGAAGGGAACATCGAAAGCATCGTGCCGATTATCTATCCGCCCCAAGTGGCGATACTTGGGCTAG
>CAZNLO010000194.1:0-2019 GCA_964573935.1 uncultured Parvibaculum sp. | reverse complement strand
GGATAATGTAACGCACTGGCTCCCCATCGATCTCTTTGGGCATAAGCGCAATCGTCCGTTGAAAAGCCGTGCCCAGACCTGCGGCGGGTCCGCTTAGGGAAAAATTGCCACCTACCAAGATCTCGGCCTGGGACTGTCCCGCCCCGCCAATTGAGCCGACGAGAAGACACCAAATGACTCTTGCGCTTGTTTTCCAGCCCACCACTTCCTCCACCTTGTTGTTTCAACGCCCGCATACGAATTGGGCCACGATGCACCCGCAATTCCGTCCTCACAAGTGTCCACGTGGTGGACAAAACGCATTCTACCATTCAAAGATCGGTTCATGACCATCAGTTCGTGAGGCTGACGTGCGACTGCTCTCGTAAGGTCTGTACGGGTCAAATGCCAAGAAACGCTGGAAGCGCCCTTTAGTGGACTTTGCATGAATCTCGATATTGCCCTGCTGCTTACACAGGATGGAATTACTGCTGCGGCAATTTACGCCATGATCGCCTTGGGCGTCGTACTGATCTTCAACGTCACGCGGATCGCGTTTGTGTCGTTCGGGGACTTGATTGCCTACTCAACGCTGACTCTCGCTTCTATCCAACTCAATCAATTGCCTGGGACGATTTGGCTTGTGGTGATCCTCGTGGCGCTAGCCGTCACCATGGAGGTGTTCGATCTTCACCGGCGAAAACGGCTCAATCGTTTACCGCGATCATTGATCAAATTTGGCATCATCCCGCTTGTCCCCGTTGCACTGGGGATAGCTCTTCAGAACGTTGATCTGCCGATGGCAGCGCAAATTGCGCTTACTGTGGCGCTCATCACACCGATCGGCCCTCTAATCTACCGCGTCGTGTTCCAACCCATGCTTAACTCCTCGGTCCTCGCCTTGTTGATGGCGTCCGTCGCTCTGCATTTCGCGTTAGCTGGCCTAGCCCTTCTCTTCTTCGGACCTGAAGGCTTCAAAACAAAACCGTATATTTCGGGAGGAGTTCAGGTTGCCGGGGTTGATGTTACAAATGAGAGCATCGTTATCATCAGCACGGTGCTGGTTTTTGTCGGCGCGCTTTTCTATTTTTTTGAGCACACATTGACCGGCAAGGCTTTACGGGCGACCGCAGTTAACGGGACGGGAGCACGCCTGGTTGGCATCCGCACGACTTCCGCAGGCTCAACTGCGTTTCTCCTGGCCACCGCAATGGCCGCGATTTCAGGTATTCTGATCGGCCCCACTCTCACTGTGTACTACGACACGGGCTTTCTGATTGGCTTGAAAGGTTTTGTCGGCTCGGTCATGGGCGGATTTATCAGCTATCCGCTCGCCGGGGTCGGAGCGCTCCTGATTGGACTGCTTGAGTCCTTCTCATCCTTTTACTCGAGCGCGTTCAAAGACGTGATTGTATTTGCGATATTGATCCCGGTTGTCATTCTAAGATGGCTTTTGACCCGCACTGAGGTTGAAGAAGAGGACGAGGAGCTATGACCGACCGGTGGTGCACCGCCCTCGTCCTCGCTGCAACAGCCCTGGTCGCGGCATTGCCGTTCATCGTCAGCAATTTCTACGTGACCTTGCTGAATTACATAGGGATCTATGCTCTCGTTTCGATTGGCTTGGTGATTCTGACTGGCGCCGGCGGTTTGACTTCATTTGGCCAATCCGCATTTGTTGGCCTGGGCGCATACACCAGCGCAGTGCTCAGCACGAAGTTCGGATTTTCGCCTTGGGTTGGCTTGCCCTTCGCCCTCTTTATTTCCGGTAGCGTGGCAATCATTCTCGGCTTCGTTACGCTGCACTTGTCCGGGCACTACCTTGCGCTGATTACAATCGCGTGGGGAATGACGATTTTCCTTCTCTTTGGGAATCTCGAATCTCTGGGCGGCCACTCCGGCATAAACGACATTCCTTTCATATCGCTGTTCGGTTTCTCGTTGGCGCCAAACAACCGATACTTTTATCTGGTCTGGACATTGGTCGGACTTGCGGTCGTCGGCTCGTCCTGGCTTATGAATTCTCGGGAGGGCCGGGCA
>CAZNLO010000193.1:0-2025 GCA_964573935.1 uncultured Parvibaculum sp. | reverse complement strand
TTATCTAATCTATCCTCAGGCATTTGCCAAGCGGGGAACTGTATTTGGCTAAAATTGCCATATTTACCCCAGAATATGGCGAATTCTGACGAGATTTGGGGGCGATTGATGCAGATTGTGACTTGACATAGGGTTGAGCATAACGTTTAGTTTAAGGAATGACGCTTCGGCAAAATAGCCGCCGGATGCGAGATCCAGTGGAGAGGATCCCAGGTGAAGGAAAATCGATTCGCGCCAGATAGCGTGTGCGGCGGCGGTGATGTGCTGCCGTGTCAGTGGAGTAGCTGTGGCGCCTGCATTTGTCGGGATTGTATGTCCGTGGGTGTCTTGGTCTGGCTTGGGGGCCTATCATGAAGGTTAGCTCATGGACGCGGGGTGGCCGTCGTGCGCTTGATTTTACCAAGCTTGGTTGTGGTACCGCGCCGCTTGGCAATCTCTATTCCGCCATTAGTGATCAGGCTGCGCAGCAAACTCTGGCGGTGGCTTGGGATGGGGGTATGCGCTATTTCGACACGGCGCCCCAATATGGCCTTGGCAATGCGGAAAGGCGGCTAGGCGCATTTCTGCGCGGCAAACCTCGTGATGGCTTCGTGCTGTCAACCAAGGTGGGACGCATTCTTGAACTGTGCCCTGAGGATGAGCGGCTGGGCATCGGTAAATGGTTTGATGTGCCTTCGCGGCGCGAGGTCTATGATTACACTTATGATGGTGTGATGCGCTCGATTGAATTTTCATTGGAACGGACCGGGCTCGATCGCTTCGACATCATCTTTGCCCATGATCTAGACACGTTCACCCATGGCAGCGTCGAGGCTCGCGATCATTATATCGATCAGTTTATGGCTGGCGGATACCGGGCGCTGTGCGAATTGCGAGAGGCTGGTATCATCACCGCTCTTGGTGCGGGGGTCAATGAAACGCAGGCGTGTGAAAGGCTCGCTGAGCGTGGGGATATGGACCTTTTCCTGCTGGCGGGGCGCTATACACTTTTAGAACAACAGCCGCTCGACCATCTGTTCCCGCTTTGCCAGGAACGTGGGATTGGGATCGTGTTGGGCGGGGCGTTCAATTCGGGCATTCTGGTGACAGGCGCGCGGCCGGGGGCGTGGTTCAATTATAATCCGGCCCCAGCCGAGATCCTGGAGCGCGTCAGTCGGATCGAGGATGTTTGTGCCGCGCATGGCGTTCGGCTGTGCGAGGCGGCCCTGCAATTCCCGCTAGCTCATCCTCTCGTCGTCACGCTGATCCCGGGAGTGAAAGGGCAGGTCGAGGCGCGGGGCGCTTTCGACATGCTGCAAGCGCCCATTCCCTCTGCGTTCTGGCAGGATCTGATTGCCCGCGACCTTCTTGATCCGCGCTCGCCTTTGCCGGGAGGCCAGTGATGACGATTGACGCCCACCATCATCTATGGCGGCCCAGCCGAGGCGATTATGGCTGGATTCCCGAAGGCGATCCGGTGTTGGATCGAGCCTATTGCCTTGCGGATCTGGATCGGGCTGTCGCCGGGTGTGAAATTTCGGGGACAGTGTTGGTACAGGCGGCCCCTTCGACGGCGGAAACTGAATATCTGCTGGGGATTGCTGATGCTTCTTCCCTGATAAAGGCAGTCGTTGGCTGGTTTGATTTTGAACGGCTCGATCAGCGAAACCGGCTAGAGCGATTTGCCCGCCATCCCAAGTTTCGGTCGGTGCGGCCTATGCTTCAAGATATTGGGCAAGATGATTGGATTCTTTTGCCTTCGGTACGCTGGGCGCTTGATGCTGTTGAGGAACTGGGGCTGGCCTTCGATGCGCTGGGCTTTGCTCAACATGGCCCGCATCTGCTCCGCTTGGCAGCTGAACGCCCCGGTTTGCGCATGGTGCTTGATCACGCCCTCAAGCCGCCGATTGTGCAGGGTATTGGGTCTCGGAGTTTCCATGGATGAGTCGATGTCATGCGTGAATTTGCGACCCATACTACCGCTTATTGCAAAATATCGGGGCTCGTGACGGAGGCGGGGGAGCAGGTCGATGCTGATACCCTGCG
>CAZNLO010000192.1:0-2070 GCA_964573935.1 uncultured Parvibaculum sp. | reverse complement strand
GGTAAGTCGAAGACCATTTCAGGGGCCAGAATGCGGAGCTTGTCAAAGTCGATGACGTTCACGTCTGCCTTCATGCCCGGCGCGATGATGCCCCGGTCGTGGAGACCGTAGAGTTGAGCCGTCTCGCTGGTTTGCATACGGACAACTTCCTCGAGGGGAAGCGTCTCCCCACGCGACCGGTCGCGTACCCAATGGGTCAACATGTAGGTTGGGAAGCTCGCATCACAGATCACGCCGCAATGAGCGCCGCCATCTGACAGGCTCAACACTGTTGCCGGGTGTCGCATCATCTCCAGAATATGGTCGAAGTTGAAGCGAGCGTAGTTGAGGAGGGGCAAGTAGACATAGCCGCGACCATCGTTTTCCATGAGCATGTCATAAACAATTTCGGCGGGCGATTGGCCGGTGGTTTCAGCAAGAGCCGCGACGCTGTCCTCAGCGCGTGGTTCATAGTCCAGGCCATCCTCCTGTTCCAGCCGGAACATGCGGTCGTAACCCTTTGTCAAAATGGCTCCCAGAGGGCCCATCTCTGCGGGCGTATCTCCTAGAATGCGGGCGCGTACCTCCGGATCCCTCAGTTTTTCCAGTCGCTGGTCGAACGGAAGCGCTGCGATCTCATGATAGGCAGGGTGCGCGATGAAAGGATGCACCGTGCTCTGCCATCCGAGCACCATGCCCGTCGGGCGACAGGCAATCTGCGCGGTGACGTTAGCGCCTTCTTTGCGGGCTGCTTCGGTGAGTGCCAGCATGTCGCGCCACTTGTCCGCGTCCACGGGTGACTGAAGGAGTGCATAGGTGACGGGAAGTCCTGTTTCTGCGGACAATTCCTTCATCCAGTTAAATTCGTCTTCGGCTGGCGTCATGTCTGAGGCCATTTCGAACACCCCGTGGCCGGCCGCACCCAATGCGCGCCCGATCCCCAGAAGTTCATCCTTGTTGGCAAACGTGCCGGGCACGGGTTCTCCGTTCTTGGCCAGGTGCAACATGGTTCGCGAGGTTGAAAAACCAAGCGCGCCCGCTTCAACACCCTCCCGGACGATTTTGGCCATTGCGGCGATGTCATCATCATTGGCGGCTTCGTTGCGGGCGCCGCGGTCGCCCATCACATAAGCGCGGACGGAGCCGTGGGGCACCTGGGTGGCGATGTCGAGGGTGCGCGGCTGCTTTTCGATACTGTCCATATATTCGGGGAAGGTTTCCCAATTCCACTTAATGCCTTCTGCGAGGGCGGCACCGGGAATGTCCTCGACGCCTTCCATAAGTTCGATCAGCCAGTCGTGGCGGTCTGGACGTGCGGGGGCAAAGCCAACGCCGCAATTGCCCATCACGACGGTGGTCACGCCGTGCCAGCAGGAAGGTGAAACAAGCGGGTCCCAGGTGACTTGCCCGTCATAATGGGTGTGAATATCCACCCAGCCCGGTGTGACCAGCAGCCCGCTTGCGTCTATTTCGCGGTGGGCTGTCCCTGTGACCTCTCCAACCTGCGTGATGATGCCATTGTCGATGGCGACGTCTGCGGCCCGTGGTGCAGCCCCTGTGCCGTCGACCAGGGTTCCGCCTCTAATGATGAGATCGTGCATGTCCAACTCCTCCAGAATATTGTTGAGGCAGTATGAGCAAAAAAATAGACCGAAGTCTATTTTTTGATTCCGGCTTTCCAATTTGGTCAGACGATGGGGGTCGAATGGGAGGTTTCAATCGTTTTGGGGCCCAGGGTCGGCTTTGCCACCCCCAGGCCCCAATTGGTTGTCTGGACCTGTTAGCCGTAGCGATAGGGCCGCCCGGCCTTTTCCATCGACGCGTTGTAGGTCTTCAGGATCTGCACGACCTTGGTTTAACCTCAGATTCTGCGGCAACTTCATCCCAAAAAACCTGAGCAGCCGCTTCAACAGTCGCCCATTCCTCGTCGGGAATTGTGGTGAGCTGCATCTTGGTGCCGTTCACCCGCAGATCGGCTTCCCCGCCCCAATACCACCATTGGCGGTAATAGTGCGAGCTGTCCATGGTCAGCTTGAGGAGCACTTTGAGATGCTCAGGCAGTTCGTTGTATCTGTCCATGTTCGCGAAAAA
>CAZNLO010000191.1:0-2087 GCA_964573935.1 uncultured Parvibaculum sp. | reverse complement strand
CGCCTGAACCGAAACATGCTGCTGCACACTTTTGCTCGTCCGGCAGCCACCTTTCGCTGACCGCCGGAGGTACCGATCAAAGGGAAACGTCAATATTCCTGACCCTGTCAGACCTTCTTGCAATGGGACATAAAACTCTTCCGAGCTTTACCGTGAACATTCTGCGCATCGGCCTGCTTGGAACAGGCCAGCGATTTTTCGGTGCGGGGGCCTTGCCCGTTCGCTGCAGCAGAAGGCGACTTTGCCGGGACAGCGGTTTTGGCCTCCGGCACCGCCGTTTTTGGGGTAGGTTTCACCGCGTCCGCGCCAGTGTGTGCGACAGCCTTCATGCGGCTCAGGAGGGAGGGTTTGGCAGGGACGGGAGACGGCGCCTGAGCCATCACCGGGGTGGACAACAGCGCGGCAGCAACTGCCAGCAAACTCAGCTTGGTCTTCATGCCTATCCTCCTCCAGAGAATTTTGTAACCGCCCTCTTCAAGTTACTCCGCAGCAGAAAAAAGGTATAGACTTTCATGCGTGGCTGCGTGAACAAACTTTGAGGCAGTGATCAGGATATTTCCCCGAAAAGTCCCATTGCCTCGCTGACGGACGTGGCAAAAGCGAAACTGCAACGCCGAATGCACCATCAGCTCTGGAACCCAAAATCGCCGCTAAACGACCGATATCGGAGGCGAGCGCTGCGGGGCCGGCGCGCCAGATGAAAGTAGCGCAAAGGGCGCATCGACACTTTGTCGGCACACCCTGTCCGTTCCATGGGGTTAAATCCGTGCGCTGTGATCGGTATGCAGACGCGCATTCCCTCCAGAACGTTATCTTCGCTGATAAAGGCGTCCCAGCCAGCATCGTGAGGTGGCTGGGCCTTCGTATCATATTGTGTGATTGTCCCCCCTCGCTGTCGGACAGCGCCGGAGCCCTGGCGCGGAGCGCCAGCATCCGCACGATAGCGGTGGTCGTGGCGCTGCTGTGCTGAACATACCAGGCTTGATCGGCTACGGCCTTTCAAAAGTCGTTCATTTTCCGGGAAGAAAGAAAAACCCACTTCATCATTGTCACCTCCCTTTCGACCTTATGCATTATTTAAATAAATATACATGATGACGACATGTAGATATATTGTTTTCATCAATTTCAAGCATAACACCTTTTAGTTCAATGTGGTACAGTGCCGAGCCGATTACGCTCGCCACACAACATCGCCGGGATGCCATAGGCTATCCCGGCAATCGTAATGTTTTTGTTGTAAAATTCACGCCACCCAGCGTTGTTGACCGGGCAATTACAAACCAGGATTTCTGGGCCGACGATTGCCAATCGCCCTCTATACAAAGCGCGGCAATGCCATCCTTACAGGGGTTCCAGCATCAAGGCCGGCCTGCTACCCTCGAACTGATATTGCACCTGAAACACTCGATTCGACGTTGATCCGGCCCCGCCCCTTCAAGGAAGAAACCTGTGACAGAGACGACGATCTTCAAGCCCGATCAGAAAGCACCGGATCAGCCGGTCGAACAGGCCGCGGCTATCTGTCTTCGCCCCTCAACAGAACAGGATGAGCCGGAAATTCTGCTGATTGCCAGTCGCAGCACTGGAGCCTGGGGCATTCCCAAGGGACATATCGAAACAGGCGAGACATCGCATGAAGCCGCTCGCCGCGAAGCCTTTGAAGAAGTCGGCGCAGTCGGCAAGGTGACCACAGACGCCATAGGGGCATTCAATTACCGCAAGCCGGGCATCGCCGAACTCTACCGAGTAACCGTCCATATCCTGCATTTGCGCTATAGAACTCGGCTGGTAGCGGAGGCAGAGCGCCGAGAAGCCCGATGGGTGCCCCTGAGCCAAGCGAGCCAGCAAGTGGAAAATCCCGATCTCGCCATCATTCTGCAGACCACCCTGCGGCAGATCGGCATCGGCAATTGTAGACCATAAGCATGGCGCGATCAGCGGAGGTGCAAAATCTCAGCCGTGGATCATCCGTTAGCGCATTGAGAACTGCCCACTTGGTGCTGCGCCAAACCCATTA
Source organism: uncultured Parvibaculum sp. (assembly GCA_964573935.1). Taxonomy (GTDB): domain Bacteria; phylum Pseudomonadota; class Alphaproteobacteria; order Parvibaculales; family Parvibaculaceae; genus Mf105b01. The sequence continues at coordinate 67 of CAZNLO010000191.1, read as the reverse complement.
TCCTCAATCCAGAGGTGCCGCCCCCCCGTCGCCCCCGGCGAGATCGGTAGAGGAGACGGCTGGGCTG
>CAZNLO010000190.1:500-2116 GCA_964573935.1 uncultured Parvibaculum sp. | reverse complement strand
CGCATCCACGATCGGCGTCAGGTCTTCGGCCAGGGGCACAAAAAGCGCGCCAAGCCCCAGACTGGTGAGATTCAATTCGAAATAGCCCACAATTGTGGAAGCCGAGACCACTGCCGCCTGGGCGCGCCCGACCGTTGCCGCAAGTTCGCCTTCAACGGCAAACACCTGACCCGAACTGTCGACAAACCAGCCCGATAGCTCGGAACCTAAAAGCTCGAGCTCAAGCCGCATCCCGCTGGCCGGCCCCGCGCCCGCATAGATGCCAGTGAACGCACTGCTATCGAATTGGGGCGGCGGCAAGCGAGGCTCGACCGGTGGGGGAAGCGTGGCGATCGGGTCGTGGACCGACGCCATTTCAAAATCATCGTTCGAATACACCGGAGCTTTAGGATCGATCGCCGGAGCAACGCTAAAGATCTCCACCCCGGATACATCCGGCTCAATGGTGCTGTCCGAGCCAACCGCAAACAGTTCATCAGTGTTCGGATCAAGGGGAATATCTGGGTCATCTCCCCCCACACCCTGATCCATTTCGGGTTTCACATCGGTCGCAGGCGGCAACGTCAGATCTTCGCTGGCAATACTGGGCGTCCAGCCCGGAATTTGCGGCGCCGTAATAATGCGGCCCGGTGCGGCGGCGGCTACCTGATCTGAAGCATCCTCGCGGTAAAGAGGATCGGCTTCGGCCAATTCCAGCCCAGCACCATCCGGCGCCTCAAGCGACACGATAGGGTGAAGCTGATTGTCCGGGCTGAGCCGTATAACGCGCGCCAACACAGCCGTCTTCTCAGCGCTGAGGATAACGCCCGCATCGCCCCACAAATCACGCGCCCAAGCCTGCGGCCCCGGTAACGTGGCCACAGTGCTTGCAATAACAAGACTGGCGAATAGACGTGCCATCTGCCTGCTTTATCCAAACTCCCCTTGCACAGGAAACTACCCCCGCAAATGGCGTTCGTCCACCAGCAGCCCGCAAGAGGCAGGCCTTTATGGTAAACAAAGCATCAGTCGATGCGCTTAAGTGAGCGCTGAAACCGTTTCCAGTTTTCAGAATAAAACTCCGTAGACAGACGGATCATCTCGATCTGCTCATCGCTGAGTTGCCGGATAACCCGCCCCGGCGCACCTATGACCATGGAGTTGTCTGGAATTTCTTTGTTTTCGGCGATCAGCGTATTTGCGCCAATAAGGCAGTTCTTCCCGATCTTGGTATTGTTCAGAATGATGCTGCCAATGCCGATGAGGCAATTGTCGCTTATGGTGCAGCCATGGAGCATCACCTTATGACCCACGGTGACGTTGGCCCCGATGGTCAGCGGCTTGCCCAGGTCCGTATGAAGCACCGAGCCGTCCTGCACGTTCGAGTTCTCTCCGATGACGATAGGGTCATTGTCGCCGCGCAAGACTGAGCCAAACCAGACGCTTGCGCCGGCCTTCAACTCCACCCGGCCCATGACTTGCGCATCGGGCGCAATCCAATAATTCCCGTCCTCCGGCACGGTGGGGCGAATGCCCTCAAATTCGTACAAAGCCACAACTTCCTCCACATCAACAACGCTTTCAGGCCTCGACTTAGCCACATTGCGTCCCTATCTCAAGCAGAGACGACTTTCAGG
>CAZNLO010000190.1:0-478 GCA_964573935.1 uncultured Parvibaculum sp. | reverse complement strand
ATGCCCGAAGACGCATCCAACCAGGCGCTGACCGCCGTTCTGGACACCACCTTGGCCCGCCAAATCGTGGAGGATGGCATCCGCCGCTATATCGCCAGCCGGCGGGGACGGATCGACGGCTTTGTGGACAAACACTTCTCGGTGAAGGGAGCATGGGCCCTCAACAAAAACGGCATAGGGGGAGATATTGTAAAAGCCCCGGTCAACACATTAATGGTGGCGCCGACGCTGGCCCTTGAAGGGGCGGCTTATCTTGCACGCAAGGCAAATCGCCCTGACATCTCAAAAGCCCTCACATCGAAGAGCCTCTTTTTCAAGACCGACGTGGCGCGGGAGCTTGAATGGCTCATGTATACGGAGCTTTTCGAGCTTCCCTGCCAGCATGCAACGCAAACCTGGCGCCGCAATTCGGGCGATGCGCTGGCCCGGGAGATTCTTTCCGACCCCCGCCTGATCGCGCAGATGGAGCCTATGGTTC
>CAZNLO010000189.1:235-2133 GCA_964573935.1 uncultured Parvibaculum sp. | reverse complement strand
CATTGGCGGCAGCGGTAAGTCGCGAAGCGATGTGTTCGAGAGGAACGGCACAAGGGGAGAGGACATTTTCAGGCACCCTCATTTCCTCAATTACCTCCAGTATTTCTTATTTGGCGCTCAGCTTCCGGAAGTCACCATGAGAGATTTTTCTGGGGAAGTTACAGAATGTGGCAATGTGACATCGGGAGATATAGCCCCATTAGGAGAGTATGCAAAACGGCAAACCCGGTCACACAGGTTAAACCCCAAAGTGAGATGCCCCTGATTCTCTAGACACCCTGCCGCTTCAGTTTCTGCTGCCGTTCGAACTCAACGGGGGACAGCAACCCGTTGTTGGTGTGCTTGCGCTGCGGATTATAAAACATCTCGATGTATTCGAACACATCCCGTCTGGCATCGTCGCGGGTGGTATAGGTTTTCCGTCTGATCCTCTCACGTTTCAAGAGCTGGAAGAAGCTCTCGGCAACGGCGTTGTCATAACAGTTCCCGCGTCGGCTCATGCTGGCCTCCAGATTGTGCTGACCAAGAAACGACAGCCACTCGCCACTGGTAAACTGGCTACCCTGATCGGAATGGATGGTGACTCTTTTCTGTGGCTTACGCCGCCAAACGGCCATCATCAAAGCCTGCAAGACAAGATCCGTTGTCATCCGTGATTGCATGGACCAGCCGACGACCCGGCGCGAGAACAGATCAATGACAACGGCCAGATATGTCCAGCCCTGATAGGTCCTAATATACGTTATATCCGTCACCCAGACTTGATCAGGAACATCGACATCGAAGTTCCGTGCAACAATATTGCTGGCAACGATCGCAGGCTTGCCGCCATAGCGCCCAGGCCGGCGCTTGTAGCCGATCTGGGCTTTGATGCCGACAAGGTTGGCCAGCCTGGCGACGCGGTTCGGTGAACAAAGTTCACCCTGATCGCATAGATCGTCATGCAGCTTACGATAGCCGTAGACCTTGCCGCTGTCCTCCCAGGCCTGTTTGATCAACGCGGTCTGGTGCACATCTTTCTTGGCTCTCTTACTCAGCGGGTTTTTGAGCCAGGCATAGAAACCGCTGAAATGCACCCGCAGCATCCGGCACATCGGCCGGACAGAAAACTCTGCGCGATGACCGTCGATAAATGCGTACCTCACCGGGATTCTCTGGCGAAGTACGCTGTCGCCTTTTTTAGGATGTCGCGCTCCTCAGTCACCCGTGCTAGTTCGCGCTTTATCCGACGCAGTTCTGATGAAAGCGCCGCCTCGTCATCGCGGACCTTACCCGGCTTGGAAAACTGCGCCTTCCATGTGTAAAGCGACTTCGTACTGATGCCCAACCGGTCGGCGACGTCCCGCACCGAATAACCCCGTTCAACAACCTGCGAAACCGCATCCTTTTTGAAGTCATCTCTATAACGAATTTGTCCTGACATTGTATCTCTCCCTTGCTTCCAAAATTACCAAGCAAGGTGTCTACAAATCTAGGGGCATCTCACACATCTGGTTCAGCGAAACGGACACCCCTTGGAATGGCAAGGCAAAAACACCGTTCCTTGGCATCCACGACGACACGTCCTATGGCCTGCTCTATAACGGCATTCTTGGGGACAAGAGCGTCAACGGCGGCAATGTGCTGACACGGAACACCCTTCGGATCATTCGGGAAAAGATCACTAAGGCCGATGCCAAATTTGATGGGCCGCTGGTCGTATACGGTGAACGCACGGCCCTGAGCGCGGCGACGCTTGAACGTGAGAAGATCAACTTCAAACAGACGCCCTACGACGTGAAAGCAAGGAAGTGAGGGGGGCCGTTAAATGAAACTGAAACAATATCAGAGCGATGCCCTTGCCACCCTGCGGCTTTTTTTTGAAGAAGCACGGGTCGCCGGACCCAAGGCAGCCTATG
>CAZNLO010000189.1:0-217 GCA_964573935.1 uncultured Parvibaculum sp. | reverse complement strand
GAGCCGGAACGGGCCACACGTTTGGGTCGGTATGGCGGTACATACGAGGTTTTGGAAGGATTGCCGAAGGTTCCCTATGTCTGCCTCCGACTTCCCACTGGCGGCGGTAAGACTATCCTTGCTTCGCACAGCATCACCATTGCCCGAGACACATGGATAGAGAAGGATTATCCCCTTGTCCTGTGGCTTGTTCCAACCAACACCATCCGAATCCAGA
>CAZNLO010000188.1:0-2169 GCA_964573935.1 uncultured Parvibaculum sp. | reverse complement strand
GCCACCGTGCATACGCCTGATGAAGTGACACGGCGGCTGGAGGCTACTGGCGTCAAGGTTGTGCCGACGGGGATTGCGCATGGCACGGTGACGGCGGTCAGTGACGGACGCCATTTCGAGGTGACGACTTTGCGTGTCGATGTGGCGACGGATGGCAGGCGGGCGGATGTGACCTTCACGGGCGATTGGTTGCAAGATGCCAGGCGGCGAGACTTTACCATAAACGCGCTCTATGCCGATATCGACGGGCGTGTGCATGACCCGCTCGGGGGACGCGACGACATCAAGGCGCGTCGCATTCGATTTATCGGTGATGCGGGTGAGCGCATTCGCGAGGACTATCTACGTATTCTGCGGTTCTTTCGTTTTTACGCGCATTACGGAACCGGGGAGCTGGACCCTTCCGGCCTTAAAGCCTGTGCGGATGAAAAGCACGGGCTCGCCCAACTTTCGGCTGAGCGGGTTCGGAGCGAACTTCTGAAACTGCTGGGGGGAGATGGTGCGGGGGCGGTCGTCCGGCAAATGGCGGCGACGGGTATTCTGTCTCTGGTTCTGCCTGAAGCGACGAGGTTGGAGCGCTTTGAGACCCTTGTTGATATTGAGGCGAACCAGCTTTTTGTTTCAGACCCGGTGTTGCGGCTTTCAAGCGCTATGGAGCTTGACGCGGCAGGTGTTGAGGGGGTTGCAGATAGCTTGCGTCTTTCCAACAAAGACCGGGGCCGGATTATGGATATGCAGACCGACCGGACCAAGATCGTTTGTTATCTCTCGGTACGCGAGGTGCACCGGGCTCTTTATTGGATGGGTGTGCAGTGTTTCAGGGACCGGGTTATGCTGGGTTGGGCGGCGGACGGCAAAAACACCAACGCCATGCAGTGGCGCGCTCTTGTGGCTATGGCGGACAGTTGGGTGCGGCCGAAGCTGTTGCTCACCGGCTCTATGATGCAGGCGGCGGGGGTGCCTTCGGGTCCGGAAATGTCGCGTGTGTTCAGGGAAGTTGAAGAATGGTGGGTTGATGCCGGGTTTATAGAGGATGAGTTTTCCGTCATCGAGCGACTGAAGGCAGTTGTTCAGGCGACGGTCTATTGAATACCTGATGTCCGGATGTGGGACAGGGTACGACGCTAAGTCTGGTTAAGAGTGTCAATAATCGCACACCGGTCAGGTGCATTTTCACCACAATCCTCAATCATCTCTTCCAGTCGTGTGCCCATGAGTTGCAGAGCGCTGATTTTTTTGCGCAGAGTTTCAAGATGTTGGGCGGCAAGCGATCGCGTAGCTTTGCACTGAATTTTTTCGCTGTCGTTCAAATCCAAAAGCTCGGCAATCTCCCCCAGACCGAAATCAAGAGCGCGGGCGCGGCAGATGAAACGAAGCCTGGTTTTGTCCTGATCTTCGTAAAACCGAATTGCTCTCGATTGAGCACCCGCTTTCTCTGGCCAGGTCGCCAATCGAGAAGCTTTGATACTTTCTCATTTTGGTTTGCTTTCGTTTTTCGCTTGATCCTCGAGTTACTCCAGACTCCGCATAGTGGCGATTACGGATTGTTTCACGAACCTGCGAGATGGATATGGATGAGACTGATATACGGGGAGAGGGAACGAGGATGTCGGTGCAGGGGGCACTGGGGGTGTTGTCGCCGGTTTTGCGTCCCTGACATGTTGCGTGCTGCCGCTGGTTCTGTTTTCGCTTGGAACAGGAGGGGTGTGGGTGGGGCGTACGGAACTGAAGGTTGGACCGATGGATTGTGCAGCTTGCAGCGTGATTATCTGGCAATCGCTGACCCAAATGCCCGGTGTTTTGCGCGCAGAGGTGCAGCCCAGTGAGGAGCGCGTCTATGTTCAGTTTGACGATCAGCTTGTGTCGCCGGGCGACATGGTAGAAATGTTGTATGGGCGTGGCTATCGGGCGGCGATCCTGCGATGACCGAAATCATTGCGATCTCGAAAATTCGTTGTCCGCAATGCGGCCACGAAGAAGGTGAAATTATGCCGACCGATGCGTGTCAGTATTTCTATGACTGTAAAGGGTGCGGTGAGCTTCTGAAGCCAATGCAAGACAACTGCTGCGTCTACTGTTCCTATGGGACTGTGGCATATCCGCCTATTCAGGAAGGCGGAGGTTGTTGCTAGTCAGTTGCTGAGGGGGTCTACGGCCATTTTACTTCGG
>CAZNLO010000187.1:0-2189 GCA_964573935.1 uncultured Parvibaculum sp. | reverse complement strand
GCTAATACTCCCCGGCCACCTCTTCCATTTCAAATGTAAGGCCGGCACTTCTTGTCAGCCGGTCAAGCAACTGCTCACCCATCGCGGCCGCCGGGGTCCACAACCCTCCGCCGGTCTGTTCGCGAGTAATATCTTTCGCCAGGCAGATCGCACATTCGACAATCACCTTCGCCGTTGACCCATAGCCCGGGTCTTTGTCCCCCGTCACCCGCGCGACAAATTCCTGTCCCTCTCCGGTCTTGCCCAGAAAGACAAGATTGTAAAATCCGTTCTCGCGTTTTTCTTTTGATGGTCCCTCGCCCGGTTTTGGCAGAACGAACCGGCTCATAAAGGCGCGTGTCGGCGAGAAAGACGCCGCCGCCACAAAGCCGCCCAGCCCCCCCGCAAGCCCATAGGACGAAAGACGGCCCGACATGCCAGTCCCCATCATCATCGCCTCGCCATATCGAAAATCCCGGCCATACGTGTAATCGAGAAGGGCATTTGTCCGGTGAACCACCCGCGTATTGATCCCCGCCATGACAAACGGCGCAATCCAGACATGCGCATCTCCGTCATATTCAACAGGCGTATCACTCGGTTGACGAACGCCTTCCCGCAATCCTTCAGGAGCCAGACAATAGGGATCGCGCATAATTTTGCCGACTTGCGGGTCCCGCCCCATCTCCTCCATCAGGTTAATCATGCTGGCAATCGTGCCGCCGCTTGCCCCGCCCTTCATTGCCTTAACGCGCATCTTCACGTTTGTGCAAGGCGCATTGGTCTTCTTTTTAACCTCAGCATTGAGAAAATAGACCCCGAGGTCTGAAGGCACAGAGTCAAATCCACAGCACGGCACAATCCTCGCACCACTTTTTTCCGCGTCCTCTTGATGCGCATCAATCATGCGCCGTATCCACTGGGCCTCGCCAGCCAGGTCCACATAATCAACACCAAGACGCGCGCAGACAGCCACAAGGTCAGAGCCGTACTTGGCATAAGGCCCAACGGTGGTAAGCATAACTTTTGTCTGCTTCACAAGGGCTTCCAGCGCAACCGGGTCAGCGGCATCGCCCGTCAGTACAGTCACGTCCGCCGCAGCCGGTCCCAGAGTATCGCGCACAGCCTCAAGTTTCGCGCGCGACCGCCCGCCCATCGCCCAGCGTAAGCTCGGGTCGTTCCCATAGCGCGACACTAGATATTCGCAGATGAGTTTGCCAACAAACCCGGACGCCCCCCACACGATGATGTCAAATTTTTCATCCGGTGCCTTGCTCATTCTCAGCTCCAGTCCATTTTCCAAAAACCCATGCTAGTCAGGAAACATGCACACCTCAACCGGCGCGTGCCGTCACCATCCAGATGGCCCCTTTAAGAGTAATTCTCTCTTCACCGGAAGGAAGGGCCGCCACAATCTCCCGCCGGATCTTCTCGACAGTCTCAGGCGCCATATCCGCAATGAGTGGCCGAACAGGCCCCCGCTCCATAAGACCTTCTGCCGCCTTCTCTCGCGATTTTCCCCAGGGCATATCGAAAGAAACTGGCGTGCACACAACATCGCGCCAACCGGCATCCTCCAGAATGCGTTCCACACGGGCGTCGTCGGCAAACGCAAAAGGCCCCGGCGCGTGCGGGTCGCGTGGCGTATCTTCTGTCACATACTTCCGTGCGATCCCAACCGGCAGAGAGACCCACTCATTCAGTTTGGGCGACTGCCAGCACGCAAAACAAAGCCGCCCACCGCCCGCCATATGTTTCCTGACATTTGCAAAGGCCGCCACCGGGTCTTCAAAAAACATCACGCCAAACCGCGACAGCACCAGGTTCGCATCGCTCAACAAGGGGTCCGTCTGCGCGTCGCCCTCCCGAAAGCTCACATTATCCAGGTTCATCCCCTTGGCCAGGTCGCGCGCATGGGCAAGCATCGGGGCTGAAATATCAACACCCAGAACCTCACCACCGTCACCAACTCTCTCTGCGGCAATAAAAGACATCTGGCCTGTGCCACATCCAATGTCTATGACCCGTTCTCCCGCATCAATAGCGGCACTTTCCACCAGCTTATCCGTCACACCCGCAAGCGACCGGTCAAGACTCTCCTGTCCAGCAACCCACCCCTTGCTGGCTGCCCCATTCCAGAATTCCTTCTGAGCCATATTTGTTTCACTCACCAAATCACTCCCGATTTTTCTCGAAAAAAATTCATGCAA
>CAZNLO010000186.1:0-2252 GCA_964573935.1 uncultured Parvibaculum sp. | reverse complement strand
GTGGCGTGCAGTGGCTCCTTCATCGCACAGGAGCCGGGAAAACCATAAGACAAGCTCTTTTCATGCCTGCAGGGTCTGGATAAACCGCAGGGCGATCTGCCCGCGAATCTCTCCGTCCAGCGCGTTTCTTTGGCACGACAGAAGTCATCCCGAGATGACCTCGCTTATTTCATCATTTTGCCAATCTGACGTCTTCAATTCATCGACTACCGGATACGCGGTAACAACTGTTTCGCCCTTGATTACGACAGTTGCGCAGTCTGTCTGCACCGGGAACTGCGAGCCTCGCAAATACCCTTCACCTATTATTCTCCTAAATTTGAAGCGGAATACACCATTTACAGGTCTGGCGCTATTCATCCAGTGCTCCCGCGCCGAGTTTACCGCGAGCAGCAAGTCTCGGTGTCTGATCCATCTGCCGGACGCGACCGGTTTTCCGGAAAACCCTGCTGCTGACAGTTTCCCAGACTGCGCCCGTTCCCTAATTTCTTCAATCTTCAGCATGGGGCCATGACGCTCAAGAAAGTGAGACCGTCTTCGGGACAACCTCACCAATTCGAAAAAGGTGTCAGGTTCCAAAAGGGCTGGGGCTATCCGATCAATTGTATTGGCGACCAGCATTGCATTCCGCCATATCCGCCATGCCCAGAGGCCACCAGCGCAAAGGATCGCCACAACTACATACCCGACAATTAGGCCTTTGCTCATGACTGTATTCCTATCACCCTTTTGACAACGTTGGTGTTGGCTCCCCTGCCCACTCGAATACCCATATTTCGCCCTGCCTCACATTCTGTACCAAATACGGGCGAAGCGCGACGAGGCATTGGCCGCCATCGTTTCGTGTGGACGGGTAAAGTAGTCCATTTCCCCCTGAGCCGAGCACGTCGCGTGCGAGCGGCTGGCCAGCACGGTAGGCTACCGCCGGATCGGGAGTTAGGGCGTCCTCTCCTGTCCTCCCGTTCAGGTCGTGAACCCGCGTGGTGAACCCGGCGATCAGTTCTCGGTACGACGTGATGTTCTCAAAGATTCCAGTTGCCTCAAGCTCCAGTGTGAGATGCCAGGCGACTTCCGCTTGCGCGGTTTCGGTGGCGGTTTCACCGTAGGAGGCGTACCAAGCACCTCTCTCCGGTCCATTGAATCGGTTCCCGGTCACGCGCGTGTAGCAGAAGGCTGCATTCACATAGGTCCACCCATACCCGTGAGCTTCAGTCAGCAATTCGGCCGGGTCCAATCCACCAGGTATCGGAAGGGCGGCCGTCAACCGAGCCGACGTGAGTCCTTCAATCTCCTCTAGAATGGCAAGGTCATCCGCATCGTCGGCTAGAGGTGCCATCGCGGGTTCGTCGATATAGGCTGTCGAAATCAGCCGGATAGTTGAGGGATCGGTAAACTCGACCTCTTCTAGATCAGATGCTCTGATCACACCCCACCCCTGAGCGCATCAATATGCTGACGTACCTTCATCATCACAGGAATGCCGCCTTCACACATGACCTGAATCGGGGTCTTACCGTTGAATCCCGGACCCGCATTTGCGGTTTTCGGCCAACCATAGGTCAACGGGCCGTTGAACAGGAGCCGCAATCCCTTGAAGAGTCCAATCAGCAAGCTGGCTCGCGTGACCTTGTCCTGATCGAGCACACCTTTGTAGTTACCCGCTTTCATACGGCTCCAGGTTGCTGTCGGAACATCAAAGAGTGCCGCGGCTTCCGTATTGGACAAGCCCCAAGCATCGGCTGTACGCACGACAGCTTTCACAATTGCCGTAATCTTGTCGCGCTCGGCCACAGGTTGCACGATGGCCTGTTCAGGGGCGTATAGGACTGGTTTCAACATGCGTTATCTCCATATGATGGCTATATGCATATCATATGACTAGTATTTGTCAAGATATCGCTACCCCATCGGTCTCTCTTGCACAGCGAAAAATGCTGAGAAGGTTTGAAACAACAAATCCCCTGCCCAGCCGTTGTCCTGATTGATCAATGCGGAATGACTAACGATTGCCCCGCCAGATCAGCAGTCACCTGTTTGCGCGTTAGCCCGCTGGTCAGTGCAATGCGCACTGAATCTTTGCGGAATTCCTCCGTCCGTGTTCGTCCCATAGTTCATCTCCTTTGTTGCAGAATAAGCTATCAAAGGAGCGGCACCAAACCGCGACAGGTCCAAAACCCCAAAGTGCCGGCAAAAGCCGAAAGCTTGTTCTTGCCGCGCCGGATCGACGTCCAGTCAACCTGCGCCTGTTTGCC
>CAZNLO010000185.1:0-2255 GCA_964573935.1 uncultured Parvibaculum sp. | reverse complement strand
GCGCTTGCCAATAGCGCACGCAACCCCGAGCAACTGATCTGCACCACCCAGGTCGCACACAGTCTGGTTGACGCCCGGCTGACCCTACGAATCAAACCCGATATCGCAGCCGGGAGTGAAATCAGCGCCCTCCTGCCACCAGGGGCTGTTCACCAGGGCATCGCCCTCAAAACCCCACCTCTTCACGAACCCGATTTGAGCGCGATAGCAGAGCTCGGCACCACTCCCCAGAGCAACGCCCGGATCGCCATCCTGGACCAGGTCACCGACCCCCATAACGTAGGCGCCATTTTGAGATCAGCCGCCGTCTTTGGCGTTTCAGCAATTGTCATGACCGAGCGCAACAGCCCTCCCCAATCAGGCGTGCTCGCAAAGTCTGCATCCGGGGCGCTGGAGCACGTCTCAATCTGCCGTGTAGGCAACCTCGCGAGAGCGATGGAAACGCTTGCAAAACAATCATTTACAATGATTGGCTTAGACGGAGATTCAACTGATGAACTCAGCACCCTCGACCTCAGCGGGCCGGTTGCCTTGGTCCTCGGCGCTGAAGGAGCAGGACTGCGCCGTCTGACCCGGGAGTATTGCGACTGGCTCGCCAAGCTTCCTGCATCCGGCCCCATGCGCAGCCTCAACGTGTCCAACGCCGCTGCCGTTGCCTTTTACGAACTCGCCCGTAAAACCTGAAACCCGGCTAAAATCATAGCCCTGGTCGAGCAAGAGCACTGGCACGATAGATCGCATCGATGGCAACCATGTTGCCGATGGCATCTGCCCCGCCGGTGTGAGCAGCCCCCTCACCGGTGATCGCGGCAACAACCACATCCAGCTGGTGCTCAAATGTGGTTTTCCCGTCAACGGTTTCCTCGGTTTTTACACCGTCGACTTCCAAAGTCAGCTTGTGCCCCAGATAAGGGTGAAGTGGATTGTTGACGTGAAGGCGACCGTTCTCACCAACAACCTCAAGGGCGGCCCGAACATCAACCCCTTCGCTCATATCGCAGGAAATCGTCCCGGGCACCCCGTCAAACGAGAGTGTCGCCTCCATTGAGAGATCAATGCCGACACGCCCTTCTTTTGCCTTGGCCGCGATCACTTCCGGCTCACATCCAGCGATCTGCCTGAGCATATGAAGCGGATAACACCCCAAATCCATCAAAGCGCCGCCGCCAAGTGACAGCTCATGGCGAATGTTGCCCGGTGCATCCGGAACAGCGATGTCAAAAACACCCCCCAGGGAAGTCAACGGCCCCAAAACGCCTGAGCAGATAATGTCCTGAACGCGCGCAAAGAGGGGGTGGTAAAAATAATGGAACCCCTCAATGCACAATCGGTTTGCCTGGTCGGCCGCCGCAGCCATCGCGCGCGCCTCTTGCGCATTCAGCGCAAACGGTTTTTCGCACAAGACATGGCGCCCGGCAGCCAGCGCATCAATGCAAAGTTCTGCATGAGAGGATGGTGGCAACCCATTGTAAATAAGATCAATTTCCGGATCAGAAATCACCTCAGAATAGCTTGAATAGACCCGTGCAATTCCATATTTCTCGGCAAAAATCTGACCCCGTTCAGGGTCCCGCGCGGCAACCGCCACAATAGAAATGTCAGCCCGGTGCGTAGCGGGGGCGATAATCGCCACGGGCGCAATCTGCGACGCACCCAATATGCCAACCCGGACGACCATTTCCATTTCCTCCCGTTTGACAGCATCGCTATTTGCGCAGCCGCTCGACGGGCTTTCTAAGCGTAATTAATCATTGATTTTATTAACGACATATTTATATGCTTTGCTCACCGACATTGCGGTTTAGGAGGCCCTACTATGTCCAGTTCACTCGATACAATCAATTGGATCGCCGTCTTGGGTGCAATTGTCGCCAACATGGCCGTTGGGGGGATTTGGTATTCCTCGCTCGTTGCCGGCAAGGCTTGGATTGCCTCCACCGGAAGAACACCTGAGGAGCTGGAGGGCGGTGGAAGCGCCATGGCGCCTGTGGTCATCCCCGCCATTATCAACGCGTTGATCCTAGCGCTCCTGGCAGCTGGCCTTGGCATCTCAACTACCGTGGAGGGGCTCATTCTTGGTCTTTTGGTCTGGGCCGGATTTGTGATGCCAACAAACTGGATCGAAGTGATTTTCGACCGTAAGTCCTATCGCACAGCCTTCATCAACAATGGCTGCTTCATCATCAGCTTCGCCCTCATGGGGACCATTATCGGGATAGGCGCTTCGCCCACCTGATCCTATGACAAAAGATAGC
>CAZNLO010000184.1:0-2295 GCA_964573935.1 uncultured Parvibaculum sp. | reverse complement strand
GGCCTATCAACAAATGGCGCGTCAACACCACCCCTATGGTGATGGTGCTGCGAGCCAACGAAATATTGAGGAGCTGATCCGAAATGGCTGAGTGGAATTCTGTTTCTGTTATTGGTATGGGATACATCGGTCTGCCCACGTGCGCGATTTTGGCAAGCCGTGGAATTTCGGTAACCGGTGTCGATGTCAACGATCATGTCGTGGAAAGCGTCAATCGTGGAGAGGTCCACATCGTTGAGCCTGACCTTGATGGGCTCGTCCAGAAAGTCGTTTCCAACGGAAAGCTACGAGGGGCCCTAACACCACAACCGTCTGATGTATTCATTATTGCCGTACCAACGCCCTTGCTGCCGGACAAAACGCCTGACATGAAGTATGTTCTAGACGCTGGTCGCAGCATCGCCCCCTGCCTCAAAAAGGGTGATTTGGTTATTCTGGAATCGACATCACCTGTCGGAACAACGCGGCAATTATCCGAGCTGCTGGGCAAACTCAGACCAAACCTGACATTTCCACATGCCGAGGGTGAAGAAGCTGATGTCTTAGTCGCCTACAGTCCCGAGCGCGTCCTACCTGGTAGAATACTAACTGAGCTCGTGCAGAATGATCGAAGCATCGGTGGCCTGTCGAAAAAATCCTCTGAACGAGCAACCGCTCTTTATGCAACATTTGTTGAAGGGGAACTGGTAACGACTTCAGCCGAGGCGGCCGAATTGGTGAAGCTCACGGAAAATGCATTCAGGGATGTCAATATCGCATTTGCAAACGAGCTTCAGGCTGTATGCCGGAAGGTCAACCTCAACGTGTGGGAGGTCATTGAGCTTGCCAATAGGCACCCACGGGTCAATATTTTGCAATCCGGACCAGGTGTAGGCGGACATTGTATCGCTCTTGATCCGTATTTCATCATTCACGCCGCCCCCGAAGAAGCGAAGTTGATTGCAGCCGCTCGAAAGATAAATTCGGAACGTCCAGCAAGTGTGGTCCAGGAAATACAAGCCCTAACAAACAATCAAAGCGATCTGACCATCGCCTGTCTCGGGCTCGCATTCAAGCCCAACGTAGACGATATACGTGAGAGTCCAGCAATTGAGATTGTACGGTCGCTCGCCGACAAAAAAGTGGGGCAGATCTTTGCAAGTGAGCCCCACATTGATAAATTGCCGGCGACATTGGAAGGTCGGGGCATTCAGTTCCGCGATGCCCTTACAGCGATTGATCAAGCCGACATAATTGTTCTGCTGGTTGATCATCGCCAATATCACCTCATCGACCGCGACGCGCTTCGCGGCAAGCAACTTGTAGACACGAGAGGTCTTTGGAGTTGGCGGAAGAAGGTTTAGCAATCGCATCGAAGTGGGAGTTGATCAGATGTCCGGCGAGACGCTGACACAACATTGGGCAAGACACTCCCTTCTGAAGGGACGACAGGTCATATTCCTTGAAGCTCCAATGCACCTCGTGACAATGGAAGAGACGCTATCGCTCGCGTCGGAAGCGATGGAGAAAGGAATCTCACTCCATCATACCGTCGTCAACGTCGCCAAAATTGTCACGATGCAAACGAATGCTGAACTTCGTCAGGATGTTGCGGAAGCTGATCTGATCAATATCGATGGAGCGGGTGTGGTTTGGGGGGCAAATTTGCTTGGGCTGAATGTGCCTGAGCGCGTTTCTGGGGTCGACATAATGACCAAGCTCTTTTCGGTCTGTGAAAACATGGGATTCCGCCCATTTCTTCTTGGTGCTGAAAAGGAAGTGCTTGAAAGCGTGTGTGAGCGTTTGGCGTACGAGCATCCTAATTTACAAATCGCCGGGGCGCAGCACGGCTATTTTGGTCCCGAAGAGGAAGAGGAGATTATCCAGAACATCAATGCCTGCGGCGCTGATTGCCTTTTTGTAGCAATGCCCACTCCTCGTAAGGAACGGTTTCTTCGCCGCCACCGCCATGCTTTGGTCCCCCGCTTTATCATGGGGGTAGGCGGAAGCTTTGATGTGTACGCAGGGAAGGTAAAGAGGGCCCCCCGGATAGTGCAAAAGCTCGGCTTGGAGTGGCTCTATCGAGTTATGCAAGAGCCTAGGCGACTTTGGCGACGATATTTTACCACAAATTCGCGATACGCCTTGTTGTTGTGGCGGGCCTATTGGAAACACTGACACCCCGCCCAAGCACCTGTGGCCTCGCCGGTGAGTTCTACGGCCCGCATTACCGCGACTTCTGGCGTCGCTACTTTACGACGAATATGAAGTATATAAGGCTTCTATGGCTTAATCTGGGGCAACAGCTATGACAAT
>CAZNLO010000183.1:2324-2539 GCA_964573935.1 uncultured Parvibaculum sp. | reverse complement strand
TAAATCAATGAGGACGGCGGCCCGCCCGATCACATCTCCCGCTTCAATTCGATCATGCAAGTCATTGGCCTCTTCGAGTGGACGGATGTCCGTGACCATAGGCCAGACCTCACCAGCGGCCACAAGTGACAAAGCATCGACCACCTCGCTATGCGTAACATAGCGGCTGCCAAGCAAGTCCTGCTCTTTCATCAGCATGGCCTGCGAATCTGCCT
>CAZNLO010000183.1:326-2314 GCA_964573935.1 uncultured Parvibaculum sp. | reverse complement strand
GCTCCCGCCCAGCGTGATGAGCCTGCCGCGCCGACCCAGCGCTTTCGCCGCCGCTTCAAGAGTTGATGTGGACGAGACAAAATCGATGGCAACATCGACGCCGTCACCGCCGGTCAATTCCAAAAGAGTATCGGTAACATTTCCAGCCGTTGCGTCCACTGTCTCGTCTGCGCCGGCCTCGCGACAAGCATCAAGCTTACTGGCAGCAACATCAACCGCGATGACTCGCGCGTGTGCCCAATGAGCTATCATCAACATGTGAATTCCAAGTCCGCCACCCGCCCCAAAGACCGCGATCGTTTCACCGGCTTTAACCCGACCGCGCTTTAGCACTTTGAGGGGTGTCGCCAAAGCGTCGGTAATCACACCAATCTCTGCAGGGTAAGCCTTGTAATCGAGCCCCTCCGGGAGTGAAATAAAGTTGGAACTCGGCAACTTGATGTACTCGGCGTAGCCACCATCACAATCCTTACCAACGTTCCCTTCACTGGCCTCACAAAGAGGCTCTAAGCCAGAAAGACACCATCGACAATGGCCGCAATTAAGATAGTAATACGCCGTCACCGGGACACCCACTGCGAGACTGGTCACTCCCGGACCCACTTCCACGATTTCCCCGGTAATTTCGTGTCCGATAATCCTCGGGAATCCCGCTGGCACCCGTCCGGCTTTAACATGCTGAATGGTGAGTCCTGAGCCACAAGCCAGGACCCGGGCAACTGCCTCGCCTGCGCCTGGAACAGGATCGGGAACCGTGTCAAGAACGAACGCAGTGTTCGCTGTCTTTAATACCATGGCTTTCACTGGCGTTCTCCGCTATGGACCTTTAGAACATGACACTGGCGGCCTTCAACAACAGGGTTCGGTTGACACCATCCGAATGCAGGAATGCCGCTGTGTCACGCATCAGTTTCTCCAGGCCGATGTCCCGCATATAACCGGAACCGCCATGGATTTCGGAAGCCCAGGTTACGATCTTCCATGCGGCTTGTGTCGCAAAGACCTTGGGCAATGCACCTAATGTTCGATCCCATCCCTGATCCTGGTGATCTGCCGACCAGGCTGCGCGGTGAATATAGCTTCGGGCGGCGTCGTTAAGCATCCGCATTTCGGCTAATTGAGCGCGAATGCCATCATGGTCGATAAGGAGACTACCACCCTGGTTCCGGGTCTTGGCCCATTCGACGGCTAGTTCATATGCGGCAACGGAAACGCCTAATACAGTGGCTGCTGCATAGGCGTTGCTTTGGGGAAAGAAATCAACCAAAACCTGAAAGCCCCGCCCCACTTCACCCACAACGTTCTCGTCAGGGACAAAACAATCCTCAAAGATCAGTTCAGCATTATTGGCGAGTCGCTCGCCCATCTTGTCATGAACGCGGCCAATCGAAAAACCAGGCGCTGCGCGCTCAAGGAGAAAACATGTTGATCCGTCGAACAGACTTTCGCCTTTTTCCGTTTGCGCGAATACGAGATAGAGTCCCGCCCGGTTTCCATTCGAGATGAAGTGCTTCATCCCGTTTATTAGCCACCCACCGTCACTCCGTTCAGCTCGCGTCTGGAACGACGCCGAATTCGGTATAAAGTAATTGGAGCCTGTCTCAGGCTCAGTAATTCCAATTGCCAGCAAGCAGCGAGGATCGTCGCGAAAACGAGGCAGATATTTTTCTCTCTGCCCCGCTGTCATCGCTTTCTGAAAAATCTGAGCAAGTTTTAAGGTCTGCGCCATAACCACCGCGACTCCCATATCACCCTTCGCAATTTCCTCAATCACCATCGCAGTAGTCAACGAATCGGCACCCATACCGCCCCACTCCTCGGAGAGCGTCATCGTGCGAATCCCGACGCGGTCCGTCTGGTCAACGATTTCCCAAGAAAAACAATCCGCAGGGTCAACCTGGCGATCCAATTCAGCCGCTACCGGCGTGATTGCCTCCGCAACAAACTTGCGAACTGTTTCCAGAATCAATCTTTGCTCATCCGTCTGT
>CAZNLO010000183.1:0-303 GCA_964573935.1 uncultured Parvibaculum sp. | reverse complement strand
CGCCATCTCGGTTACACAGTTCAAGAGCGTTCGAGTCAATGATCGCCCACCCTCAACTGCCCGGTTGTTCCTAAAGATATGAACTCGCTATGTCAACTGACCGCAGATTGACTGATGAATCGGACAACCCCACTCGGAAGTGATGAAATCGGTATGCGCTGTATCTCAATAAATCTCACCAAACCACTAACTGCTTTGCTTCCTGAAAAGTATTGAAATATCGACCTTCAGATGCCCCCAGAGAATACCCGGTAACGCAATTAATATATCCCACAGCGCATCCCATCCGCCCTTCAGTGTGAC
>CAZNLO010000182.1:2023-2544 GCA_964573935.1 uncultured Parvibaculum sp. | reverse complement strand
AACCAGATACGCCGCCTCCATTCAATACCTCAAACACCAGATTCAGGTATAACTCACGAAGAAAGCGTTACAGCAGTCAAGTAAAGAAGCTGAATTGCAAACAAAGGAGAGTGTCAAACAGACTGACATTTCAATTTATACGGCTCTTATCAACTCCTTGGTGGCTGCGTTACATGTCAAGAATACTCAGTTGGACCTCATGAATGAAGAGGTGAAGCATTTGGCAGCAGTAGGAGGTTCGACTTACACGTTCAGTGGAAAGAGAATTAGCTTGGCCGCCGCCGAACAGGAGATCAAGCGACTCGCTGGCAATAGGGAAGGCCTTGAGGATGAAATAGCTCAAATTATGACACGCATGGAGACGTATGAGGAGTTTCTATCTGTAAGGTTTAACGCAACCCATGGCAAAGGAGCTGCGACTCTTCCCGCTATTATAGGGGGCGGCGTAGGGACAGTTACGCCATCAAGGTAACAAGCTAAGGAATCTCTGAACAACTTTACTGAATTGATGTTATAATGTT
>CAZNLO010000182.1:0-2013 GCA_964573935.1 uncultured Parvibaculum sp. | reverse complement strand
AGCACCAATCGGAGGAAGTTGTTATGGATCAGCAGAGTTTTTCGTCATTGGATTATGCCCACAAGAAGAAGCGGACAAAGCGGGAGATTTTTTTGGGCGAGATGGAGGAAGTTGTGCCATGGGCGCGGCTTGAGGGATTGATTGCGCCCCATTACGTGAAGCCTCGCAAGGGCCGTCCCCAGATGCCTCTTTCAGTGATGCTGCGGATTTACTTTCTGCAGCAATGGTACGGCTTGTCTGACCCCGGCGGGGAAGAGGCGCTTTATGACATCCATTCCATGCGTAATTTTGCCGGGCTGGAGCTGGGCCGCGATGTCATTCCGGACGAAACGACGATCCTTAATTTCCGTCATCTTCTGGAACAATATAATCTGACCAAAGCCCTGTTTGAGGTGGTAAAATCTTATCTGGAGGAACGCTCTCTGCTGATGCGGGGCGGTACGATTATGGATGCGACGCTGATTGCAGCCTCGCCCTCGCCCTCGACCAGGAATAGGGATGGCAAGCGCGATCCGGACATGAGCCAGTCAAAGAAGGGCAATCAGTGGTATTTCGGCATGAAAGCCCATATTGGCGTTGACGCCAGAAGCGGCCTTGTTCATACGATGAAGACCACCACCGGCAAGGTGCATGATGCCAAACTGACGGAGGATTTGATCCGCCCGGATGATGTGGCGGTTTTTGGCGACAAGGGCTATGTGAGCGATAAACGCAAGCGGGCGGCCCGAGCGGACGGCATCTGTTGGGCGGTGAAGGACAAGCGCAAGCCGGGGCGGAAATTGTCGGCCTCGCAGAAGAAACGCAACAAAAAACATGGCTCGGTCCGGGCCAAGGTTGAGCATGTATTCCGGGTGATAAAATGCCAGTTCGGTTATCGCAAAGTGCGCTATCGGGGGCTGGCGAAGAATGAGGCGCAATTGCTCACCCTGACGGCGCTGGCCAATATCTTCCTCGCGCGAAAACGGTTGGCGGCGGAGTCTGCCTAAAATCGGGAAATACCCCCGAAAAACAAGCTATCCCGGTGCTAGAGCATTTTTCATTTAATTCCATCCATACCCGGCATGTTTGAGATAATTTGTGCATTCTTGTTGTGAGAACTGTGTGAGCAAGGTGCCTATTGTGCTCCATAACCCGTCGATGGTTCGTTCGGCGGCTTTGCGCAGCAGGGTTTTAAGCTTTGAGAACATCATCTCTATGGGATTAAGGTCAGGTGAATATGGCGGTAGATACAGGAGTTTTGCGCCCACCCCCTCAATAGCCTGCCGAACACCTGTGACTTTATGAGCAGGCAGATTATCCATGATCACAATATCTCCCGGGGCAAGGGTTGACACCAGAAATTGTTCCACATAAGCCCTGAAGATCAGGCCGTTCATGGGACCATCGAGAACGAGGGGGGCGGTAATTCCGTCGTGACGCAGACCGGCAAGGAAGGTCGTCGTTTTCCAGTGGCCGTGCGGCACACTGGCTACCAGCCGTTCCCCCCGCATTGACCGACCCCGCGTTCGTGCCATTTTTGTCGACGTTCCGGTCTCGTCCAGAAAAACCAGCTTCGAAGGGTCCAGGGTTTTCTGCATCACCCGCCAGTTCATGCGGGCTTCTGCCACATCAGGGCGTTCCTGCTCGGCGGCGTGCGCCGTTTTTTTCAACGGTAAAACCGCGCAAACGCAGAAAACGCCAAACCGTTGCCTGACAGGCAGAGATGTCACAGGCTTCAGATAAAGCTGCCACCATTTCTGTCAGGCTGCTGTCAGGTTTGTCCACGATCATTTCAAGCAGAAAACCTTCATGAGCATCAAGCTTGGAACCTCTGGGTTTCCCTTCTTGTCGCGCCGTTGTTTCTCCACCTCCCGGTAGCGGCGGTGCCAGACTATCGCTGTGGCAACACCGATGGAAAACCTGGCAGCCGCCTGACGGGCTGAAAGACCTCCCTCTATCGTCGATAAAACACGCTGGCGTAAATCAGCACTGTAGGAACGTGCCATTAATATCCTCCTCTTGTTCTACAAAAAG
>CAZNLO010000181.1:920-2556 GCA_964573935.1 uncultured Parvibaculum sp. | reverse complement strand
GCTGAATACTCTGTTTCATGTGATTGTTGACCCCGGCGACGAGGTCATCGTCACCGATCCGGGGTTTGTGTCGCACATCTCTCAGATCCGGTTCAACGGCGGCACGCCTGTGTTCTGGAAAATGCACGAGAACCGGGGCTGGGAGCCGGATATCGAACAGCTGGCAGGGCTGATCGGACCAAGGACAAAGGCGATAATTCTGGTTACCCCGTCCAACCCCACAGGGTGCATTTTGTCTGAAGCGACCTTGCGCGCCGTCGCTGGGATTGCCCGTCAAAATGGCTTGCTGATCATCCTCGACGATCCCTACAGCCACTTTACCTACGAAAACAGCGCCCGGTTTTTCAATCTTGCGACCGCAACTGAATACGCGGATCACATTGCCTATCTTTTCACCTTCTCAAAGGCTTACGCCATGAGCGGTTGGCGGGTTGGATATATGGTCATTCCTGAAGCCCTGCGCGCCGAAATCGTCAAGGTTCACGACCTGACGATGATCTGCACGCCGCGCATTTCCCAGGTTGCCGCCCTGGCTGCGCTGGAAACTGAGCCAACCCACCTAGCGAAGTTCAAAAGCATCCTCGGTCGCAGACGCACCCTGATATGCGAACGGCTGGACCATTTGGCACATGTTTTTCAGTACGTCCGGCCCGAAGGTGCCTACTATGTCTTCCCGCGCATGATCGATACCACAGACAACGCAGTTCAGTTTTCGCATCGCCTGTTGCAGGAGGCGCATGTCACAGTCACACCCGGCAGCGCGTTTGGCCCCTCGGGAGAGCATCACGTGCGCATGGCCTATTGCGTCGAGGACGACACAATCAACCTGGCATTCGACCGGATGGAGGTGCATTTTGGCAGGTGAGAAAATACCCCCTTCGTTGCAGAGCTAACTATTGCCGACCCCAGGATGGAAAGCCGCATCATGAAAGGCGGCGGTGCTGCGGGCGTCGAGGTGGTGCTGCGGGCCGTGGCCGACACGCAGTCCGCCCTTCAACCGTTAGTCCCGTATCTCGGCACCCCACGGGCTCTTCATTGTTGTGGCGCTGATTGGCGTCAGTGTCACCATCTACGCTCGATGGGGCGATTGGGGCAAAGGGCGGCGGTGAGTTCTGAAGCCGTCGTTGGCATCTGCCCGCCGGTGGTGGAATACGGCTTGGCCGAACAGGCAAAGGCCGCAGACGAGATCAGCACGCTTCCGGGGGGTTCGGTTCTGATCGGCTGGATGGCGGGCTATAGCGTACTCAGGGAACAGGTCAGATCAAGTCTGAATTACTACAGGGTTAGACTCGGGAACCGGGTCGCCATTTTCATCGATCAGCCTCGCATCCAGTTCGGTCGCTACGCAGTGTCAATATCGATCCACCTCGGCCCCGAGGCGCTGGGTGTCCGTATCGTGCAGCTTGATTTGCCGCTCGCAAATCGCCCGGGTGATAGACTCGATGTTGCTGAGATTGCCGGACATGCAAATACCTCGCGAATTGGCTGAGGCGATCCTATGTCGATCTGCGCCTCCGGACAACGAAAACGTCATTTTCATTCGTTTCAGTGGAACGTCACCAACCCGCAACATTTCTTGAACTTCTTGCCCGAACCACAGGGACACGGCTCATTCCGCCCGACCTTGGTCCGCCCT
>CAZNLO010000181.1:0-888 GCA_964573935.1 uncultured Parvibaculum sp. | reverse complement strand
GGCCCCGGAATGCCCGAACGCCCCTTGGTCCAGTCGTTCAGGGACAGGACCATATCCGGAATCAGGTCGGGGGCAATTTGGTCAAGCTCGTCGATGGCGGCCTCTTCCAGTTCCGATGTGCCGATATTGATCTCGTGCAGCGCCAGAATCATCGGAATGGCCGAACGCACTTCCCCATCTTCACTATCCAGCGTCGCTTCCCAGCAATCGACACGCAGTTGCATCGCCTGCTCGAACCCGCTGATCTGTCTGACGTCAGCACTCGTGGGACAGATTTGAGGATTGGCTAACGGAGGATTTCCGGTTCATCGTAACCGTCAAGGAATGAGCCCATGAACGCCATTGATCCGAGTGATCGGGCGAATGATGAACAAGAAATCCGGAACCAGCAAAGCTGCGGCTACCAGGCTGGTCAAATCCATCCGCCGCAAGACCCGACAAACCTATTCGTCTGAAGAGAAGATCCGCATTGTTTTGGCGGGCCTTCGCGGCGAGGAAACCATTTCAGTGCCATGCCGCCGCGAGGGCATCTCGGAGAGCCTGTATTACAGCTGGCCCAAGAAGTTTCCCGAAGCAGGTAAACGCCGTTTGCCCCTTGCCTGGCAGGGGATGTTTACATCCCCGAGAAGGGGGTGATACGGCGCGGCAAGCGTCGTCATGTAAACATGCCCTGCCGGGCAAGCGGTCAGACCGGCTTCACCTACTTCAAGATCGTTGGCTGGAAACTTTGCACCAACATGCGGGCCGAGGACGTGACGGCGACGATTGAGTTGGCTCTGGCGGCGTCCGGGTGCGATCATGCCGTCGTTCGCCATATGCCACGCCTGCTGAGCCCCTCTCATGGTTTGCAAGCAAACCACTGCCGGGCAGTGGACAACGGGTCCTGTT
>CAZNLO010000180.1:0-2572 GCA_964573935.1 uncultured Parvibaculum sp. | reverse complement strand
TTGGACATCAGCGTTTAGCCGGGTGACCTAACGGAAAACACCGCCGAAGGGCTGACCCTTGGCGGTGTTCTCATCACGACAGTGATTTTCAGATTAGCGCCGCGTGGCCTTTTTACGCGCAGGGGCTTTCTTTTTTGCCGCTGGGCATTTTGCTGCTGGCTTGCGCCGAATGCCCTTCTTGGGGACCGGCACGGCATTTTCCTTGGCTTCAAGAACAGCGTCGGACAGGAGGGCGAGGTTCCGCTTCAGGTCGCGCTGGACGGTTTTGGGGATAAGAGCCAGCAACGTTGCCTCTGCCTCTTCTGCGCCCGGCTCGGTGGCTTTGAGGGCTCTGCGACCGACTGCTGTCAGACGGACAGAGTTCGCCCTGGCATCTTCTTTTGTGCGCTTGCGGGCGAGCAGACCATTCTCGATCATACGTGCGACCATATCGGCGAGGGTCGAGCGGTCGATGCCGGTGCGATTGACCAGATCTGTCTGGCTCAGGCCCTCAGCATCATTGACGGCAACCAGAACGATAAACTGGCGGGGCGTTAAGCTCGCACTGCTCAGGTTTTGAGTGAACTGGTCATAGGCAAATTGCTGTGTGCGGCGCAGCATGTGGCTCAGAGACCCTTCGAGGTCGAAGCCTTTTGATTTGCGTGCTGCCATTGAATTACTCCTCTAGAACATTTTGCGTACGTTGAAGTGTGGTCTTGGGGGTATATCTTCGTTTCCGTACGGTTTTGCATTTGTTGTTTTCAGGCCCGTGACGTTTTTCCTGCGTGGGGCAATCGAAAAAAGCCCAACCGGAATTAGGTAGGGCATTTTGGCGGCGCGCCTTGTAGGAGAAACGTCCGTGGATCGTTCGTTCGGACAAACAGATTGCATATTTGAGCGAAGGCGCCAAGCCCTTGTCTGCGCTGTTGGGTCATTCGTGTGCACTTTATTGTGTTAGTAAGGCCCTGCAAGTCAGGAGAGCGTCAATTTGTCGCTCCCGGTTTGATCAATCCGTAAGCGGAAGAGGCGTTAGTCGAGAATCATGAATGAAGATGGCAATGACAAAAACAGTGGGAGCGGTAACAAAACTGTGACGGCTGTCGCGTTCAGCCGCAAGGTGCCGCCGGACGACACTTTCATACGCTCCGTGTGCGATACGTGTGGATTTGTTGACTACGTGAACCCTAAAATCGTTGTTGGCTCAGTTGTTACTTTCGGGAAAAAATACCTGTTGTGCCGCCGCGCTATCGAACCCCGACGGGGATTTTGGACTTTGCCCGCCGGGTTCATGGAGGAAGGCGAGACCAGCGAAGAAGGTGCGAAGCGAGAAGCGATGGAGGAAGCGAACGCCGCTATTGAAATTCGCGATCTGCTTGCGGTCTACAATATTCCTCGTATTTCACAGGTTCAGCTTATGTACCGGGCGACGCTTGCCAGCGCTGATTTTTCAGCTGGCCCTGAAAGCCTGGAAGTGGGGTTGTTCGCCTGGGATGATATTCCCTGGGATGAACTCGCTTTTCCCAGCGTGCACTGGGCGCTTAACCAGTTTCTATCCGTCATTAACCAGGATGAGGTGGTCCCGTTCTCAAATCCACAAGGCGAAACGGGAAATGCGCTGCCTCGAAAGGCGCCGTCAAAGTGACATCAACCGACGAAATGGCAGCAGCGCTAGAACTACAGGCAGGGTTTTGTGAAGCGCTGGGCTCTCCTTTTACAGCCCGGGTGTTGCGCATGCTGCGGGTCGACGTGGCGGCGAATGGTGAGGTTGCTGATTTGGTGGCGTCGTTCAGAGAAGAGCCAAAGGCAGCGGCGCTTGCTTTGCGGGTTGCGGGTGCTTTCCATGCACGTGCGTTGGACAATCCAGAAGGGGCTCTGGGAGAGCATTATCCAACATGTGGAGGGGATGGAGGAAGAGGCCTTAGCGATGAGGCATTTCGAGCCATTCTTATCGACGATTTGCGCGCTAACCGATCCCACTATGACGGGTACCTTGAAAGCCCCCCGCAGACGAATGAAGTAGGCCGCTCTGCTGTAATGGTTGGTGGATATTTCACTATCGCGGGTGAAACCGGACTACCTCTTGATGTGTGTGAGATTGGCGCGAGCGCTGGGCTCAACCTTGGTTTTGATCAATTTTTCTATCAGCTTGGTGCCAGTCGATTTGGTGATCCTTCTTCAGCTGTCCACTTGATGCCAGAGTGGCGCGGAGAGGCCCCCCTGTTTCAGCATCCCTGGCCGTGCGTCAGCGGCGCGGCTGCGACATCGCACCCCTTGATATTACTTTGCCCGAAACACAACAGCGTCTTAAATCATATGTCTGGCCGGATCAGTTGGACCGCATGGCGCGGTTAAAGGGTGCCGTGTCGGTCGCCCAGTCCTTGGGCATTAAGATTGTCCGCGAAAGTGCGGAGCGTTTTGTGGCGGGCGCCCTGCAAGACCGGAAGCCGGGCGCTGTTCTGGTAATTGCGCATACCATCATGTGGCACTATATGCCGGTGGTGATGCAGGAAGAGATTGAGAAGGCCATTGTTCGCGCGGGAGCGTTGGCGTCCTCAGAAGCACCGGTTGCCTGGCTTAGACTGGAACCCGATAC
>CAZNLO010000179.1:0-2589 GCA_964573935.1 uncultured Parvibaculum sp. | reverse complement strand
CCCGCAGGATTGGATAGCGGTGGCTCTGGATGACGCAGCCGTGAACGAAGCCCTGGCAACGCACGCCGCCACAGGCGGAATCATTCTTGGCGAACTAGACCGCGGTCGAATGCACCTAACCCCCGACGGCCGCATCGAACTCGCCCAAAGCGTGGAAGAATCCACCGCCCAAGGAAGGCGGTTGCTCGACCTGATCGAGGAAGACCGCGCCGCCGGCCAGATCATCGTCGAAGCCATGACCCGCCACCTCCCCGGGGCAAAACAAAAACACAAAGCCCGCCTCATCCAAACCCTGAACCGCTGGCGGGCTAAGCATGTGTTCGGAGGGGATTGAAAATGGGACTGCTCAAAGATGTGGCACAGGTTTTCAACCAATACTGTCCGGTATTTTAGGCACTTTCGTTATACCTAACATTTACCGTACTTGCGCTGCGCGCGCTTTTGTGCTTTATTATGCGGTATGGCACGCAGGCGTCATGCTGGTACCCCGCGCCCGGCTCCGATCCCCATCACGGAGGATCAGGTCATGGGCCGGCGGTTCATCCGCCTGCTCGATGGGCAGTTGCAGCATCTTCGCGAACACTGCAAGCATCGCAACCGCCGCTTCTTCTTCGATCAACTCGTCGTCGCTCATTTGCTGGCCTTCTTCAACCCTATCCTGGCTGGCTTGCGAAAGATCGAGGATGTCTTCGACGTCCCGGCTGTGCAGAAGCGGTTGAAGATGCCGCGCGTGCCCAAGAGCACATTGGCTGATGCTCAACGGCTCTTCGACCCCGGGTTGCTCCTGCCGCTGTTCGAGTCGCTCAAAAAGCGGGCCAAGATTCAAGAACACGACTCGCGACTCGACGGTGTCACCAACAAGCTTTTGGCTGTGGACGGCTCGTTCTTTGCCGTCGCCTCCCGGGTTGCCTGGGCACTCTATAACCACAGTGCCAAAAACAACGTCACCCAGGGCAACGTACGGGCCCACATGCACTTTGACATCCTGCGCGGGCTGCCGGCACACGCCACGCTCACCGACGGCAGAGCCAGCGAAGCCGAGCAACTGCGGGGCAGTCTCACAGCCGGTTGCTTTTACGTCTGTGACCGCGGTTTTCAGCAGTATCAATTGTTGGCGGACATCATGGCCAAGGGCAGCGACTTTCTCGTGCGATTGCGCAAGACTGCCAGCTATGAACTGATCGAAATGCGCCCATTGACCGCTGCCGATCATGCCGCCGGCGTGCTCAGCGATAGGCAAGTGCATCTCGGTTGGCGAAAAGAACGTACAGCCGTCAAGCAACCGTTGCGCGTGGTGGAGATCGCCCAACCTGAAAAACCAGATCATCCCTTGCTGCTGGTGACCAATCGTTTCGATCTGCCAGCCGAGACCATCAGTGTCATCTATAGGCACCGCTGGCAAGTCGAGCTGTTTTTCCGCTGGCTCAAATGCATGGCCAATTTTAAGCACTTCTACTCCGAATCGCCGCAGGGAATGACCCTGCAGATTTATATCGCCTTGATCGGCACGCTGTTGATCGCCATCGAAACCGGCGCCAAGCCCAGCAGCTACGACTACGCCTTGATGAGCATGGCAGTGAACGGCCTGGCACCAATGGATCAGATTCTGGCCCAAGCCGCCAAGCGGCGTGCCGAACGCCGCCGTGCAGCCGAACGACAACGGGCCCGACAGGCTCAAAAAAACAATCGCTAACCGCCCACGGCGCAGTACGCGCTGACCCGGGTGGCTAGGGGTATGCGCCCAGCTCTTCCCGCGTTCCAGCATCAACACAAGTGATTGCCGACCAACCAACGCCATAATCCAAACCTCACGACAAAAACCGCGACCAAGCAATTCCCGGGCCGGACAGTATTGGTTTTCAACCTGTGTCTCCCACCGGTTGAAAACCGGTGCCACACATTGTGACCATTGGTCGCCCCGGAGGGGCGAAGAACATTGCCGCCGTTGTTGACACTCCTGGAAGGAGAACCTCAGATGTATCATTCCAACACAATTCGAGCGATACTAGCCTTTGCAAGCCTTACATTCTTCGTAGCGGTAGCGGAAGCGCAGATGGCCTACTACGTCGCACCATGCGGAAATGATGCTTGGACCGGCACGGACCCGAACTGCGTGGGACCTGACGGGCCCAAGGCGATGATCCAGACGGCCATTGAGGTTTCCACTTCCGGCGACACAATCATCGTGGACTCCGGAACCTACAACGAGATAATCAACTTTAACGGTAAGGCCATCACGCTACGCAGCTTTGACGGTCCTGATGTCACCATCATCGACGGAACCGGCTTGAACGACAGCGTGGTCAAGTGCATCAGCACCGAAGGGCTCGACACTGTGCTCGACGGATTCACGATCACCAACGGTTATGCCAGTTCCGGCGGTGGTATGTACAACGTGGGGAGCAGCCCGACAGTGAGGAACTGCACGTTCGTGGCCAATACCGCTATCAACTACGGAGGTGGCATGTTCAACGGGGGCAATAGCGCGCCCATGGTTGTCGGGTGCGTCTTTAGAGACAACATGACTGAGACCAGTGGTGCCGGCCCATGGGGAGGCGGCGGGATGTACAATGATGCGAGCGATCCGAT
>CAZNLO010000178.1:0-2619 GCA_964573935.1 uncultured Parvibaculum sp. | reverse complement strand
GCAGGCAGACGGTTGAAACCCCGTAACCCGGCTTGAAATCGAGAAAGTCCGAGCCGTCCACAATGCGGGCCACAAGCTCGCGCATATCGTAAGGCGTTCGGTAATCGATCGGTATCACGCCAGCGAGCTCATCAGGGTCATAGGCCGGGTCGGTGAATACCTTTAGCGCACTGGGGCTGCACCTGTCATTCCATTGCAGGCGCTTGACGACTTCACGGCATATTTGCACGCCGTGACCGTCATCCTCCGCCAGATATTCCGCGAGACCTGAAACGGTTGCGTGCATTTCAGCCCCGCCAAGCTCCTCCTCCGTCGCGATCTCGCCGGTTGCGGCTTTTAGCAATGGGGGTCCGGCAAGGAAGGCGCGGCCCCGCCCCTTCACCGCAACAACGTAGTCGCTCAGGCCGGGCATATAAGCACCGCCTGCCGTTGACGAGCCGTGCAAAATTGAGATGACCGGAATGCCCGCTTTGGAGAGCTTCGCCAGATTACCAAACAGACGCCCGCCATCTGCAAAACCCTCCACCGTGTAATTGAGAAGGTCGCCACCAGCACTTTCAACCAGATGGATAAAGGGAAGATTTTGTTCCAGCGAGATTTGTTCTGCGCGGCGAATGCGGTAACCACCACCACTGGTCATGGCCCCGGCCCGGATGCCACTATCGTCCACCACGACCATGCAGCGTACGCCCGCAATAAAGCCAATGCCAGATATCACGGTCGATCCGGGGATCGATTTGTCCGGGTCGGGCGTGTCCAACAGGTACCCTGCGAGATTCCCAACCACCATAAACGGCATGCCAGGGTCTAGAAGCCGGGCAAGGCGCTCGCGCGGCGTCAATTGACCGCGCGCCTCAAAACGAGGTTTGCGTTTTTCAGAAATTGCGGCCCCTCTGGCGTTCAATTCCTTCAGCCGGTCGATAAGAGACAGCATCTCGGCACGGTTCTTAATGAAGGCCTCGGAGGCCGGGTTGATCTTCGATGCAAAACGCGCCATCGGCTAGGTGTCCTCTTCCAGCACATTCAGATTGTCGCGGCGGGCCATGGCCGCCGGAATTGGTATCGGGCACTCAAGGAGCAATTGAGCGTACCCCTTCGCCTGGGGATCATTGCGCAAGCTCGCCACGCCCCCTCCGCCCAGTACATCATGAAGCACGAAGTTAAGTGCATGAGGCGTTGGCATCACAAAGCGGTCAACGCCCCCTTCCAGAAAGTGAGCAAAGCGCGCTGTCACCTCTTCCACGCTCATGGCCTGACAGATAAAGGGGAAATAGTCTGCCTTGCGGGCGATGATGCCAATGTTGGCCTTGTCGCCCTTGTCACCGCTGCGTGCCCATGCAAGCGCCACCAGGGGCACACTGACCAGATCGCCGCTCATATCTGCAGCGGGTTCACTAGGGCGCACCAGCACTGCCGGATCAAATGGCCTTCCGGGGGCCTCAACGAATGAAGCGGCGTCATTGTCTACGGTTATTTCGATCGCGACTTTATCCTTGGGAAGGATAAACGAAAACAGCCGCGCGACCTGCATGGGCCTTGGCCGCCCTCCGGCAAAACCCGACAGGCCGGGCGGTGTCGCCAAACCCAACCCTGTCGCCTCTTTCAACAGAATGGTAATGCCGAGCGCGTCGTCATGCCTGGCGGCCATTTTGACCACGACTTCGCGCGATACGCCAATACGCCGGGCCGCCCCGAACTGACTTTCCGCCCCGATCACCTCAACGCTTGTTTGCGTGTAGTCCGCCAGATTGAGCCCCCGTAACGTGCGCCTTGCGCGCTCAAAAACGGCATCGGAGAACCGCTCTGCTTTCCGGCTTGCCTCCATTCCGTAAAAACTCATGGTGAGGCCGCCGCGAAAGCCATCAGCGAAAGTGGCGCTCACTTTGTACGTGTCAGGGGCCGCATGGCCTTTAGCACCCGATATGCGCACTCTGTCGTCAGCAAGGTGCACCACATCAACCGTGGAAAAATCGCACACCACATCCGGCAGCATATAGGCCTGGGGATCACCAATTTCATAGAGCATCTGTTCAGACACGGTTCCCACATTGACAACGCCGCCGGTGCCTTCGGGTTTGGTGCAGACAAAGCATCCGTCGGCTGAAATTTCCGCGATGGGGTAGCCGATGTCAGCGATCCGGTCGATCACATCCTCCCAGTCTGTAAAGTTGCCGCCGGTTGCCTGGGGGCCACATTCCAGAATGTGTCCGGCGAGACTTCCCTGGGCCAGATGGTCGAGATCGTCCGGTGTCCAGCCGAACTCATGAATGCACGCGCCCAGCGTTACGGCGCTGTCGACACAGCGACCTGTAATCACAATGTCAGCACCCCGGGCCAGTGCCTGTGCGATGGGAAAGGCGCCCAGATACGCATTGATCGACAAAATGGTCTCCGGGTCCGGGCACGCCTCTGCGGAGAACATTTCGACCAACCCCTCTTTCATAAGCTCCGTCTTACGGACCAGAAGGTCATCGCCGGTCACGGTGGCAACCTTAAGGTCCAGCCCCTGCTCTGCGATAAGCGTGCGAACGGCAGCGGCGCAACCGTGCGGGTTGACCCCCCCCGCATTGGAAATGATTTTTACGCCCTGTTTTGCGATCTCGCGAAGGGTCGACTTCA
>CAZNLO010000177.1:0-2671 GCA_964573935.1 uncultured Parvibaculum sp. | reverse complement strand
GCGTCAATTACCGCACGAAGCAGAGCGCCCCGCAAAAGCGTAACGAATATCGAGTCGTTAAAATGCCCCGCCTGCAATGCAGCGTCCTGGCGATTGTCGGTAAACCCAAGCGTTTTTCTCTTGTGCGGTTCGTCGATTCCGCTGTCCGGAGCATTTAGGGATTTCAGCATCGAAGTCACGATGGTGGTTGTGGCGGAGCTTCGCCCCTCAGCCGTCAGGCCAGCCAATTTGTTCCTCTCGCGCGCCTGTGGCGAGGGGTGATTCCCGCAAGCGAGGCAGAAACCGAAGCGCCCAGGAATGAACCAAAAGGTTTCGCCTCCTTCACTCACGCGCCCATTCTCGCGAACATCAATCAGTCTTGGCATCTGCTTCTTGCGATTGGACCGCAACGTTTCGACGCCCTTTTTTTCTTCCAGCCAATCTTCCGGATAAGAGCTTATGTCGCCCGAGAATTTGAAGGTGTCTGATGCTAGCTCATAGGGTGACAAATAGCCGGGTTCCTGGCCGTCCCTTGGTTCTTTGGGTGGCGTGTCGTCGATATCGCGCGGAAGGGCGATTGTTCCCTGTCCGTCATCGGTGAGAACGACGACGTGATACTCCTGCCCACATTCGCGGCAAAATCGCGTTGGGTAAAGGCGGGCGTCCTTGTCTTTGGGATCGTTGCGCTGCCCTTCAAGAAGTACACGGCGCGGTTTTGATCGCATAGTGGTCAGAACGTCACCAGCTCCGGAAATGAACCGGTGCAATTTGAAGGCCATGAACGCGGCCTTGAACGTTCCACCACGCTTGTTCTCAGGCAATGCGGCAAGTGCGAGAAACTCCGTCAGGCGGGCCTCTGCCGCGCTCTCATCGCCACCAGCGTCCTTGGCGAGTTGTTCGACAGCGTCCCTCAAAGCGCGCGGCTTTCGCCTGCTTCGACTTTTGGCCTCGTCGATACCCAATTCGAGTTCAGTCCAGACGGCCAGAGGGTGTTTTTTCAAATCTGCGTTCGTTAGATTCGCACCTAGAGGATCACCGATGATTTTGGCTAGTAAGGGTTTGACGTCATCGAGGGAAAGCCCCGGATCGGTCGCACGCGTCAAGCTTTCACCGATAATTGCGTCCGGCCCGACATCGGTTCCGAACAGGCGCGAAGCGACACGCGCAACGGCCTTTTCTGGATCAATCGAGCTGTCTTCGCTTGCCATCGTTGCCGAGGTTCCGATGCAAATTGGCGGTTTCCCATCCCTGCATCGGTCCCGTAAACGCCGGACAAGCACAGCAACATCGGCACCTTGGCGGCCACGATAGGTATGCAACTCGTCCAGAACGATGAACTCCAGACCACGCGCATTTTCGATCACTTTGCGATCCAGATCATCCTGACGCGTCATCAGAAGTTCAAGCATCATGAAGTTCGTCAGAAGAATATCAGGCGGGTTTGCCGCGACCTGACGCCGTTCCGCATCGCTTTCCTGACCGGTATAGCGCGCGACCGTTGGCTTTAAGTCATCTGGCAACCCGGATTGATCGACGAACTTCTGCACTTCCTTAATCTGGCTATTGGCCAGAGCGTTCATTGGGTAAACGATGATGGCGCGCGTGCGTGGAGCTTCACCTTTCAGCCGGGAACGGATTGCTTGATCAAGAATCGGCACAAAGAAGCACAAGGATTTTCCCGACCCTGTTCCGGTTGTAACGACAAAACTCTTTCCGGATTTGGCCTTTGCTATGGCTTCTGCTTGATGTGCATAAAACAGAATGGGGTTGTTCTCAATTCGGAACACCCGCGCGGTTTCATCTGTGATCACACCTTGTAGCGCAAGATCGGCTGAACTCGCGCCTTGTTCGAACGACGGGTTGATGGACAAAAGTGGCGCCGGCCAGAAGTGCCCATCGTCGTAGTGGCGGTCGATCTCGTCTTGCAGATCGCTGGCACGTACAGTCGTGGATGACCTGGAAAACGCAGCATAGTCCTCGATCAGTTTCTCGTCAAATTTGAACGCCCTCAATTAACCTGCCTCCTAGTTGATTTGCCCAGCCTTCAGGCCTTGCCCTCAAATTGCGAAGGATGGATCTTGTTTCCGATCAGCTTCTCAAAATGTTCTACTGCCATGACAACCACCACTGGGCGGCCATGCTTTTCGACCACTAAGGGTTCAGAGCGCGCGAGGTCGATCATCCGGCCAAAGTTGTACTTGGCCTCCCGTGCTGAAAGAGCTTTCATGAGCATTCCTCCCAGCACATATTAGTGGCCGAAATGGCCAGAACAATCAATCAGAACTTGCGTCCCTTTCGAGTGGATTCTCGACAAATATTACTGCAGAAGTGTCTATTTCGCTCCCAGCCCCATTCGGCCAGCGCGCAAAAAATCGAACCGTGGAAGTGTGGAAACCAGAAATATCGTTGTTTTACGGCAATTTACAAATCCGCACCAAAACACCCTTAGTCAACAGCTTTGGAGAAAACCGGGGGAGAGAGAACCATTTCCGGCCCTGTCACCAGTGCGACAGTCAACAGCCCGTCCGCTATAACCTTTGAAAACAACAAGAAAATCCGCGATGGCCCAAAACGGAGAACGGGTTCTCAAAGCATAATGGCGGAGGGAACGGACCTGCCAGCAAACCTTCTCTGGCAACCTGAATAGCTTTCGATGAAATGCCTCACCAACTTGCGTTTCAGGTGCTGTCCT
>CAZNLO010000176.1:0-2729 GCA_964573935.1 uncultured Parvibaculum sp. | reverse complement strand
CACGACCCCAACCTTGGCAAGGTTGTGCTCTACCCCTGAGCTACGCCCGCGCTCCTGACGATACCCAACGGCCCGTCGAAGGGCGTATATCGCGCAAAGCAGGCAGCTTTGCAAGCCTTTATACACCTGAACCGCCCAATCCCCCTTAAAGCAGTTATCGTATAAGGTCTCTTTCTACAAAAACGGGCATTAGGCCCACACGCGCCCACGCATACTATCAGCCTCCCTGCTCCCCTTGCAGGTGAGCCAGATAAAATATCCAACATCCATGCCATTCACAAAATCCGAGCTTTTGTCTCTCCTTGCAGACCTAGGGGCTCAGACAGATACGATTGAGCACCCTCCTCTCCATACGGTGGAAGAAGCACAGAGCTGGCGCGGCAACCTTCCAGGCGGGTTTTGTAAAAACCTGTTTTTGAAGGACAAAAAGGGCGCTTTGTGGCTGATCGTAACCCTTGAGGAACGTAACATCCGGCTGAACCAGCTACCCAGAGCTCTTGGTTCTGCCAGACTTTCCTTCGCCAGCGCCGATCTTATGTGGGAAGTGCTGGGGGTCAGGCCCGGTTCCGTCACCCCCTTTGCCCTGGCCAACGACATCCACCACCGCTGCCGGCTTGTCCTGGACGCCCCCATGCTGGCCCTGCCAAAACTCAACTACCACCCGTTGACCAACGAAGCGACAACCACCATTTCCACCCGGGATTTTCTGAAATTCGTCCGCCATTGCGGCCACGAACCCATTATCATCGATCTGGAGGCGGCAGTTAGCGTATAAGTCCCGTGGGGCGCACAGTCCCGCTCGGCAAAACTCAAAGCCCGACGCCCACCACCAGACACAAAAGAAGGCACCGAGAACCCTCATGTCCGAAATTCTTGGCACACCCGAAGACGGCGCAGCAGCCCCCGCAGCCGACCTGATTAAGGACGCCACCACCGCCTCCTTCATGGCAGATGTTGTGGAAGCCTCAAACGACGTCCCTGTAATTGTCGACTTCTGGGCCCCGTGGTGCGAACCGTGCAAACAGCTCACCCCCGTGCTGGAAAAAATCGTCACAGCCGCGCACGGCGCTGTCCGCCTCGTCAAAATGGACATTGAAGCTCACCCCGAAGTCGCCAGCCAGTTGCGCGTGCAATCGATCCCTGCAGTTTTCGCCTTCAAAAACGGCCAGCCCGTGGATGCTTTTCAAGGTGCTTTGCCCGAAAGCCAGATCAAACAGTTCGTTGAAAAACTGGTGGGCGAGATCGGCCCTTCCCCGGTTGACCAACTGGTGGAGGCAGGCCGCGAAGCCTTTGCACAGAGGCATCTGCCGCAAGCGGCGCAATTGTTTGCGGAAGGACTGCAACAAGAACCCGGCCACATTGGCGCCATTTCCGGGCTTGCCCAATGTTATCTTGAGGGCGGCGACCCGGAACGGGCGGAGCAGACCCTGGCGCTCGCACCCCCAGATAAAATAAATGATCCCGAACTGGCCAGCGCCCGCGCCGCCGTTGCCCTGAGCGCAAAAGCAGCCGATGTGGGGGAGACCGGAACCTTGCGCGCAAAGCTTGACAAAAACCCGAAGGATCACGAGGCCCGCTTCGAGCTGGCCATTGCCCTGAACGCGGCCGGCGACCACGAAGACGCAGTAGACGAGCTGCTGACCAGCATCGCCATGGACGCCAAGTGGAACGAGCAGGCCGCCCGCAAACAGTTACTCGAATTTTTCGACGCCTATGGACCAACAGACGATGTAACGAGGGAAGGCCGCAGACGCCTGTCGTCTATTCTGTTTAGTTGACCCGTTTTCCGTTCGGAAACACGAAAAAATTATGAGCAAGACAACAAAGGTAGTGTGAAAACGTGAGCGGTAAATATCAAAAGGCCAGTGATCTGCCTCCACAAATTCCCGTCTTCCCTTTGGGCGGTGCCTTACTATTGCCGCGTACGCAGCTCCCGCTTAACGTTTTTGAACCCCGCTACCTGCAAATGGTCGATGACGCACTGGGCCACGAGCGCATCATCGGCATGATCCAGCCCGATGGCCCCGAAGCGCTGACGATGGAAAAAGACGCCGACGCAAAACCGCAATTGTGCAAAGTAGGGTGCGCTGGCCGGATCACTTCCTTTCTTGAGGCCGACGATGGCCGCTACATTGTTACCCTGACAGGCATCTGTCGGTTTCGCGTGATCGAAGAACTGGACACCCTCACCCCCTACCGGCAATGCCATATCGATACCGGGGAGTTCGCTGTGGACCTCAAGGCAGGGGCCGGCGAAGACGCTGTATCAAGAGAACGTCTGCTGGAGGTTTTGAAGCTCTACCTTGAAACCCGGGGTCTGGGGATCGATTGGGATGCCATCAAAAATGCGCCCAATGAAAATCTGGTCAATTCTCTCTCCGCCATTTCTCCTTACGGGCCAGACGAGAAGCAGGCATTGCTGGAAGCCAAGACACTTGAAGACCGCAATCAGATGTTGATTGCCTTGACCGAAATTGCACTGGCCCGCGAAAACAGCAACGGCGGCAGCACCGTTCAGTAAACCCAACAGGAATGTTCCCAACCCATGACAGATGCACAAAATATCCCGGCGGCAAACAACTCCCCGACCGTTGACCCAAAATTGCTTGAGATACTGGTCTGCCCGGTGACCAAGGAAACCCTAAAATATGATCGCGAGGCACAGGAGCTGATCTCCCGAGGTGCCGGGCTCGCTTACCCGATCCGCGATGGCATCCCGATCATGTTGC
>CAZNLO010000175.1:653-2833 GCA_964573935.1 uncultured Parvibaculum sp. | reverse complement strand
CAATCCGAACAGGGCAATTCTCTGGACAATGCCATGCTGTCGATCAAATCGGCGACCCAGCATAATGACGGCACGGCGCAGGAAACCCATGCCGCACTCGATTGCCTGTCCAACCAGATTGGCCAACTCGACCGATTGGTGGGCAGTTTCCATTATGGTGCAAGGATTGTGGCGCGGAAGGAAATGCGCGGTACATTACGAGCCTGAAATGCAAAGCTTGGCAAGGTTGATCGATCTCAGTGAGGGTAAGCCCTCAGCTTCGTGATCGGTAAAGGTTTGCAGTACATCGACAATTCCCAGCGATTATGCGACGCCAGCTGGCCCCATCCGGCTTTGCGCCACACGTTCCAGAATGCGAGCAAGGCTTGGGTTCGCGACCTTTCCGCTCGCTTGGACAAGAGAAACCCATTTCTTCTCACGCGATGAACTTTCAGCATAATGGTCACGTAGTCGGCTGACCATAAGCAGGTGCACTGTGACGCGATATTCCGCCACGCTGTTCAGCTTGCGATAGGTGAAGAAGCCACAAGCTGTGTCGGCCACGCAACCCTCGATTCCGGCTTCTTCGCCAGCCTCCCGCAAAGCGGTTTGGAGTGATGTTTCCCCTGGCTCGATATGCCCTTTGGGTAGTCCCCACAGCCCCGTGCTGGAACTGGCGATCAGCAGGATTTCCAGATCGTCACCATTGGGAGCAGGGCGCAAGCAAATGGCCGCAGCCTGTTCGAGCCGCCCCCGCTTATCGGGACGGTGAAAGCCATTCATCGACTTAAAAGTGATCTTTGCCGGGTCTGCCATGGGGTTTCCCTCAAAGGTGGAGCCGAATCAATTTAAGATATTCTATGCAAGCCTTTGTCCGTCTTCTGTAACACTCTTGTGGCCACCTTGTCATCGGACGTTCTTAATGTCACCAAAATGCAAAGGTTGGTGGTCGATATAGTGGGTTGATCGACAGCCTCATCCCATCGGGAAAGGATTGCCATGACCGCCACCAGTGCATTTTACCGCGCCTGTGCCGAACAAAGCCTGCGCGATGCTGAGGCCAGCATTCTGATCAATGTGCGTGAACGCCATCTGCATTCGGCGGCGGCATGGCATGCGATGGCCGATCGCACCGCAATAATCGAGGCCAGTCGCAGCGAGCGTCAGGACAGCGAGAAATCCGCGCACTTGTCCGATCATAGCTGATCTTTTTCGTAAGCGGTTTTCCGGCCTGTTCTTGCCCGTGTGAGGCCGCATGCGATGTGTTCACGAGCGCGTCGACGTTTGTCGCGATTGCGTGCTTTTGCGCTGCGCACCAATCACGCCATATGACCGAGGCACGCCAATGAATGTGCAAGCGCAACGGAGCGTCTCCGCAGCGTCATGACTGTGCCCGATAGTGCTGGCGGTACTTCATGTGGCAAGGACGTCGGGGGCTTTCGCAAAATCAGGAGCTTCCCCAGCCGCCAGTCTGTTATGAAGCGCCATCTGGCCCCGGCGGGAGAGTCTTGCCCGGCTAACGCGATTGGATGATGATGACCGGCTTAACCGATGAAGG
The DNA here is from genome assembly GCA_964573935.1 of uncultured Parvibaculum sp. Classification (GTDB taxonomy): domain Bacteria; phylum Pseudomonadota; class Alphaproteobacteria; order Parvibaculales; family Parvibaculaceae; genus Mf105b01. The sequence continues at coordinate 1,296 of CAZNLO010000175.1, read as the reverse complement.
CCAGCAATTGGTCGATGCTCTGGCGGCGCGCTATAATGTTGGCACCGATGCGGTGCTTCATCTTTTGCGCGCGGTTGCCGCAGGTGGAGGGCGTCAGGCCCAATTCAATCATCCCGATCTGGGCGGCATGGGCCAGTGGTCGCAGGGTGGGATGATCATGGTGGGCGATATGTTCAATCAGGACCTGAAATATCGGGTCGATGCCCTGTGCAACGATCTGGCGCAGGCTCTTGACCGTGCCTTTCCCTTTGCCGCGTCGCCCGCTGTGCAGCAGAGCCAGAGCCAGTCAAGCGGGGCCTATGGGACAAGCTTTTTTTCGAGCGGGATTTCGGGGGCGTCCTGGCCTGTCGAATTGGGAACACCCTCATCAACCGGATCGCAGAACAATCTGCGCTATGCGGTTTTTCCCTCAACGCGACGTCTGGCTATCGACCAAGGCGGGCGGGTCACCGTTTACGATACCGGCGATCATTGGATTTCCGGATTTTCCCAGCAACAAAGCGGCGATCAGTCCCTGACTTTCACCAGCCAGCACGGATTGGTGCGTTTGCAGGATTTGCCTGTGGTGACTTCCCCGGACAGATCGGAACCTGCACCATCGCCTCGACCGGACCACGATCTTCACTCTTCACAGACCCCATCC
>CAZNLO010000175.1:0-635 GCA_964573935.1 uncultured Parvibaculum sp. | reverse complement strand
CGGGCGGTGTCCGTCATTCTGTGGAGGAGAAACCGGACAACTTCCCAGTCGCCAACGATGAGGCCCCCGGCCATCGACCGACGACAAACGACGAAGAGATTTTCACCCGGCTCGAACGCCTCGCCGAGCTTTGCAAGAAGGGCGTGATCACGCAGGACGAGTTTCTGACAAAGAAGACGGAACTTCTGGCGCGGCTCTAGCTGCGCTGCGCCGATCGTCAGGGGCAGAGAAGGAATGGTGATCGCAAATCCTTTCGTGACGTTGGCCATCAATTCGCGATGGAGCGCGTTTTACCGCTCCTCCGCCTCCAACTTACCGCTTGGCGCCGTGTTGTTGAAAGTGGATCAGGCTACGTTGATACGCAGGCCATCTCCACGTTTGGCCAAAATTTGAAAAGAACACAGGCGATCCTTGACCCAGCCTGTCACCATTGCACAAACTCCCTCCCGTTGGAGCAATTTCCGGCACAACTCTGGCAGCGGGATTTATGCGATGGTCAACAGATGGATATTGCCCTTGTGTTGCAATCTTGTGCCCGTTCCGGCCATGTATGCCGCTACGATGGCTGGAGACAAGCTCGTCTAGCCTGTCTTATTCACCGAGGCGGGTGAGAGGGTTGGCGGGAGTGGCGTAAG
>CAZNLO010000174.1:0-2868 GCA_964573935.1 uncultured Parvibaculum sp. | reverse complement strand
GGAAAAACGAACGCCAGCCTTTAAGGGACAATGATCGTTCTTCAGAAACCTCAAGAACATCAGAGCTGACCATCAGAAACGAAAACCCTCACCGCCTAGACCAAGAACGGGAACCCTTGCGTCAGGGCACGTCCCTCCCTTGAAAAATTTATCGGCAACCTCGCGCGCCATCAGGTTGGCATTTACATTCGCGAGAGCATCAATATAGGCAACGTGGCAGCTTGCTCCAGACCGGAACCGGGAAACAACCAGTATCTGGCCATCGACGAACCCGCCTTTGTCATCCGGCATCTGATAATTGTAACGGACAATTGTGGCAAAAGGATCTGCTTCCTCATCTGTGTTTGCAACCCGCCATTCAAGTTTAAGGCCGAGCGTGTTGAAGGGGGGGAGTGTCTGCCCGATATCAGACGCTTCGTATGTATCGGCCAACTGCGACACATCAGTCTGTGCGCCATCATCAGGCACTTCAGAAACAGTGTTCCACCCTTCCCGCTTGTACGAAAGGTAAAGCCGCAGGTCAGCCTCCGTCACATACACATCGTACCCATAAGCACCAGGGCACTTCATTTGAACAAACCCGAAGTCTGAATTTTCCTGCACAATCTCGCAGGTTGCAAAATCAAGATCTGAATAGTGGCTTGTGTAGTCCGCCCCATGAACCGCACTGGGAAGAGCCAGTACCCATAGAAAAATTGCCAGTGCTGATAGTCGTTCCCACATTCTCCTAATCCTCTGCAACAAGAATATTTTTCTCGCGTTTCACCCGGCGCTTCACGGTCATCTGCAATGCCCGCCTGCCACCAACCTGATCGAGAAGTATGTCGACATTTTGGCGCGACCGCCCAGATAAAGGCAGATAGAAATCAAGCACCCGCTGCAACATCCATTGAGAGAACGGAAACATGCCGCGTTCTGCAGTAACGGATGTCCCATCAACCTCCTTCAAGGTAAACGCCTGCTTGCCGATCACACGAGGAATTTTCTCACCAGGATTATTGTCTATCCAGACCCCCAACGCAGAAACCATTTCGCGCAGAGGAGGGAATTGCTCCTCAAAAATACGAACCAGAACCGGATAAAGCGTCTCAGGAACTTCGTCATTGAGGAGGAAAGATCCCGACCTGGGTTCCGGCGCGTTCATGCGCTCAACCCACTTCGCCACATTGGGCGCGATCCGCTTCATAATCTCGCCTGAAGCAGGGTCACGGTACAGGTGCGCGTAGAGCGGACCCATGAGCCCAAAATCGCCGATGCAGGGCATCGTGCCCAGAAGATAGGGATGAACAGAAAAATGCGCATCCAGATCAAGCAGCAATTGTTCGTAGGAAGCCTCAATCGCCGGGATCGTTGCGGGCGTTATCCCCAGAATAGATTGCGCACCCCGGAACGAACGTGAGCGCTTCTCGCCAGTTTTTCTCTGCTCCTCCTCACTTGCCTCGGGCAGCGATCCTCTCCCGAATTCAAGGAACATGTCCTCCTCGTTATAGGCCCAACGATAGTGCATGGCGGGGATCAGCAGCCACTCATCGCCGTACAATTCAAAAAGCCTGGCAATGGTTCCCTGTCGAGGAGTGCTCGGATAAATCGCAGGCTCTGGAAAACGCGCCTCAAGAAAGTCGATAATGTCGCTAGTGTCCTGCACGGCAACGTCATCAGGTGAAATCAGAACGGGGATCATCGCCACACCTGTACGCGGTAGAATAGTCTCGACATAGACTTTTTGCGTCGCTCGAATTTCCTCAAACGGAATATCCTTAAAACGCAAATAGGCCCGCACCTTACCCGTGTATAGGGAAATTTCAGCGCCTATGAGCTGATACACGTCCGTCATGGAAGCCTCGCTGGATTGATGAATAAGGGGAATTCAATGTTGTTTGAGAGAAACTTACCGTGTGTTTCAACTTCGTCCAGATAATTCAAGGTTTTTTAGAGTTTCTCCCTCACCTTTAACGCAGAACACAGTCAGGATGAATCATGATGAGCAAGAACGACAAGGAAGAGCGGCGGCGCAGTCGCCGTGTCGCAACATCCATATACGGACGTCTTGTCTATCCCGGTGTTGATACGGAGTGCTTTATCAAACAAATGTCGGCAACCGGTGCCCTGATAGCAACAACGCCCATGCCGGCCCTGCATGTCCCTGTCGCTCTGGACGTGCCGGGAATTGGTTTTGCCAGTGGTACAAGCGTGCGCTACAGCGGCGGGCTCCTATGCATCAGGCTACACCCGACAATGAGCCATGAACAATTCATGGCAGATCGGCTGAACGATCCCACCCGGCGCGTTCTTCACTAAAACCATAGATTTCGATAGAACACAGACCGCATGGCGAAAACCGCGCGCGACTTGCAGGCACTCACCCGGTACACTCTCCCAAAATAAACAACGGGAGAAATTTCATGAAACTGGATGGTGCAGTTGCCATTGTAACAGGATCAGCCGCTGGACTTGGCGCAGCCACGGCAATACGCCTTGCCGCCGCAGGCACAAAGGTCGCTATCAACTACACAAAGTCAGAGGCTGAAGCCAAAGACGTCTTCGCCACAATCGAGGCGGCGGGAGGTGAAGCCGTTTTTGCCAAGGGCGACGTTTCAGACGATGAGGCGTGCAGGAAGATCGTACAGACCGTGATCGACAAATGGGGCCGGGTCGACATTCTGGTAAACAATGCCGGGACAACTCAGTTTGCCGACCATGACGATCTCGACGCCCTTCAGGCGGAAGATTTTCACAGGATATATGCCGTCAACGTCATTGGGGCCTACCAGATGGTCCGCGCTTGCACTCCTTACATGAAGGAACAGGGCGCTGTCTCCATTGTCAAATTATCCTCGATCGCCTGAGTGACGGGCATTGGCTCTTCCG
>CAZNLO010000173.1:0-2893 GCA_964573935.1 uncultured Parvibaculum sp. | reverse complement strand
AAGCCACACCGTCTGCCAGACTGGGTGCGAGCGCGAAGCGCAGGCAGCATCCAGGCCATCGCGCCACCAGCACTAGGCGTTTGCCGTCGTGAATCAGGTGTTTGGTGCCTGGAATGCGCCAGAACTCGAACACCACCGCATCGGGTGGCGGATCGGCATCCGGGTAGAGCTGCACCACGGCATCGTGATCGGGGAACCAGGCCGGGTGTGCATCCCGCGCATCCAGGGCGGGATCTTCCAGCAGGCGCAGCCCCCAATGCCCGGCGGCATCCGGTTGGCGACGACGGCGCAGCCAGTCGCGCTGGTAGTCTGGATGACGGCGCAGGTACTCCCAGGCCAGCGCCGGGCCATCCAAGTGCAGAACGTAGAGATAGGCCGCCGTGGCATACCACGGCTCGGCACTGCGATCAGCCATACGGCAACCTCCCTGTGCTGGGGATGCGTCGCCACGGCGAAACGGCGTGCTACGAGGCCATCGTCAAAACGTCATGGGTGAAGCGTAAACTGGCAGTGTCAAGACCGATGAACTCCGATACGTTGCTGAAATCGTCCGAGTGCGACGGCGGCAACGCACTCCAATGGCATGCCGCGTCGGTCAGCTTGCCGCAGCCCGCGCCAGGCATCATGACCGTTTCGATCTGGCACGCACCGCTTCGGTGCAACACTGCCAATTCAGACCGAACGGGTCACAGACCAGACCGAAATAGACACAGTGCGCCACCGCTTCGCGGTGGCCCTCAATCGGTGATCGAGCCGTTGTCTTCGGCCAGCCGCAGGTATTCCGACAGCCGCCGCACCGGCTGGAAATAGCGATCCCGCATCACGGACTGCTGCCGCGGCCCGACGATGGCGGCCAGGTCGGACAGCTTCACCGTTCCCAGTGCAGGCATGCCAATCCCCAAGCCGATCAGGCCGTGGGCAGTATCGCCATCGGCTGGGTCGAGCGAAGCCAGCAGCCAGGTGGCATGCGCATCCGGGGTGAACAGGCGCACCACGGGCTGCGGGTCGGTGTCCTGCCCGGCAGCGCGGGCCTGGCCGTTGGCCAGCAGGCGCGTGCGCTCGTCGGCGGTGATGAGCGGGGTCATGGCTGCACTCCCACGCATGCACGAAACATCAGGGACGCTTTACCGCATTCCCTCGAAAGCGCAGATGCGCAAGCCCACGCATCCGCAAAAGCGTAGAAGCACGAAGGCACATGCACGGAAGTCAGGAAAGACACGGATCAGGCTCTCCGCTTTTGCTGAAAGCCGCCAATGCGGATTTCAGTAAAGGCACAAACGGAAAAATGAACACTATAGATTGTAGCCCTATAGGGCGCAACAGGTTGTCATTCTGGATTTTGGGGAAAGTTCAGAATGACAGCATTCAAGCCATCGTTGCCCGATGCACTACGGCGGATCAGAAAGGCGCGTGGCCTGAGCCAGGAGGCGTTCTCGGATGTGTCCAGCCGAACTTACCTCAGCTCTTTGGAGCGAGGGCTGAAAAGCCCAACATTGAATAAAATTGAAGATGTTTGTGCCGTGCTGGATGTTCACCCACTCACGCTGCTGGTCCTTGCGTATGCAGGCAGTGATCCCAAAAACGCCCACGAACTGATGGATCACATTGCTCGGGAAGTTTCATCATTTTCCGAGCATCTGAATAAATAAAAGGAGGTGAGTCGTGTTCAAAATTACCGGACTGGATAAGCTTCAGAAAAACCTGAAAGATGCGCAGCGCGCCTTGAGTGAGTTAGACGGCGAACTGGGGGTCGTAAACTTTGATCCAAATGATCCCGCCAGCATTGAGGGCGCAATTCAATCGGTCAATCGAATGATCGACGACCGCTTAGGAGAATATTCTTCGAACCCTATCGTTGGCCCTCTCGCAGAACAAATGAAGGAAAAGTATCGGGAGAGTATTCTTGAAAAAGCGGCAGAAGCTAGATTGAAGTCGGATGGGGATGATTGATGGCTAAAGACTTATTCTCGGAAATAAACAATGCAGTTCTAGATTTGCAGTCCTCACAGCTTCAAACTTACGAAAGACCTCTCAAAAAATTGGCTCAACTGCTACGACATCCCGACCTTGAGCCATACAACGCCGAGCTCACGGAAGGTCTCGACGTTGAGGCGTTCATCGCTGAAAGTGAAAAGTCTGGGGGCAGCATGATTGGAAGCGCCCAGCTTGCTTGGCCAGACGACCCCAAGCAGGCGCTGGGGTTGACGTTGCTTTTAATCGAGAAGCTGGCGGCAGATCCCGGCTACGCTACCAATTTCGGACACCATTTTTTCTATTCCGGAAAAAAGGTCATTGCTGGAATTCACGCACTTACTGGCCAGCTAATCATTCCCTTTGTGCGGGATTACAAGAGTTATATCCAGACCAAGGGGAGCACGGATACCATGTTAAAAGCTCAATTTTCGCGCAAAGTCTTTATCGTTCATGGTCACGACGATGGTGCTCGTGAAACAGTGGCACGATTTCTTGAGCGAATCGGGCTTGAAGCCGTCATCTTGCACGAACAGGCTAACCAAGGACGAACAATTATCGAAAAAGTGGTTGCTCACAGTGATGTTGGTTTCGCAGTAGTTCTGCTTACTCCAGACGATGAGGGCTGCGTAAAAGGAGGAACACCTGAGCCCAGAGCCCGTCAGAATGTGCTTTTGGAGTTGGGGTACTTCATTGGTCGCCTAGGCAGAGACAAGGTATGTGCTCTCAAACGCGGGGCGGTGGAAATTCCAAGCGATTTCGCCGGTGTTGTTTGGGAGACGATGGATAGCGGCGGGGGCTGGAAACAGGCACTCGCGCGTGAGCTTGAAGCTGCCGGTCATAGCATCGACTGGAATAAGGTCATGCGTGCATAGAGTTGTGCCCCGCCGTAATGGGCGGGGCGCGGTGAGCGACTATCAGG
>CAZNLO010000172.1:0-2898 GCA_964573935.1 uncultured Parvibaculum sp. | reverse complement strand
TTGTTGCTATTGGGGTATTTAGATTGATTTGCCTTGAACCAGGCTAAACCGGAAAGTGTTTTGTCGTCAGCCATATTAGGTCTCCCACAAATTTGAAAATGTATAAGCAGAAATAAAAAGACAAACATAATTTGTTGGTAGATCGACGCTGCCACAATAGGCATGGTCCTGCAACTCGAAAAGTGTCTTGGAAAGTCTGAGGCAAGACAGTCTGAGGCGGGACAGTCTGAGGCGGGGCAGGACAGTTACCTGAATAGTGCTATAGACACCCCCTGTTTACTTGATACCTCGCCCGAGTGGAGCTTGGCCTCGGATTCGTTCTGGGGCCGGTGCCTTTTTACCGGGGACCTTCGGGGCCCTTAACAAGCGGCGGGGTGAACCCGGCCCTACATATAACGGCGGGGAAACTCGCCGGAGCTAAACGAAAGATAGAAAGCATGGCACTCAAGTCGTATAATCCGTCGACGTCGAGGCGCGATCTTTACACCAATAGCGTCAGGACTTAGCTATAGCTTAGCTAATTTAAAGGCTCATCATGCACGCCTCTGTCCACGAAGCCAAAACCAACCTGTCCAAGCTGCTGGCGGCCGTGCAACGGGGCGAACGGGTGATCATCACACGCCACGGGGTGCCGACGGCAGAGCTTGTACCGGCGAAGAAAAAGGGCGTCCGCTTTGGCAGCCTTGCAGGCTTGGTCGGCGAACCCCCCGATGAATTCTTCGAACCGATGACGGAACAGGAATTGCGCGATTGGGAAGGCGGTTAGTGGCAATACTCCTCGACACAGGCCCATTCGCATTGTTGTTGATGAACAGTATCCGCATAAGCGACGACCTGCGCCGCGTTATTGCGAAACATGACATCGTTCTCGTTCCTGGAATCGTGTTTTACGAGATCGGCCAGAAAGTGCGGATCGGGAAATGGCCGGAGATGGCGCCTTACATTGACGGGCTTGAGCAAAGGGCGCGGGACGATGGCTATGAAGTTGTTGCGTTAACAGCAGCGGTTTCGTTGCAAGCGGCCTTGCTCGACTGGCCACACCGTGACCCGTTCGACCGCATAATCGCCGCGGCGGCGTTGCACGAGAAGGTGCCTGTCGTCTCGCCGAACGCCGCGTTCAACCAACTGGGGCTGGAGCGGATATGGGAGCGGCAGGATAGTCCGTGAACAGAATAGCAAAAATTGGAGACACAAACCATGGATGCAGATGATCACCCGGTCGAAGTCGTTTTGAAGGAAGCGCGACGCTTCATGGTACCGCTATACCAACGCAAGTATCAGTGGGGCGACAAACGTTTGGAGCCTTTCTGGGAAGACGTGGCGGCCAAGGCAATCGAGGTGTTGGAAGGCGATGCCAAATTTGAACACTACATGGGTGCGCTGATCCTGTCACCAGTCGATCAGGGTTCGCAGATTGGAATCACGCCCGTCGTTCAGGTGGTGGACGGACAACAACGACTGACAACATTCCAGATCGTTCTTGCCGCGCTCCGCGAAGTAGCCCGCCATCACGAGTTGCACGATCTGATTAAGCATGTCGATGGCTATCTGCTGAATGTCCCCAAGAGCAAAGACATTGATCCGCTAACCAAATACAAGCTTAATCCGACACCATCAGATCGCGAGTTGTTCCATGATTTGATCGACCTGCCCTACCCGGAAGTTTCAAAGAAGTATCAGCACCTCTACTGGGGCAGTAAGGTGCCAAAGAACACTCCGTTTCCCGCTTTTCGAGCATATCATCTTTTTTATAGTTGGATCGACGATTTTTCGTTCTATGGGCCGGATGACGAGGCAAAGATTGACCTTGATGCTGATGCTCCAGAGGACGGCGGTGAGGAAGAGGTGGAAATAGAACTGATCGAGAAACGGTTGGAGGCGATCTTGACCGCCGTGCTTGTTCGTCTGAAATTGGTCGTCATCACACTGGGCGAAAACGATGATGCTCAAGTCATATTTGAGACACTAAATTCGCAAGGTCAGCCACTTCTCGCCATGGACTTGGTACGAAACAATATTTTTCACCGGGCAGAGAAGCAAGGCACCTCTGTTGAGAAACTCTACACAAAGCTCTGGGACCCGTTCGATCACTATTGGTGGAAAGAACCAGCTCCGAACGCGCGACCAACGCGCCCCAAGATTGACCATTTTCTGGCGCATGTTCTTGCTGCCGAAACGGGTGAAAGTATCTCTATGCGAGAACTGTATGCAGAGTACCGTGCATTTGCGGTTCCCAAGAACCGGCCGCGCTTTCAGAACGTGGAAGACGAATTACGGCTGATCGGAACCTACGCGCCGCTTTATGAGACACTGGAAGACCGCAAGAATGAGGAGCCCGCGATCCATTGGATTGGTCGCAAGCTAGCAGCTTGGCAGGTGACGACACCTTATCCCATTGCGATGCAGATTGGATTGGCAGATATTGACGGCGACGAGAGGCAGAAATTGGCCGAGTTGATCTATTCATATCTCGTGAGGAGGGCGATCTGTGGCCTGACTACGAAGAACCTCAACAAGTTATTCCAATCACTCAGTATGGATTTCAAAACTCAAGGTCCTTCGGCAGCAGTTTTCAAGGCTTTCTTCACAAAAATGAAGGGCAACAGCAGCCGCTTCCCAGATGACGTAGAGTTGCGCAGGGGCATTCTGACTGGGAATGCTTACTCGATTTCGCCGCGATCCAGACTGTTAGATATTCTTTGGGAGCTAGAGATTGCAAGTAGAACAAAGCTGGCTGAGAAAGTGGAAAAGCCCGAAGGTTTATGGGTCGAACATGTGTTGCCCCAGTCGTGGGGCGATGATTGGCCACTATCCGACGGCACAATGGCTGATCGTTTTTCGATTGATGAAATCACAGTCACCAGAAATGCCAAGCTGCATTCGCTAGGTAACCTGACA
>CAZNLO010000171.1:0-2902 GCA_964573935.1 uncultured Parvibaculum sp. | reverse complement strand
TTCGCGGATCTACCATCCGTGTGCTCCTGAATTTGTGCGTGATGACCTAGGGGTCGAGAAGATACGCATGGGAAGCCGGGTGTCCAGAGGCCCGCTCCTGACGTCGCGTCACAGGCGAACTCGGCGCGCCCTTGCCGTCACGAAAATGTTAGAGAAGTTCAATTGGCTCAGCATATCATTCGCCTAAAATGGCCTCTCCTCCTCTCATTCGTGGACTTGTTCTCATGACCGATGCCCCTGCTCCCCTCAAGATCACGGTGTACCGCTGGGCGGGTCAGTGGGGCCCGTTCAAGGTCAAAATTCCATGCGGCGAGTGTACCCTGACGCTTGATGTCATCAATGACACGCTTGAAAACGAGTTGAAGAATGTTTCCGTCGAGCTGGATGTTCGCGATTGGCTCACAGAATGGTGGAAGCCATTGCGAAAGCGTGCCTGGCATGCCCCGATTGTGATTGTCGAAGATGAAGTCGTGTCGGAGGGCGAGGCGCTTAATCGGGGTGTGCTGGCGGAAAAAATAATGAACAAAGCGGTGGAACGCTTCAAAGTTTCCGGCAATCAGATATTTGGCAAAGACAATTGCCCCCACTGCGCGCGCGCCAAAGAACACCTCGATAAGGCGGACATCTCCTATACCTATCATGATGTTGTGAAGAACCCCGGCGCCATGTACGAAATGTTTGCCCGGGTGAAACCCATTGTCGGCCCCAAGACCCCGATTACCGTTCCACAAATCTGGATCGACGGGGCTTATGTGGGGGGAGCCGAGCACCTGTCGAAGAAGCTCGGTGTCAAGATTACTCTGCCCAAAGTTACACAGCGCAAAGACCGTGCCCTGTCGTCTCTCTCTCCTTCGCGGTTGTTTAGCCGCAGGACGAAGAGCATCGCATGAGAGACCAGCCGACACCGGCAACATTATCCGAAGTAACGCTTTAGCCGAAAGATGCTTTCTTCCAGTACTTCAGGCTGCTTGGAAAAGCAGAAACGGACCATATTACCTGGGACGCCAACACCTCCCTCTCTCGGTTTGTAGAAGGCGCTGACAGGAATGGCGCTGACCCCTGCTTTGGCTGTGATCTCCTCGCAAAACTCCAGATCGCTCCCCTTATAGTCAAGACCGGTAATCTGCGTGGTCACAAAATAGGTGCCTTGTGCTGGCACAACGCCAAGCCCGACTTCGCCCAGCCCCCTGGACAGAAGATCGCGCTTTTTCTCCAGGTCTGCTGCAAGCTCTTTGAAGTAAACGTCATCCTGGCCGAGCCCCCACGCCACGGCGAGCTGAAACGCAGGCGGTGTGGTAAAAGTCACAAACTGATGCGCTTTGTTTACAAGCGAGAGCAGGTCAGGCGCTGCGGTCACATACCCGACCTTCCACCCTGTCAGCGAAAAACTTTTTCCCGCCGACGCAATACGGATACAGCGCTCCCGCATACCGGGCATGGCCATCATGGTTGCATGTGCTGCGCCGGAAAAAACGAGATGCTCATAGACCTCATCCAGGACGACGTAGGTGTCGTACTTCAAGGCCAATTCCGCAATCGCGCCGAGTTCTTCACTGGTGAACACCTTGCTCGTGGGGTTCATGGGCGTGTTGACAACAATGAGCTTGGTCTTGTCGGAAAAAGCCGCGGCGAGGGTATCTGTATCCAGCACCCAGTCCGGGGCTTCCAGCGCCACGGTTACCGCTCTGGCGCCCGTCGCCTCCACCATCGGCAGGTAGCAATCATAGAACGGCTCAATGAGGATCGCCTCATCGCCCGGGTTCAGGAGCGCCAGAAAGCAGTCCGCCAGCGCCTCCGTCGCGCCGGACGTTACGAGCACTTCACGCTCCCAGTCAACATCAAGGCCGTAAAACCGATTGTCGTGGGCTGCGACCGCCTGACGAAGGGCTGGCATACCCATGGAGGGAGGATACTGGTTGGGCCCTTCCATAACGACTTGAGCCGCTCTTTGGCGCAGCTCCAGCGGCCCTTCATCGTCCGGAAACCCCTGCCCCAGATTGATCGCCCCGTGCCGGGTAGCCAAAGCTGACATGGTGGTGAAAATCGTCGTTCCGAGCGTCGAAAAAACCCTGTTTCCTGGTCGCATACAACTCCTCATTCTGTGTTTGGTTTGCGGCGCGCAGCATTCCAGATGCCTGCCTGGGGAGCAATGACGCACGCAATCCATACGCCCGTTCGTTGCCTATTTTTTACTCATTTGCCTATATATTCATCTAGTCGTGTGCTCCAAAGGTGGGCAATGAGCCCTTAAACCCTCCCCAGTCCATTGTTTCCATTATATTTTTTATCTCTTCAACGGATGGCACAGCTTGTGCTTTTACAAAGGACAGTGCGGCGTGACAATGCGCTAAATGCAACCTTGCCGGAGGGAAAACAGGCCACCTGTTCCCAAGGCTTCAGGAAGTGACAGACGATGAAAAAAATCGAAGCGATCATCAAACCGTTCAAACTCGATGAAGTAAAAGAGGCGCTTCAGGAAGTTGGACTACAGGGCATTACCGTAACCGAGGCAAAGGGTTTTGGTCGACAGAAAGGCCATACCGAGCTTTATCGGGGCGCTGAGTATGTGGTCGATTTTCTCCCAAAAGTGAAAATCGAAGTGGTTCTGGATGACGAAACCGTGGAAAAAGCGGTTGAAGCCATACAGAATGCCGCCCGGACGGGGCGCATCGGCGATGGAAAGATATTCATCTCAACCATTGAAGAGGCAATCCGTATTCGGACCGGCGAAACCGGAACAGAAGCTATTTAGACTGTTGGGTAGACTGCGGGATAGACCGCCAGGCGCAGTCGCGGTAGAAGGCACCGCAGTCTCAGGAACAAGGCAGGCGTTCGCCCGCCACTAACGAAGAAAACAGCAGGGAAAGAAAATACAATGGCCGATGCCAACTCTGTCTTGCAG
>CAZNLO010000170.1:0-2913 GCA_964573935.1 uncultured Parvibaculum sp. | reverse complement strand
CGGGGGCTGGTGACGCGCATCAGCCCGCAGTCTGCACCGGCAGTATTTTTGGCTTGATCCCGTCCGGGGTTACGCCTATTGACCGGCACACAAGACAGGGGCCTTAGCTCAGCTGGGAGAGCGCTTGCATGGCATGCAAGAGGTCAGGGGTTCGATCCCCCTAGGCTCCACCAACACGCCAGATTGGCTCCATGAGACTTCTGAACAACGGCCCCCCCATTTTTTTCGCCAATCAAGTAAACCAATACGCTGATTTCAGCCCCTGGCAATGCTGCAATACCTGGGGTCATTCAGGAGAGTGATAAGATTATGCCCGAAGACGTTCACCCACAGATACAGGCCATCATTGACCGAACAGTTGAACTGGGCATTCCAAAGGTTCAGGGTCTCACGACCGAGGCTGCCCGTGCGTTGGTTGAGCGCTTGTCTGAGGCCCGGCGCGAGACCTACCCGCCGCCCGAAGTTTTTGCAGTCGAAGACACCTCGACCGGTGCGGGTTACAGTCATGTTCCGGTGCGCATTTACAGAACTTCGGCGGATATGCAGGCACCGGCCATCGTCTATTACCATGGTGGTGGCCATGTATTTGGCAGCCTCGACACACATGATACCATCGCCCGTTTTCTGGCCCAGTCCAGCGGGTGCACCCTGGTTTCGGTCGACTACAGGATGGGTCCCGAACATCCGTTTCCCGCCGCGGTAGAGGATGCGTATGATGCGGCTCGCTGGGTTGCTGATCAGGCCCAGTCTCTGCGCATTGATGCGTCCCGGCTGGCGGTCTGCGGTGACAGTGCAGGTGGCAATCTGGCCACCGTGGTTGCCTTGATGGCGCGCGACAGCGGTGCATTTGCTGTCTCTGCGCAGGCTTTGATTTATCCGGTGGTCAACTTTCGTGGCGGCACTCCGTCTTATGATCGATATGGCAAAGGATATGGCATCCTTGAGGCCGACACGGTGACCTGGTTCATGGACCGATATCTGCCTGACCTCAAACTGCGTGACAACTGGCGGGCCAGCCCGATCAACGCGGCGTCGCTCGCCGGCCTGCCACCTGCTCTGATCCTGACCGCAGAGTGCGATGTCCTGCACGATGAGGGGGTCGAATATGCCGCCATGTTAAGGGCCGCCGGCGTATTGACCGAACACGCAGAGTTCCCCGGCATGATCCATGGGTTTTTCGGGTATCTGGGCCTGGTCGACGACACTGAGCGGGCGCATGAAACTGTCGCCAAGTTCTTGCAAGACGTCTGGGCTTAGTCAGTTCCAACCTAACGTGGGCATACGCATCGGCACCCGCAAGTCCCTCTGGCAGGCAGCAATTATCACAAAGCGGATACACAAGAAGTCTCTTAAGGGCTCTCCATTGAGGTTGAAATGCTGCCGCGGCGGTATTAGTTATTAACTTATAACTAATAGCCAAGGCGCAACACCCAATGGAAAAACTGACCCTTTCACCGGCCCTGAAAAGGACACTCGCAATTCTGGCCCTGGTGTTTGGGGCAATTACCTTGTTCAAATCCGGTAGTGTTCTGTTCGGCCCTGATAGCGCGCGTGAGGCGGTTGGGCTTTTTGTTCCTTTTGTTGTCAAGTTCAATTTTTTCGCCGGGTTCCTTTATGTATTGGCCGGGGTCGGCATATGGTTGGAACGCGGCTGGGCCTATGCGCTTTCAGCTCTTATCGCCCTGACAACGCTCCTTGTTGCTGCTGCCTTTGTCTGGCATGTAAGCCAGGGAGGTGGTTTCGAAATGCAGACGGTTGGCGCCCTGATCATTCGCGCAAGTTTCTGGCTGGGTATAACTCTGGTGCTGCGCCGAATCCGACGATAGCAATGCGTATTCGAAAACCGGCAGATGAACGTAAGCGCGAGATCGGGCAAGCTGCTCTGCGGCTGGCATTCCGGCATGGTCCGGGTCAGGTCACCACAGGTATGATTGCCGATGAGCTGGGGCTTACCCAGCCGGCTATTTACAAACATTTCCCGCGAAAAGATGATATCTGGACTGCCGTCGCTCTGTACCTAAGCGCGCAGATCGCGCAAAATATTGCCACCACAGAGGGAGCTGATATCGCACCCGATGCCCGTTTGAAAGCTCTGGTGATGGGGCATTTGCGGCTGGTGAAACAAAATCCTGCCTTGCCGGAGTTCATGACGATGCGGGACGCAAAAGAAGGCCATATTGCCCTTCAGGACACCATTCATGCCGCCGTGGCCAAATTTCGGGCAGCGTTGGAAAAATGCGTGAAATCCGCCATATCAACGGGTATTTTCCGTGCTAATTTAAACCCCTCAGACGCCTCGACCCTGATTATTGGTGTGATTCAGGGGCTGGCCTTGCGAATGATGGTTACGCGCAACCCGGATGCGTTGACACATGACGGCGAGAGATTGCTGGACTTGTTGTTTTATGGGTTCACCCAGACAGGAGATGCCAAATGAGAAGTGGATTTAAACTGGTCCTGGTAACCCTGCCACTGGTTTTGGCAGGGGTGGGGTTTGTCGCTTACACAATCGCCTCGAAACCGGCACCCGCACAAGAAGCGGTGGTCGAGCGTGCCACAGCCGTGCGGATAATAACCGCGACCAAAGTGGCCGTCGCGCCAAGAGCTTCGGGTTTCGGACTTGTAGCACCTGCCCGCACCTATGAAGCCATCTCGCAGGTTACCGGAACAGCCGAATACGTTAACCCGGCGTTGAAAAAGGGCGGAATCCTGCCCAAAGGGGCCGTTTTAGTACGGATTTCGACTATTGAATATAACCTCGCCATTGCCCAGGCCCGCGCCAATATTCGCGCCGCCGAGGCGCGGCTGGCGGAATTCACCGTGTCGGAATCGAACCTTGAGGCGGGGCTGGCGATCGAACAAGAGACACTGGCGCTGAAATCAGCGGAACAGGTGAGAATAGAGCGGTTGTTT
>CAZNLO010000169.1:0-3088 GCA_964573935.1 uncultured Parvibaculum sp. | reverse complement strand
CACAATCCGGCCTGGCTATCCGCTTCGCGTGATTGTCCATAAGGACATTATTCTCAGGCCCTTCATTCAAAGAAAGACGACCCCATGACCTTGAGACTCTCAAAACTGCCCAAACGCACACCGGTCAGGATCAGTGCAACATTTCCACCGGAAATCCATGCGGCGTTGATTGATTACGCCCACATCTATGAACAGAATTATGGCGTAAAGGAAAAGATCGAAGACCTTGTCCCCTACATCATCGCAAGCTTTCTTGATACGGACAACGGTTTCAAGAAAGCGCGCCGACAACTTGCCACCGTATCAAAATCTACCCCGCGCCCGCCAATTAGTTCAACCATATCAGGAGAGAAATAATGGCTTTAAAAATCGGAATATTTTACGACAAGGGATCACATTTTGAAGGGATGCTTGAAACCCGAAAATTGCACGACCTTGGTGGCGTCACCATAGACCCATACGACAAATCACCGGACAGCAGCGAACCGGATTACATTGTTCGCACCGGACAGTTTCAGATCGGACGCGGCTGGAAACAGACCACCAAAGACGGGGAGCGTGAATATATCAACCTCATCCTCGATGACCCCCACATGGAAGAAGAAATCCGTGCCCGCCTTGTCAAACAAGGCGATCAGCATATTCTTCTTTGGGAGCGGATGGCTGGTTAGGTATTTACAAATTTCAATTTATAACTATTACGCATGTGAGATACGCGATAGTTAGAATAAAAGTTGACAAATGCCTTCAAATTTTGTAACTTTTCCGTATATTAAATACGCAATAGTTGGAATTATGCTCTATCTCGTTGGCGAAAACATTGACAAGGCTCGCGCGCATTATCAGGCCGAAACCGGCAAGATCGTGCAGCTCATGCGCGGAATTTATGTCGATTCTTCCGATGACATTGACGCCGTTGTGCTGCGTCACGCGGTCCGCATCGCTCAGTACCTCTACAAGCGCGCCTATCTGTCCGCAGCCAGTGCTGTATTGCTCGCGCCAACACATGATGGCCGCCTGTTTATAAGCGGCCCCCGCAGTCAACGGACCCGGATCAGATCGCTGGAAATCATTCAGAATGCAGCTCCGACACACCCTTCGACCGCTTCAGCCGTCATCAAAGACAGTCTTGGTGAGTTCCGGGCCAATGTCTCCTCGGTCCGCCAGCGCTTTCTCGAAGCCTTTCGTATGCGTAGCGAGCATGCTGCCTCGCTCAATGATTCCATGCGTTCCGAAATCGCTCTGCGACTTGTTGAAGAATATGGTGACCCCAAAGCCGCCGCTGACGCGCTTTGGGCGCTCGCACGAGAAAAAGAATGGTATCGCGAAGGAGAACTGGCCGAGCGTTATTTGCTAAAGCAGCCCACTACGACTGTAACCAATGAGGCAGCCCTCAACTTCACCGTAGCATGGCACGGTCAGCCAATTGGCAATCTGGATCATGACGGGTTTGAATGGCGCTGGCGGCCCCAACAGGGATTTGACCTTCCTCTGGTACGTCAAACAGTGCCTGGAAGTCTTCCTCCCTTCATCCTCTCGTTGCTACCGGAAGGGTGGCTGGGGAAAGTCCTGAAAAGCCCGGACGAACGGTCGATGTTGCGGTCAGGAAAGCGCTACATGTCAAACATTGCAATTGCCCAAAGTCCTAAAGACATAGCATCATTGCCCTCTGATATTTTGGCAGGCAAGTTGTCTGCCCATACCATGGGCGGTGTCTTCTCCGGGACTTATGAGGGGCCAGGACGAGATAATATTGAGCAAGATTTCGAACAAAAGCTTGCGCGTCTTTATGCAGAAGCGGACACACCACGTCTGTCCGGTGTTCAGATCAAAGCCCCCATGTTCCTGGATGACAAAGGAAAACTGCACCCCGCCACCGGCAAACCCTTTACCCATATTTTGAAGCCCGCCGGGATCGGCGGATATCAAGCTCTGCCACCCATCGAGTTTTTGGCGTTAACACTGGGTCACCATGCCGGTTTCACAGTTCCTGAAATAGCGCTTGTTTCGATGCCAGATGGCATGCCACCGGCATTGATCGTTGAACGCTTCGACATTCGAACCTCTACCGCCGATACGCGCCTGTTTGCGCTCGAAGACTTTTGTTCCCTCCTCGACCTGCCGCCAGAGGCAAAATATGATGGAACGATAGAACGAATCATGCGGTCTTTGAGACCCTTGTCGACGGCCCCCGAAAAGGACCTTCTGACAATTTTACGGCGCTCTCTCTTTGCATGGCTGATAGCTGACGGAGATATGCATCTAAAAAACATGGCGCTCCTGAAAATTGCTGAGCCTGGTGACGCCAGCTTTGACAGTGTCAGAATTGCCCCTCTCTATGACGCTGTGACGACAAGGGTTTTCCCACAACTCGAAAATGATCACATGGCCCTCAAGCTGGCCGGGAAAGATGATCGATTAAAACGCGCCGATTTCCTGAAGCTCGCCGCTACCGGTGGCATCAATGCCTCGGCTACCGGTGAAGCCATGGACGCGCTGCTGGCAGGTTTCGAAGAAGGGCTAAACGCAGTTTCGTTGCCAGGCGAACTTCAGTTTGACGATGTCAACATTGCCAAGGCTGAACAAATGCTAACCCTCTGTAGGGACCGCCTAAAGCAGTTCTCGCAGGACTGACTCACCGCGCGTGCAATTTGTAGTTGGGCACGACTGGGAGCGATTATGAGCGATTTATAGCACGCGTATTTGCGGGCTGTTTCATGAGCGCTTGGTTTTCTTGTTAACAATCAAGGGTTTGCAATTACAGTTCAATTGTTTCATACTAGTGCCCATCTATGTCCCCTGTGGGGCACCATCATAAAATGATGTGTCAACGTTTTTCCGGGCAGTCCGCCAGTTCCCCGGAGATATAGCTGGCCCCATTATCAGACAACAGCCGGGGTTTGTGAACAACATTCGCCTGATCACAGCCAGAGGCTTTGAGGGCGAGTTCCAGTGTTTCGGTCACATCGGTGGTCTTCATGGTCGTTGTTTTATCCTTGAACTCATTGGCGGCTTTGATCATGACAAAAGCCGGACTGGTAATCAGGTCATGGGATTCCCGGCGCAGGTCTTTCACTTCATCGCTATT
>CAZNLO010000168.1:0-3166 GCA_964573935.1 uncultured Parvibaculum sp. | reverse complement strand
GTGTTTGAAAACATGGACGTGAAGCAGGACATTTTCAAAAAGCTGGATGAAATCTGCAAAAAAGGAGCCATCCTTGCCACCAACACATCGGCGCTCGACATTAACGAGATCGCCGCTGTCACCAGCCGTCCGGAAGCCGTCATCGGCCTGCACTTCTTCTCGCCCGCCAACGTCATGCGCCTGCTGGAAGTCGTGCGTGCCGACAAGACATCCGACGAGGTGATCGCCACCTCTATGGCCATTGCCAAGAAGATCGGCAAGATCGCAGCCCTCGTGGGCGTCTGCCCGGGCTTTGTCGGCAACCGCATTCTGGCCCAGCGTCAGCGCGAAGCCAACAAACTCATCATGGAAGGTGCTATGCCGTGGGACGTGGACCGCGTTCTCTTCGACTTCGGCCTGCCCATGGGCCCGTTCGCCATGTCAGACCTTGCAGGCCTCGACCTTGGCTGGCGGCAGGAAACGTCCAACCCCGACGGGGTGCTGCGCGACCGGCTGGTGGAACTGAACCGCCGTGGCCAAAAGACAAGTGCTGGCTTCTACGATTACGACGAGAACCGCAAGGCCACTCCGTCCAAACTCGTTGAAGACATCATCATCGAGTTCTCGGAAAAAACACAGAACAAGCGCCGCGACGTGAGCGACGATGAAATCCTGGAACGCTGCGTCTATCCGATGATTAATGAGGGCTTCAAAATCCTGGAAGAAGGCAAGGCCATCCGCGCAAGCGACATTGATATTGTCTGGATCAACGGCTATGGCTGGCCTGCCTACCGGGGGGGACCGATGTTCTACGGCGCCCAGATCGGCCTCGACAAAGTGCTCGCCAAAATGAAGGAATTCGAATCCGCCTACGGCGAAGCCTTCAAGCCCGCCACCCTGCTGGAAACAATGGTCGCCGACGGCAAGGGCTATGCGGAAATGGGGTACTAAAGCGAGTTCCGAAAAGTGGGAACCGGTTTTCGGATAAAACGAGCGTAGGCAAAAACGGCTCTCTCACACTACGAAGCAAAATCAGGGCGCTGGGGAAACTCAGCGCCCCTTTTTTGTATGCAGATCGCCAAAGCACAACTTCCACGCCCAAAACCAGGCACCGTGTAGCGCGCCACAAGCCAGAACAATGCCCTCCAGCAGCCAAAAGCACGAGGAATGCAGAAATAACACCTTTTTTTGGCCAAAAAGACAGCGATTTGGCACTCCTTGGTAAATAAAAATAGCAGGAAGCCAACGATGGCGACCTCATCCATTAAGGAGAAAAAAATGAAGAAAGATAAATACAAATTCCTAACGCGGGTCATCGTACCAGCAGGATACGCGATCAAGCTCTCGGGCTGCAAAATCGTGGTGCAAAGTGATTATGCAATTTGGGTGGTCCCAGCATAATGGCCAAAGCCCGGCTGCATTTGTGTGGCCGGGTTCGTTCCTATCACCCCTTCACTGCCCTCAGCGTGTACATAAACGGCAGGTTGGTGCGGTCTTTTGGCATTCCGTAAAGCCCGTTCTCTCGTTCTTCCAGAAAGTCCCAGCCCTTCACCATTGTCTCGTCATGCTCGGTAAGCTCTGTGATGCGGAGCCCTGCCTTGATGAGCGCGGTGACGACAGCGCCCAGTGAATGGTTCCACTGCACCGTGTCATTGTTCTGAGTCCGGGCTGTCTCGTCCGCATACGACCCGGCCTCCGTCATCGCCAACCCCGCAGGCGGCGTGAAATAATCGTAGCCCGGGCGGAACCCCTCATCCCAGATCCATTCCAGCGGATGGAACTCCACAAAATAGAACTCGGCCCCGGGCTTGAGCAGGTCCGCCACCACCTGCGCCCAGGTGTCGATATCCGGCAGCCAGCAGATCGCCCCGATGCCGGAGTAAACAATGTCATATTGGCGGCCCAGCACTTTCGCCGCGTCATACACATCGGCGACGACGAACTTTGCCTCCACCCCGATCTCCGTGGCGATAGCACGCGCCGCCTGGATCGCGGGGTCGGAAAAATCGAGCCCCGTCACCTCTGCGCCTGCGCGCGCCCACGACAGCGTGTCGAGACCAAAGTGACATTGCAGATGCACAAGCTGCTTGCCCGCCACATCGCCCACCGCCTCCAGCTCCCCGTGCACAAGCGAATTGCGCCCGGCCTTGAAGCCCTCAACGTCATACATGTCGGAGCGCACATGGGAGAGCACCCGCTCGTTCCAGCTCGCTTTGTTCAGCTCCCGCCACTTGTCCGTCATTGCCCGCCCCCAAGTCTGTCACCCCGATCCCAATTTATTGGGAACCGGGGTCCATTCTGGTGCAACACGCACCCCATGGTCCAATGGATCCTGGATCAAGTCCGGGATGACACTGAGTGTACAAAATGACGCTGGGGTGTACAGGGTAACACTTGGGGAGGGCGCACACAAAAAAGCCCGGACGCTTATCCGCACCCGGGCCTCTTAAACTCAATGGATCACAAATCAGGCGACGAACTTCTGAAGCCGGCCTTTGATGATCGCTTCTGCATCGCGCACCATGCCTCCCACCAGATCGTCACACGATGGAATGTCGTGGATGAGGCCAGCAACCATGCCGCAGCTCCAGGCTCCCGCTTCCATCGTGCCTTCCTGCATGATTTTGGGGTAAACACCGCCCACAAATTCCATCACATCTTCGATGGTCGTGGCATCGCCTTTTTCTTTTTCAATCGCGATCATCTTTTCAACCGCAGCATTGGTCAGCACGCGCTCTGTATTGCGCAAGGGCCGCATGATAAGCCGCGTATCAAGCTCGCTCGCGGCAACCAGTGCGTCTTTCACGTTCTGATGCACAGGCGCTTCCTTGGTTGCGATAAACCGTGTTCCCATGTTGATGCCCTCAGCACCAAGCGCCAGCGCTGCCACAAGTTGCTGCGCATTACCAATCCCGCCCGACGCCACGAACGGAATTTTCAATTCTTCCGCCGCGCGCGGCAGCAGGATCATGTTGGGAATGTCATCTTCACCCGGATGACCCCCACATTCAAAACCATCCACACTCACCGCATCGCAGCCAATGCGCTCAGCCTTCAGCGAATGGCGCACAGACGTGCATTTATGAATGATCTTGATGCCAGCCTCTTTCATCGGCGGCAGATAGGCCTCCGGCGAACGCCCGGCGGTCTCAACAATTTTTACGCCCCCATCAACGATCGCCTTGAT
>CAZNLO010000167.1:0-3200 GCA_964573935.1 uncultured Parvibaculum sp. | reverse complement strand
GCAGACTACAAATCGCAGCTTACGTCAGTGTCCTAATTTCGGGGAGTACCTCAGAGCGTTGCGGATCGGTTGGGTGTTTGTACCAAGTCGCTTAAGCGTGAGGATAGACAGGGCTGAATCGCGTCACATTTATCTGTATTCGCGCCCATAAATAACTGGAAAACCGCACGTACATGCGCTGTATGGTCGAGTTTGGCCATACTACCAGCTCACCCAAGTTTATAACCAGCTAACAATGGGCACGGTATTCCGACGGGGTTAGGCCGACACTGGCGCGAAAGTCCCGGCTGAAATGAGCGCTGTCGGAAAATCCGGCACAAAATCCGATCACCGTCAGCGGCGTGTCACTGGATCGTAGTTGATGGCAGGCTTCGTGAATGCGGACCAGCCGAACCAACCTTGAGAAACATATCCCGGCCCCTTTCAGTCGGCGTTGAAGTGACCGCGCTGATAAACCCAGTTCGCGCGCCAGGTCACCAATGTTCCATTGGCGCGCAACATCGCGTGTCAATTGGGCCGTCACCGATTTAACCAGCCCCAGCAGCACTGGATCATCAATCGGTGGTAAATTTATCGCCGCCAATTGGTCATCAGCCTTGTCGGTTGCCATCTGCTGTGAACAGGCCTGCCAGCCGATGGTCCAATTGTTGGTCTCAAGGCCAACAGGGCCTCCAACTATTGCAAACTCCTCACCTTCAAGAATCCGAACTTTGCCACCACCGGCCTGTGCCATCTCGCACCACATCTCGCGACAGTTAATTCCTTGCAGGAGCGCAATAATCAGCCCACAGATCAGCAGGTTCTCCGCAGTCCCCGGCGTACCACCTTTAACGGTGTAGCGTTGGAATCTCATTTGGTTCTGGTCGAGTTGTTCGATCTTTATCCGGTTTTCTGAGTGGGAAAACGCTTCCAGCCGCCGCCATTTGTCTAACAACACCTGAGGCGTTTCCGAAGCAAGAGCCGCGCGCCAGATCGGGTCATAGGTGATATTGTAAATGCCCTGCCCGACTTCCAACAGCGCCTTTGGACCGCATTCGTGTAAAACGGTTTCCAGAATATCCCGTTTGAAGGACACTGGAACATGGGCCTGACGCAGGGCGTCAACCTGGTCGAGATCGGGCGGCAGCAACCCCGGATTATTTTGCTTCAGATACAGAACAACAAGATCAATCAGGCTGGCTTTGGCAAAATCGCGCAATGGGGTTCTCCTCAGCTTAGCGGTAGTTTAGGGCAGGCGTGCACCCCGCTGAAACAAAATCTGCCCTCCCCCTCAACGCAGCGAGAACATTGTTAAATTTCCGTAGAAAATACCGGCAGGCTCACGTCCAGCAAGGTATCAGGCACGTTTACCGAGGCACGGCTGATTGCGACCAGCATGAAAATGCCCGCCATGTGCCCCAATTTAGGCAGGATGAGCGGTTTCAGATAGGACAATCACGCTAGGGAAGACGGCGCAGAGGCACAGAAAACATTGAATTTTGCAGGGGGCATTTTCTCGATGGTACTTGCCCTACCCCGCTGGGGCCGGTTTTAATCGGACTCCGGGCTTTTCTTTTGCCTGCGTTTAAGCGCCTGGTTACCGCTGGAGGAAGTCTCTTTCTTTGGGTCGGGGGATTTTGACCTGTCGTCTGTTTTTCTCTTTTTTTCACCTTCTGAGCGCTTGTTCTTCGCCGCATTCTTTTTGGCGCGGCTCCACTTTTCCTTTTTGCCCCCCTCTTTTCTGCCGCCTTTGGGCTTTGTTTTGGTGCGGGGATCGGGCCTTTCCATTTCGGTAAGCTCCGGCACCCAGTCAGTCTCCTCTGTGCTGGCAGTCGGAGTATTGGAGCCCCCGGTGGCCTTCCCGTCATTTCGGGTGATGCGGATCGATTTTTCGCCCCCGCCCGACGCAGCCACTGCCGACATGAAGCGCTCGGCATCCTGGGCCTTGATCTCGAAACGGGTTTCACTGTCACCGATCTTGATGGAGCCCACTTCTCGCTTGGTCACATGGCCAAGACGACAAATGATAGGCAGAAGCCAGCGCGGTTCGGCCTGCTCTTTCTTGCCTGCCGTCATTGTGAACCAGACGCTTTCGCCAAAAGCTTCTCTTGGTTCACGTCGTGCGCGCGGTTCGCGGCGCGCCCTGCCTGTGTCGTCATGAACTGGGGCGTCCAGCAGTTCCTCCGCCGCCGGCATTTCCGCCCGGCAGCGACTGAGAAACGCAGCCGCAACCTGTTCTGCTCCGTAGCGTTCCAGTAACTGGCTTGCAAAGCCCATCTCATCCTTGTCGTAGTCGGCTGACAATGCCGGGTCTGCAAGTATCCTTTCATTGTCGCGTGCCTTGATTTCGTCAAGGCTGGGCGCACTGCCCCATTTTGCTTCAATCCGCGCTCCTAGAAGGAGGCGGGAGGCACGGCGTCGCATTGTATGAGGAACAATGAGCGCGCAAATACCCTTCCTGCCTGCCCGTCCCGTCCGTCCGCTGCGGTGCTTGAGCACATCGCTGTTGGTTGGAAGGTCCGCATGAATGACCAGCTCCAGACCGGGCAGGTCAATCCCACGGGCCGCAACATCTGTGGCAACACAGACCCGGGCACGGCCATCGCGCATGGCTTGCAGCGCGTGGGTCCGCTCATTCTGGCTAAGTTCGCCGGACAGGGCGACGACGGAAAAGCCGCGATTGCCAAACCGGCTGCACAGCCTGTTCACTTCCTGGCGTGTTTTGCAAAACACAATCGCACTTTTTGCATCGTGAAAACGCAGAACATTAATAATGGCATGTTCCTTGTCGTTGGGCGCAACAGATAGGGCATGATATTCAATATCCACATGTTGCCCGCGCTCCCCCACTGTTGAGATGCGTAATGCCTTTTTTTGATAGCGCTTTGCCATTGAGGCAATGGCCCGTGGCACAGTGGCTGAGAACATCAGCGTACGACGTTCAAGCGGTGCCGTATCGAGAATGAACTCCAAGTCTTCGCGAAAACCAAAGTCCAGCATCTCATCTGCTTCATCAAGGATCACGGCTTTGAGGCTCGACATGTCCAGCGCACCGCGTTCAATATGGTCACGCAGTCGGCCCGGTGTGCCAACCACAATGTGACACCCGCGGACCAGAGCTCGGCGCTCGGCGCGAGGGTCCATCCCCCCCACACACGACGCAACACGCCCCCGCGCTTCTCCATACAGCCAGACCAGCTCGCGCTGAACCTGAAGCGCCA
>CAZNLO010000166.1:0-3230 GCA_964573935.1 uncultured Parvibaculum sp. | reverse complement strand
CCAAGTGGCCGACTTTTACGCCGCCCTTTGGCTGGTTTTTACTCCGCCGTTGACACCGAATTAGGTATTGACGATTTCTCGCTAACAGATTCTGTTCGGGTTATGCTCAACGCAAAATTTCTTACCCTCGCACAACGTGCCGAATTGGAGCAGATTGTGCGCCGTCCAAGTGAAGATCACGGGGTTGCGCGGCGTCAAACGCGATTTTGCTGCTGGATGATGGCAAGAGCGCCGAATTTCTTTATCTCGACGATGACGCGGTGCGAAATTGGCACAAGCAGTATCAATCGGGCGGCTTGGACCTTTTGACGACATTTGACTGGAAGGGTAATCCCCCCCGAAATCAAGGGGATGCGGAAGTAGAATTTTCTCGCCAATATGAACGAGGAGATTTTGATGAAGATGACAAGATACAGTGAACCGAAAATTCTGGCGATCCTGCGCCAAGCCGAAGGCG
Organism: uncultured Parvibaculum sp.; assembly: GCA_964573935.1. GTDB lineage: Bacteria > Pseudomonadota > Alphaproteobacteria > Parvibaculales > Parvibaculaceae > Mf105b01. The sequence continues at coordinate 2,773 of CAZNLO010000166.1, read as the reverse complement.
GTGTGACGGTGTGACGGTGTCGGAGCTGTGCCGCGAACATGGCATGAGCAACGCGTCGTTTTACAAATGGCAGGCCAAGTATGGCGGTATGGACGCCTCGATGATCAGCCAGATGAAGGCGCTGGAGGACGAAAACCGGCGGCTGAAGAAGATGTATGCCGAGATGAGCATGCAGGCCGAGTTGCTGAAGGAAGCCCTTGGAAAAAAGTGACCCGGCCAGCCCTGCGTCGGGGTCTGGCCAAGAACGCGGTGGCGCGACACGGTGTCAGCATTGCGCTGGCCTGCCGCACCTTTGTTCTCAGCGAGGCATGCTACCGCTACAGTCCACTTCTGAATGACGAGAATGAACAGATAGCCGATTTACTGGTCGGGCTGACGGAAGCCCGCAAGACTGGGGGTTTTGGGTTATGTTTTTTGCATCTGCGCAACGTGCAGGGCCATCCGTGGAACCATAAGCGTGTTTACCGAATCTATTGCGAACGGGAGCTTAACCTCCGCATTAAGCCCCGCAAGCCCCGTAAGCCCCGCAAGCGCTTGAAGCGAGAGAAACCTGATGCACTGGCAGTACCGGACGGGCCAAACATGACGTGGTCGATGGATTTCATGGCAGATCGTCTCGGTGATGGCCGGGCGTTCCGACGGTTGAACGTGTTGGATGACTTTAATCGTGAGGGGCTTGGCATCGAAGTTGACTTTTCTTTACCAGCCGAACGGGTAATCCGTAGCCTCAATCGGATTATTGAATGGCGCGGCAAGCCCAACACTATCAGGGTGGACAACGGCCCGGAATACATCAGTGGCAAGCTACTGGAGCGGGCTGAGAAGCAAGGTATTGTCATCCAGCACATCCAACCGGGAAACCTCAACAGAATGCCTACATTGAGCGCTACAACCGCACCGTCAGGCACGAATGGCTGGACCAACACATCATCGAAAACATAGAGGAGGCACAGGACTTCGCCACGCAATGGCTATGGACTTACAACAATGACCGACCCAATATGGGCATCGGCAGCATCACACCCGCCCAGAAACTGAGAATGGCCGCGTAAGTTCTACGACCGTATCCCGTTAAAAATGGGATGATTACCAGGTGAAGGGCCTCAAGTCGAAAGCAAATCCGGCTGGGACGTGGACGGCGTGGAAATCCGCGTTATCCTCGATTTCGGAGCGGGCTTCATCGACCACCGTGGCTGGTTTGCGAACGCGGGTGCGTAACTGTGGCGGATACAGCACAACTCACTCAATGGCGGGATGCCCTCATGGCAGCCCGCTACAACGGGGTGCGCACGGTCGAATATGACGGCAAGCGCATCGACCTATGCCACAGACACCGAAATGGCCAATGCGCTGGCCGATCTGGAACGCCGGATCGCCAGCACCAGTCGAATCTCGGTCGTCCGAATTCAATCCAGCAAGGGAGTTTGATCCATGAAAACCTTTATCCAACCCGGCAACATCATCACCGTCGTCGCGCCTGTGGGCGGCATCGCAGCCAGCCAGGGCCTCCTGATCGGTGGACTGTTTGGCATTGTGACCAGCAGCGCCCAGCAAGGCGACGACGTGGAAATTGCAGTCACCGGCGTTTATGACATGCCCAAGGCGTCTGCTACGGTCATCGCGCAAGGGGATCAGGTGGCTTGGGACGCTACCGCCAAGGAAATCGTTCTGCCAGGTGTCGGGTTTTACCCGATCGGTGTTGCGACAAAAGCCGCTGGAAACGGCATGACGACCGTCAGCGTTCGCCTGGACGGTGTGGCCGCGGCAGCGGCATAATAACGCGCTGGGCGCGCGTTGCCTTGTGGTGGCGCGCCTCAGCGGCATGGAAATCGGCACCTCGTTCGGAGTTACAACGAGGTGCGGGCGAACTCGTTTTCTCCGTGCCATTTTCATTGTTCCCATGCGGAACATTGATATCGAATACCTGTGGGAAGGCTTTCTCATGAATAGGCAGAACGCAGAGAGAACATGCGGGGCGCCGGTGTCGCATCCGTGTCGCACGGAAGAATCGGGAATGAGTGTAACTGTTTGGAATCGCGTAGTAATGTGTTGCGACGTGTTGCAACACGGGATTGTCGCCCGCTGGGCGGGTGATTTAACCCAAGTCTTTGATTTATCGTGGTAATTTTTGGTTGCGGGAGTAGGATTTGAACCTACGACCTTCAGGTTATGAGCCTGACGAGCTACCGGACTGCTCCATCCCGCGCCAAAAAGCACCTCAGAAGCATAAATGTATCCGAGGAAGCATCGAAAGAGAGATACGTTTGAATTTCTTACTAGGTTTGGCAGTGACCTACTCTCCCACGCCTTAAGACGCAGTACCATTGGCGCAACAGTGCTTAACTGCCGAGTTCGAGATGGGATCGGGTGTTTCACTTGTGCTATAACCACCAAACCGAGAAAGAAATTCAAACATCAGTGCAATTTGCATCGCAACTTCCTGATCGTGTATTTGTGTATATGTGTAGTATGCTTCAATTCAATATTAGCAAGTCTTGCTTTTACTGGATCAAATCAAGCCTATCGAGCAATTAGTACCAGTCAACTGAACGCGTTGCCGCGCTTACATCTCTGGCCTATCGACGAGGTGGTCTACCTCGGCTCTCAGGGATACCTTGTTTTGAGGGGGGCTTCCCGCTTAGATGCCTTCAGCGGTTATCCTGTCCGCACATAGCTACCCTGCACTGCCGTTGGCACGACAACAGGTCCACCAGTGGTGCGTCCACCCCGGTCCTCTCGTACTAGGGGCAGCTCCTCTCAAGTCTCCAACACC
>CAZNLO010000165.1:0-3289 GCA_964573935.1 uncultured Parvibaculum sp. | reverse complement strand
GTATGGCTGTCGGTTGAGCCGATCATTCCGAACTGGAACGGGTTGACGCCAAGACGTGCTTCCATCTCCAGGCCTCTCAGAAGGGCAGACCGTGCATAGTCACCGACTGAGGCGATATAGTTTCTGCTTTGTGGCGGGCGCTGCACATTGAACTCAAAGCGTTCAAAGTCGGCGAATTCATCGTCCGGTGAAAGGGTCGGGTGCGTCTCACTGTCGCCCTTGAACTGGGTTACCTCCATGACCGGTTCCCACTCCATGCGTGTACGGGCAAAATCGGCAGTGATATCCTCTCCTCGGATCGTTCTCTCCGCGAACATGTATCCTCTAGACCGATTGGAGTTGTGAGGGATTGAGAGGAACCGGGCGCCGGTCGTCCGGGTCAGTGCGTCAAGCTCGGCCCAGAGGTCTTCAGGATAAGGGGCGTTATCCTTTCCCACCGGGCCAATGCCAGCAGCCGTGGTTCCGTCCAGGGTCGACATTACTACACGGTGCAGGCTGACACCGTTCGCGGCCTGGGTCCATTCCCATCCGATGATGGGTGTGAAGACACCGGGTTCGTAGTGGGCTTCAGCAGCAGCAACAGACTTCTGCCACATGCTGGCGGATATGGCCTGGCGTATGGCCGGAGGGACGATCCTTGAGATGGGCCCGATGCGCTCCTCCGATGCATTGGCTGCCACGGGGTCCAGTGTGCCCTCTGTTCCCGCGGGCGCAATTTTTCCGTCGGGCATTCGAGATGTAAAATTTGCGACGGCATCTTCCGGGTTTTCCATGGCGCTTCTGAGGCGATCCAAAAAGAACGCGGATATCCATCTTTGCCAGAACCAGGAACCGGAGAGGTCAGGGTCTTCTGCGTAAATTTGTCCCAGGAGGCCTAACCCTTCCGCATGATCGGCAACCACAAGGAAATCGAGAGGGCGGCGTAACTGGACACGCGTGCGGTTGAAGGGATGGATGACAGGCTCGCCTTTGGCGACGCGGTAGGCGGTGTCCGGGTCTGTATCCCGGTTGCCCATCATAAAGGCATCGGCTGAATAGGAAGTATGAAGGTGGGTGTCACCCCAGAAGAGCTGGGTCTCCGCGGCCAGCGCGGCCGTGGAAAAGCTTGTCGTCGCCAGCAGTAGCCTCGCTAAACCAGATTTCATGTTCATCGTGTTTCCCTTGTGCTCCAGACCGCGCCGGGGAAATTTTACACGAAAATGGCGGCTGATGGATTTGGCGTAATTTTATTCTGACACGCGGAATTGTGGTGGGGGGGTAATCGGATGTGGCCCTGGTTTGTGCTTCGCCACGCTGGGCGTGCGATTAGGAAGTTAGGAATTGATACGATGCGCGAACCTTTACCTTTGCACTTGAACCCATTCAATTATGTACACTGTTACAGTAATTCAAGGTTAGCGACTTAGATTTCCAAAAATTTGGCAAGATGGTTCAACTAGGTATGGTTGTATCACCCACCAAATAGTTGCAGCATGATTACGATGCGGTGTAATTACGCGATGATCTGAGAATTTTATTTCAGACCACAAATTATTGACAATCATGAAAACGCTGAAATCAGGGAAATAGAAATGAACAATGACCATACCTCTTCGGGGCCATCGGTCGTGAAGGAGGAGCTTGATGTCTACTCTAGTATCACGCCACCAGACTCGACAAAAACATTTCTGGAAGTTCTCGAAGATGTCGATTTTATAAAGCTTACTGACGCGCAGCTTTCCGAGGGCGACCTGTGTTTTGACTTTAAGCTGCCGCTGTACAACTTTTCAGGACAAAACCTAGATAAAACTGCCGACACATTTCATCTTTCTCAAGCCTGTACCAAGCAACCAGTTGCCCTTGTTTTCGGTTCCTACACATGCGGTGTGTTTCGGCGCGCGTGGCCGTCCATACATGATTTGTGGAAGACGTATGGCGAGCAGATTACATTTGTGGCTGTCTATATTGCTGAGATGCACCCAACCGACGGTTGGGAGACGATCGATAATCGTAAGGAAGGCATTTTGTATTCTCAACCGACGCTTTTTGAACAGCGTGAGGCGTTGGCGGAAGTGTGCGTGAGGAATTTGAGTATCGAGATGCCAGTCATAGTGGACGAAATGAGCAATCGTGTTACTCATGCATATGGTGGATTGCCTAATCGTCTCTACTTGATCGGGACAAATGGAAAAATTGCGTATCAGGGAGAAAGCGGCCCCACAGTAAACCCAGAGGCGCTCGAGGCGGCTATTAAGGATGTTCTTGCCTAAATTACGGTGACAGTGCACTTAACTCCTTTACCTAAGGTGTGATGCGATGGTGAGGTTGGCGTGTCTTGTCATTCCAGAACTTCCCCATCATGTGGCGCAGCGCGGCAACGGACGGCAACAAAGGGCGTCAGCTGGGCGATGTGGCTTTTCTTGAGCGTCTCGAATTGCTAACCGGGAGCACCCTCAAACCAGTAAAACGCGGACCGAAGTCTGATGACAATAGCTAGACGACAACAGTTAAGTGCACTGTCACCATAATTTCAACTTTGCCGCAAGTCGCTTCGGGGGAATTTTACACGAAAATCGCTGCGATGGATTTGGTGGAATTTTATTCTGACAGATGGAATGGTGGTGGCCAACTATCGGCATGTGGTTTGGTCTGCGCTTTGCTCTCGCATCCCCCTCTCGGCAGGCAAAATTTTGCCGAATGCAAGAGTCAAGGTTATTCGCAGAGAACTAGTAACTCACTACCTCATCTCGGCGGATTGCATCACCAATGCGTCGGGATCTCGTTCCTGGTAACGGCAAGGTCGATATTTTGGCTGTTAAACCTGAGGTTGCCTGGAATTGAGTAATGACCGTTTGTTTGATTTTCGTGGAAGAATTTTTGGAATTGTAGCGAACTTGTACAATCTTCTTTCCGGCTTCTTCCAAATAGGCTTCCACTGCGAGATTGTGATGGTTACTGCCCCAATCTTCCCCGATCACAAAAATATCGACATTCAGTTCCTTGCAGGCAGAAACATATTCAAGCTCATGGTAGGGGCGCACAATGTCGACACAGTCCAGAGCTTCGAGCATTTCCACCCGTTGATCCAGCGGGATGATAGGGATATTGGGTTTGTAGAGGTTTACAACCTCATCCGAAGCGACCCCCACGGCAACGATGTTGCCGAGCGTTTTGCAACGGTTTAGCAAGGCAAGGTGGCCAGCATGCAGCAAATCAAATGTGCCAACGGTGTAGACAATCATTCCCGGGTTTCGTCCTTTATCAAATTCGTTCTTGGTGCTATTGAACGCCGTCTGTTTTTCTGTCCCAG
>CAZNLO010000164.1:0-3303 GCA_964573935.1 uncultured Parvibaculum sp. | reverse complement strand
CGCGGAAAACACCCTCACGCTGCATTTTCTTTTTCAGCACTTTGAGAGCTTGATCCACATTATTGTCGCGAACGAGTACCTGCACGAGTAGTCCTGCCTTTTCCCAAACGGGTAAGAAATGGGGCTGAAGAGCCAAAAAATTTGGCGTTTGGCCGTTAAACACCGCTCCGGCAGAGATTTGCCCGTGCAGCGAAGCTGGATTGGTAGCAAAAGATTCGAAGTCTGTCCAGCGGTCGAGGGTCATTCTGGCCGTTTTCTGGGGTTTTTTCCATAAAAACCTGTTGAGAAGGCGGTTTGAGCACTTTACCGGCGCGCGACGGGAGCCCATATTCCCCTCATGACGATCCGGAAAATTGCCCGCATGGGCCACCCTATTTTGCAGCAGGTCGCGACGCCGGTCGGCGATGCCACGGCACCGGAGATCCTTTCTCTGGTACACGATATGATTGAGACCATGGAGGATGCGAACGGGGCGGGCCTTGCAGCACCTCAGGTCCATGCTGGGGTGCGTGTGGTGGTCTTTCAGGCCCCCGCAGGAAGGGGCGGCGCGGAGATTGATGCAGATGATGCGTTTGATCCGACGGCGCCGCTCACCGTGCTTATCAACCCTGAAATCGAGGTCATTGGGGATGAGCTGGAGCTGGGGTGGGAGGGGTGTCTTTCGGTTCCGGGGCTGCGGGGCCTGGTTCCGCGACATCGCAGGATTATCTATCGCGGGCTTGGTCTTGAAGGGGAACTGATTGAGGTGCGCGCCCAGGGCTTTCATGCCCGCGTTGTGCAACATGAGTGCGACCATCTGGACGGGATATTATATCCTCAGAAAATGCCGGATATGCGGGCGCTTGTTTTTGAAAGCGAAGTGCAGCATTGGCTGGCGCAAGACACGGATGAGGTGACAAGGGATGGCGAAAATGCAGGCGAGCAAAACACCGGCTGATCCTCTTGAGGAGGCACGCGCCAGGATACTTGGCGCGGCTCTGCCTGATGTTGCGTTTGATGGGTGGACGGGGGCGGTCTTGTTGCGGGCCGCGCGGTCGGCCGGTATTGACCACGGGATTGCGCGTCTTGCCTTTCCCAATGGTGCGCGCGATCTTGCCGAGTATTTTCTGGCAGATGGCGACCGGCGCATGATCAGTGCACTTGAGGCTGTCGATCTTTCCATTCTCAAAATTCGAGAGAAAATTACTCTTGCGGTGCGGACCCGTGTTGAGGTGGATGGGAAAAATCGCGAGGCGCTGAGGCGGGCAAGTGTGTCACTGCTGCTTCCCCCTGCATCGCTCAGTGGGGTGAAAGCGCTCTACAATAGTGTGGATGCGATCTGGGTGGCGATCGGCGATACGTCGACTGACTATAATTACTATACCAAGCGTGCCACGCTGGCAGGGGTTTTCACCGCGACACTTGCATTCTGGTTTGCGGATGAGAGTGAGGAAGCGGTGGATACCTGGGCCTTCCTGGATCGGCGGATAGCGGATGTTATGCAAATCGAGAAGGTAAAAGCCCGGGCGGCAAAAGTGATAGATCAACTGCCGGACCCGCTTGGACTTCTGGCGAGGCTTCGTTATCCCTCGTCGTGACCCATCGCAGGCACGCCCGCTCCAATGTCGATCCAAATTATTTTTGTAATCGAGGCGGCGATGGTTACGGAGGGCTGCTTGTCCCCGTAAGAGAGGGTCTTGTGCTGCGTGTGTGTGCTCAAAATTCGCGGTGAGGTCTCCCCCGTCTTGCCAAGGGGGAGATACAGGCTATGGATGACGGCTCGCTTACCGCTTTTGTAGATGTTTTCATACTCCGCGAAACTTCCTACCGGGCGCATGGCAATCTGCTCGAACATCTGCGCAACAAGTTCACGGTTTTCAGTCCCCAGCATTTCTATGATGTTTTTCCCGGTTAGCTCGTGTTCCATGCGTTCTGCGACCAACGTGCCGGCAAGGCGGTAGCGAACATCGGTTTTGCCCAGGAAGTCAAAAATGACCAAGTCTTTCAGAAGGCTGACAATGAGAGCGGGGTCAATCCGGGGTGCGGATGGCACAAGGCTTTTGCCGCGCGTTTCATTCCAGAAGTCAAACAAAGCCTGCTTGGAAGGCTCTTTCAGCAGAGTTTCAATTTCGCCGGGTGTTTTTACAGAGGCGATACGAGGGCTGTGTCTGTTGTTTCCTGTCATCGACCCTGGTCCCCTCACATTTCCACGTACGGATGTTGCACGGGCGTGTGCCCGAATCATCCCACACCGATCCTTTCAGTTTCGCCGCGGAATGGAAATAGATGGAATTATGAGAGGGCTTAGTCCAGGAGGTCTATCTTGTCTGGCGTTTACCGGTCGCTGTGAGGATGCAGGTCGGTGACGTGCCCCATCTTGCGACCGGGGCGGGCCTCGTCCTTGCCATAGAGATGTACTGCCCGGTTTGGCCTGGCTGCGTGTGCTTTCCAGCCGTGTGCGTCATCCCCGATCAGGTTGGTCATGGTCGCGTCTGAATGCCTTTGCGTGCCGCCTAACGGCCAGTTGCAGATAGCCCGGATGTGTTGTTCAAACTGGCCGGTCAAACAGGCGTCGCTGGTCCAGTGTCCGGAATTATGGACACGCGGTGCGAACTCGTTGACGCACAAGCGTGACCCTTCCGTCGTTTCGGCCAGGACAAAAAATTCAACACCGATGACACCTACATAATCCAGCCCGTGGGCAATGCGGCCCGCAATTTCCGTGGCCTCGTCCGCCAGACCCGGGCTGATGTCCGCTGGAACGGTTGTTGTGTGCAAAATATGGTTGCGGTGGACATTCTCCCCGGCATCATAGGCGGCGTACGTGCCGTCTTGCGTGCGGGCGGCAATGATGGAAATTTCCTTCTGGAATGGCATGAAGGCTTCGGCGATTGCGGGTGCTTCGCCGATCGCTTCGATAGCTGCTGCGGCCTCGTCGGGATGGTTTATTTTTACCTGGCCCTTGCCGTCATAGCCAAACCGTCTGGTTTTCAAAACCACGGGCGTTCCCAGAGTTTCAAGCGCGGTTGTGAGGTCGGTAACCGTATCGATGCGGGCGTAAGGGGCGATAGCTATTTTGTGCGACGCGAGGAACTGTTTTTCCTCCAGCCGGTCCTGGGAGATGGCTAGCGCCTTTGGATTAGGGCGCACCGGCGCGAGAGCACTCAAAATGCGCGCGGTTTCTCCGGGCACGTTTTCAAACTCGTAGGTGACGACATTAACAGCGGTGGCGAATGTTTTGAGCGCGGTGAGGTCATCGTAGGCGGCACGGGTTGTTGTGTCTGCGATCTCGGATGCCGGGCAATTTTTTTCCGGTGAATAGAT
>CAZNLO010000163.1:0-3306 GCA_964573935.1 uncultured Parvibaculum sp. | reverse complement strand
ATGAACCAGGAAGACATCGGCAATGCCCCCCAGGCGGTTCAGCGCGTCTTGGTTGTCATGGGCAAGGGGTTCGTTCGACAGATTGCCGCTTGTCGCAACAATGGCAAAACCCAGCTCCCACATCAGGATGTGATGCAGCGGTGTGTAGGGCAGCATCACTCCCAGATTGGGATTGCCTGGCGCCACCTCGTCACAGACAGGATCTTCCTGCGACAATTGTCGGCGCGCCAGCAAAACGATCGGGCTTTGCGGACTTTCCAGTAAACCTGCTTCTTGGGCGGACACAAGAGCATAGGCGTCCACCGCTGCGATGTCAGCGCACATGATGGCAAAGGGCTTGTCGGGGCGGTGTTTTCGCTGCCGCAGCGCGCGGACGGCCTCGCCGTTGCGCGCGTCAGCGAGGAGGAGAAAACCCCCGAGCCCCTTGACGGCGACAATCTTGCCCTCACGGATCGCCGCCGCCGCACGGCACAAGGCGTCGTGTCGGGTGGCGACCGTCCGGCCCTCGCGGTCCAACAATGAAAGCTGGGGGCCGCAGTCTGGGCAGCAATTGGGCTGGGCGTGAAACCGGCGGTCAAACGGGTCGGCATATTCCGCACGGCAGGCCGGGCACATGGCAAAGCCCGCCATCGCCGTGTTCTCCCGGTCATAAGGCAGGCGCGCAATGATGCTGTAGCGGGGGCCGCAATTGGTGCAGTTGGTAAAGGGATAGAGATACCGTCGGCCACCTGGATCAAAAATATCATCTCGGCAATCAGAACAGGTCGCGACATCGGGCAGCGCCAAGGCCTGAACCGGCCCTCCGGCGGGGTTGGCGCGGCTAGAGCGTATTTCGAACACCGCCGATCCCGTGGGTTCGATGGCGGTATCGACGATCTTGTGGATTTTCGCCAAGGGCGGGCACTCGCTGCGAATAATCTCCAAAAACCGCTCAAGCGCGTCGCTAGTGGCTTCGACTTCGCAGACCACACCTGCTGCACTGTTGCGGACCCAGCCGGACAGGCCCAGCCCCCTGGCTGTCCGGTAGACAAAGGGGCGAAACCCGACCCCTTGAACGGCACCGCCAATTTCAATATGCAGGCGCATCAGACTGCCAGGCGGCGCGGCCACCCTGTTCCTATGAGTATCGGTTTTCGTGGTGTCAGTCCTCTGTCTCGATACGTTTTAACAAGACGCTCTGCGCCTCCGAATGTCGGATATCGTCGGATGTTTCGATCACCAACTCGGCGCCTTGCGTAATCGTGCCGCTGGAAGCGACATTGAAATGCTCTTGAAAATGACCCGGCGACATGTGCGACAGGGCACCAAGCCAGACCTCCACCCGCACGACGCGCTTGGCATTTTCACGGCGTGCGATCTCTTCGATTTTGTGCACAAGATTATTGGTGAGCGATGCTTCATGCATCCTTGTTGCTCCCTTGACTGCCCCGGTGGTTATTTTCGCCCGGGCGCAAACTTCTCAGCTTCCCGTCTGATTTGTTCCATCGCCTGCGGAATGACCTTCTCGACGTCGGGTGAAAGATTTGTGCCAGTCTCAAAACGGACACCCTCAATAACAAACACTATGCAGGACGCTGGCAATTTAGCAAGCGACCGGGCAAGCTCAAGGGAATGCCCAAGGCCCAACCCATGACTGCTCACATCGTTCATGATGGCGTTCAGCGGACCTTTGGTCGGGTCGAGCCGTGAGATTTTCCCCGGCGTGCCGCTCGCCTGCGTTGCGTCGACAATGATAGCCACCTCCCGGCCTTGCCATGCCTCCATCAGCGCCAATGCGTCATCTTTTGCTTCACAGACGTCCCAGATTGGTGGGCCAAGGTGTGCAAGGCGTCGCACAATTTCGCAGCCGACGCCATCATCACCGCGCATGTCATTGCCAACGCCGATGATCAAAGGCCGCATGAGGGAGACCTGTTGGGGGTGAACATTTATCGACCAACCCTATCGAGCCGCAGAAAATGTGTGGCGCAGGAAATACAAGGATCGTAACTGCGGATCATCTGCTCGCACCGACTCCGCAGCGCATCGTCGTCCAGGTCAATATTGGCCGTAACGACAGCGCGCAGATCCTCCTCGATACTAAGCTGGTTTTGTGAGGTCGGCGGGATAATCACGGCGTCTTCGATAATACCGGCCTCATTGATCCGATACCGGTGATACAGAATGCCGCGCGGCGCCTCGGTGCAGCTATAGCCGGTGGCGGCATTGGGCTCGACGACAATGGCCGGCTCATCGGGAGGGGCATATCCCTCGATAATCCGAAGCGCCTCGTCACAGGCATAAAGCACTTCGATGCTTCGGATGATAATGCTCTGAGCAAGATTGTGGCACTCGCCAACAAGACCCGCTTCTTTCGCAACGTCTTGAGCCAGCGGGGAAAGCTGATCGGCGTTCAGATTATACCGCGCAATCGGCCCGACGATGTAGCTGCCCCGTTCCTTGAGGCGGGCATGGAGCGCATTGGAGTGCGGGACCTGATGTTCTGAAATATGGTCTTCAAACCCTTTGGCTGTTGTATCAAGGCCCTTGTTGGAGAGGATACGACCCTCACCCAGTGGATATTCCCCCTCGCCACGTAGTGCGACGAATTCGTAATCACGCTCATGTGCCGGAAAATCAAACTGGCCCACCCACCGGACTGTTTCGATCGCGGCGTCGCGCGCCCACTCTAAGCGCTCAGTAAGGGGGGCAAAGTCGCGGCGCTGGAGTGTTTTGTAAAACCCACCCACCTTGACATTGATGGGATGAATTTCCCGCCCGCCCAACAGCGCCACAATGTCGTTGCCAGCCTTTTTGAGCTGCAGGCCGCGCTCGACAATCGCCCCCATGTCCTTCGCCATATCAATGGCGCCCTCATACCCCAGAAAGTCCGGCGCGTGAAGCATGTAGATATGCAGCGCATGGCTTTCGATCCATTCGCCGCAATAAAGCAACCGCCGTAAATCCTTTATCGGTTGGGTGACCTCGACCCCGCAGGCCTGTTCCATGGCCTGAACAGCGCTCATTTGATAGGCGACAGGGCAGATGCCGCAGATCCGCGCGGTGATGTCGGGCGCTTCGCGAAAATCGCGTCCCCGAAGAAACGCCTCGAAAAACCTCGGCGGTTCAAAGATTTTCAGTTCGATATCTTCGACCACACCATCGACGATGACGACCTTGAGGGCGCCTTCGCCTTCGACACGGGCAATATAATCGACCGATATTTCCTTACGGGCCATGGCGGTTGCTTTCCTCACGAAACGGCTCTGCGTTAGCGTTGAACGTGCGCAACACCCGCTGAATGTCGGGGCTGGCCATGCCGCGTGC
>CAZNLO010000162.1:0-3341 GCA_964573935.1 uncultured Parvibaculum sp. | reverse complement strand
CCCCTCACTTACTCAATGATTGAAGCGACGACGCCTGATCCGACGGTGCGACCGCCTTCACGAATAGCGAAGCGAAGTTTCTCTTCCATCGCAATCGGCGCAATCAACTCAACTTCAATCGAAATATTATCTCCAGGCATAACCATCTCTGTACCTTCCGGAAGGTTCACAACACCTGTCACATCCGTCGTCCGAAAGTAAAACTGTGGACGATAGTTCGTGAAAAACGGCGTATGACGCCCCCCTTCATCCTTCGTCAGAATATAGGCTTCTGCCTTGAACTTCGTGTGCGGTGTAATCGAACCAGGTGCACAAAGAACCTGTCCGCGCTCAACCTGTTCCCGGTCAATACCCCGAAGCAGAACACCTACATTGTCACCGGCTTCGCCACGATCAAGCAGCTTGCGGAACATCTCAACGCCCGTGCACGTCGTCTTCGACGTATCTTTGATACCGACAATCTCGATCTCGTCACCAACATTGACAACACCACGTTCAATACGTCCCGTCACAACCGTGCCACGACCCGAGATAGAGAACACATCCTCGATAGGCATCAGGAACGGCTGGTCCATCGCACGTTCCGGCTGGGGAATAAAGCTGTCCACAGCTTCCATCAGCTTCCCGATGGACTCTTTGCCGATCGTATCATCACGGCCCTCAAGCGCTGCAAGCGCTGACCCCGGAATAATCGGAATGTCGTCGCCCGGAAAACCGTATTCCGTCAGAAGTTCACGAACTTCCATCTCGACAAGCTCAAGCAGCTCTTCGTCGTCAACCTGATCAACCTTGTTCAGGTAAACAACAAGGGCAGGCACACCGACCTGACGGGCAAGAAGGATGTGTTCACGGGTCTGGGGCATCGGGCCATCAGCAGCATTCACAACCAGAATGGCGCCATCCATCTGCGCAGCACCCGTAATCATGTTCTTCACATAGTCAGCGTGGCCTGGACAGTCAACGTGAGCGTAATGCCGCTTCTCCGTCTCATATTCAACATGCGCTGTCGAAATCGTGATCCCACGCGCCTTCTCTTCAGGCGCCTTGTCAATATCAGCATAGTCCGAAAAAACCGCCCCGCCTGTCTCAGAAAGGACTTTCGTAATCGCGGCTGTCAACGTTGTCTTGCCATGGTCAACATGACCAATCGTTCCAATGTTGCAGTGCGGCTTGTTACGCTCAAATTTCTCTTTGGCCATCGTAAGGCTCCCTCAGAACTACCCTGTTCGTCCGTTTATCAAGCAAGTTTCGCTTGGATCTCTTCCGAGACCGCTTGCGGCACCTGCTCGTAATGATCGAATTGCATCGTGTATTGCGCGCGCCCCTGTGACATGGACCGCAGATTATTCACATACCCAAACATATTGGCGAGCGGCACCATTGCGTTGATGGCCGTTGCCACGCCGCGCGCTTCCGTACTGCTGATCTGTCCACGCCGACTGTTCAGATCACCAATTACATCGCCCATATAGTCTTCCGGCGTCACCACCTCGACCCGCATGATGGGCTCCAGCAATTTGGCGCCGGCTCTCGGTGCCACTTCGCGCATCGCAGCACGTGCCGCAATTTCAAATGCCAGGACGCTCGAGTCAACGTCATGGTAAGCACCATCATAGAGCTTCACCTTGAAGTCGATAACCGGGAACCCGGCAAGCACGCCGTTCTCCGCAACGGTGCGAACTCCCTTTTCGACGCCCGGAATATACTCCCGAGGAACCGAACCACCAACAATCGTGCTTTCAAAAACCACACCAGAACCTGTTTCACCTGGTTCGATAACAAGTTTGATCCGAGCAAACTGCCCCGATCCACCAGACTGCTTCTTGTGGGTGTAGTCGATCTCTGCTTCCTTCGTGAAAGTCTCGCGGTACGCCACCTGTGGCGCGCCAACATTTGCTTCCACGTTGAACTCACGACGCATGCGATCAACTAGAATATCCAGATGAAGCTCACCCATACCCGCAATAATCGTCTGCCCACTCTCTTCATCTGAAGAAACACGGAATGACGGATCTTCCCTTGCAAGCCGCGCCAGCGCCATACCCATTTTTTCCTGGTCAGCTTTCGTCTTTGGCTCAACAGCAACCTCGATAACCGGCTCAGGAAACTCCATCCGCTCCAGGATCACCGGATGATTGGGGTCACACAGGGTGTCCCCAGTCGTTGTGTCCTTGAGACCTGCAAAGGCAATAATATCGCCTGCATATGCCTCTTTCACTTCTTCACGGCTGTTCGCATGCATAAGAAGCATCCGGCCAATACGTTCTCGCTTGTCCTTAACAGTGTTCAGTACACCCGAACCGGCAGTGAAGACACCAGAGTAAACCCGGGCAAATGTCAGTGTACCAACAAATGGGTCGTTCATGATCTTGAACGCTAGCGCCGACCCCGGCGCATCATCAGATGCCTTGCGTTCGATTTCCTCGTCGGTTTTCGGATCAATACCCATAACCGCAGCAATATCTAGCGGCGAAGGCATGAAGTCGACAACCGCATCCAAAAGTGGCTGCACGCCCTTGTTCTTGAAAGCCGTACCGTTCAAAACGGGTACAAAATTCTGATTAATCGTCCCCTTGCGAATACACCGCTTAAGCGTTTCTTCGTCAGGCTCCTCGCCTTCAAGATAGGCTTCCATGACATCGTCATCGACTTCAACAGCCAGATCGACAAGTGTCGTGCGGTATTCTGCTGCCTGTTCCTTCAGGGAATCGCGAATTTCAACATATTCAAATTCAGCGCCCAGGTTCTCGTCTTTCCAGATGATTTCTTTCATCTTCACGAGATCAATAAGGCCTTCATATTCTGCTTCGGCACCGATGGGCAGTTGAATAACCAACGGCTTTGCACCAAGCCGGTCAACAATCATCTCAACACATCGAAAGAAGTCAGCTCCCATGCGGTCCATCTTGTTGACGAAACACATACGAGGGACGCCGTAACGGTCGGCCTGGCGCCAAACGGTCTCAGACTGAGGCTCCACACCGGCAACAGAGTCAAACACCGCAACCGCACCATCGAGCACCCGCAACGAACGCTCCACTTCGATCGTGAAATCTACGTGACCCGGCGTATCAATAATGTTGATGCGCCTATCATTCCAGTAACAAGTCGTCGCAGCAGACGTAATCGTTATGCCGCGTTCCTGTTCCTGCTCCATCCAGTCCATCGTCGCAGCACCGTCGTGTACTTCGCCGATTTTATGGCTCTTGCCTGTGTAGTAGAGAATCCGCTCAGTCGTCGTCGTCTTACCCGCGTCAATATGGGCCATAATGCCGATATTGCGGTAATCCTCGAGTTTGGTCTCACGTGCCATCGTATTAATCCTCTAAGCGCTCTGTCTA
>CAZNLO010000161.1:0-3394 GCA_964573935.1 uncultured Parvibaculum sp. | reverse complement strand
CAAATAGCAGGGCCGCGATGCCAAGCCCAACCAGGGCAATCCATGTCCAGCGATTATTTCTCATGAATGCAATATAGGGCGAGCCCTTTGCCGAGACATGAACATTTTCGTCAGTTTTTCCTGAATGTGGAAAGTGATTTCTAAAAGCTTGCAAGAGGAAGTAATTTGCAATATACCAGAAACATGACAGATCTTGCCTTCCCAGCTATCGCCCACCTTTTGAGAGCCTACACAGTCGTTGAAGAACGCTTGTCCGGTGAGCTGTCAGCTGTTCACGGTCTGTCGCTAAAGGAGCTGATGCTTCTCATGTTCTTGGAAAGAGCGACAGCGATGCGTTTAAGTCGGGTAGAACTTGCGCGCTGTATGCACACAAGTGCATCGACAATCACCCGTCAGGCCGCTCCCTTGGAAAAAAGAGGCCTTGTCGGGCGCGATGTGGATAAACGCGACGCCCGCCTTTCTTATGTGGTCCTGACACCATCAGGTCGCCAACTTGTCGAGGATGCGAGCGCAACCTTTGAACGTTCATCCAGTACCTTTTTCCGTGATCGTTGGACTGAAGAAGAGATTGCCAGTCTTTCAGAGCTTTTAGGCCGTCTGACTACCAGCCTTCCAGGCTCGCTGATCTGAGCCCAAAAACACATCATCATCCAAGCGGCGTGATCAAACCGCCCTTCTCACAAAGGCTCCTTCGGCCATGGACTATGAAATTGTCTTTTCTGCTCTCGGCATCCTCTCATTCTTAGGCTGGGGCGCACTCGTTGCAGCTCCGATCAATGCGCGCGTGATGATAATCAGCGCGCGGGGCGTGGGCATCATGCTTGCCCTCGCCTACGTCCTCCTCTTAGGGGTGGGGTGGGGCGAGGAGCCCAGTGTGAGCTTTAGCTCTCTGGCGGGGGTTATGAACGGCATGACGGCCCCAGTTCACATGATGACCGGCTGGACCCATTTTCTTGCTTTCGATTTGTTGATCGGTTCTTGGATTGTTGAGCGGGCGCGGGCGTCGGAAATCAACCATTTGCTCGTGATCCCCTGTCTTGCGTTAACCTTTCTGTTCGGTCCGTCAGGATTTCTCCTGTTTTTGGCGCTTGAGGTAATTCACAGACGACGATCCGCGTCGGTATCTTGAATCCGGCGACCTTTTCTATTATCTACAGACTTCAGATGGGTTTTTCCTATTTTTACGAAGAAAACTGGTAAAATGAGCGGACCGGACAAAATAGTTTCCCTGAGGGGTGACGTCGCTGAACCTGCGAGCAGCGCAGGCACCGATCTTCTGTCTGGCCTGCCGTTGTTTGAGCCGGGCTGGGTGTGGCTTGCGGGCGCGGGGCCTGGTGATCCGGGCCTGTTGACCCTTCACGCGCTCAACGCGCTGAAACAGGCCGATGTGATCGTCTACGATGCGTTGGTCAATGGCAGGGTACTAAATTTCGCCAACCCCACAACGGAGCAAATTTATGCTGGCAAACGGGGCGGCAAGCCCAGCATCAGGCAACGCGATATTTCCGCAAAGCTTATCGAACTTGCCCGGGGCGGCAAGCGGGTTCTGCGGCTGAAGGGTGGCGATCCATTCGTCTTCGGGCGCGGGGGCGAAGAGGCCCTGAGCCTTGTTGAGGCCGGTATTCCCTTTCGTGTGATTCCTGGCGTGACGGCGGGCATTGGCGGTTTGAGCTATGCGGGTATTCCCGTTACGCACCGTGACACCAATCATGCGGTGACCTTCGTGACAGGCCATATGGCAGGGGGCGCCGTACCCGAAAATCTGGACTGGGCCGCCATTGCCAAAGGATCTCCCGTCATCGTGCTTTATATGGCCCTGTCTCACCTTGGGGAGATCGCCGGCTTGATGCTGGCGAACGGTCGGCCACCTTCCGAGCCGATAGCTCTCGTACGTAACGCCAGCCTGCCCGATCAACAGGTCCTGGAGACCACGCTTGCGCGCGTTACCCAGGACGTAGAGCGCACATCGTTCAAAGGTCCAGCAATCATCGTCATCGGGGATGTCGTCCGGCTTCGCCAAAGCCTTGACTGGTTAGGCGCACTGGAAGGCAAGGTCCTGAAGGCCGACCCTCTGGGCCTGCGTGGCGCGAAGGAAACGGGATAATCCGCTATCCCCCTATCAATATTTCCTAGTCAGGCACACGAAGGCCCTGTGCGGCAAAGCGTGCCGGCAGGTCATCCATAATGACGTCGCGCTCGGCGTGTGAAAATTGGCTCCAGCCGCCGATCTCCTTCAATGTCCGGCCACACCCTTGGCAGAAGCCGAGCCGGCCATCGACGGCGCACAGGCGTTTGCAGGGGCTTTTGATCGGATCAGTACTCATGGCAGGTTTTTGCCTCTTGGCAGCGGACACGCGAACTCAGACCCTCTATATAGCCATCCACCGTATACATACGCCACATCTTACCGGTTAGGAGAAACTATGGTCCGCGCTACCACCGGCCTCCCCTTCGACGATATCCGCAGGCTGATCGAAGGCCCTCCCTTGCCGGACACGGCGGCAGCGAATGCTGTGCGCCAAACAGCCCCATCAGGGCTGGGGGTGTTGCGCGAGCTGGTCGAATGGCTGGCGGCCTGGCAGGGACGCAGTAAACCGCTAATCAGCCAGCCTTTGATTGGCATTTTCGCAGCAAATCACGGGGTTGTCGGGAATCAGATTTGCAGGGAGTCTGCCGGCACAACACAAGCGCAGGTGGAGCGGATTGCCGCAGGCGGCGCACCTGTGTCACGCGCGGTTTTGCAGAGCAATATCGGCCTGAAAGTGTTCGACCTTGCCCTCGATCTCCCCACACCCGACATCACCCGGCACGATGTATTTGACGAGGCAGGGTGCGCGGCAACCATGGCTTTTGGCATGGAAGCGATCGCTGGCGGTGCCGATCTGCTGTGTGTCAGCGACATTGGCGTCGGCAATCAGGTCGTCGCCGCAGCCCTTGCAAAAGCACTTTTTGGGGGAAAGGCCACGGATTGGTTGTTAGACGAGCCAGATAACACTTTTCGCGAAAACCAGGAAAACGTCGTTGAAACCGCTGTTACGCGAATTATGGGGGGAAATATGGATCCCCTGGAGATACTGCGCCGCGTTGGCGGTCGGGAATTTGCAGCCATTGCAGGGGCAATCCTCGCGGCGCGCCACCAGAATATCCCGGTTCTGCTGGATGGATTTGTTTCCGTTACGGCAGCGGCGGTATTACAGGCACTTAACCCTGCCATCATTGCTCATTGCAGGGTCTCCGAAGCACAAGAGGGGACACCTATGGCACGGCTGTTGGCGGAGACGGGACTAACGCCCCTTCTTGATTTGGGATTAAATGGGGGGCACGGGCTGGGGGGCGTTCTGGCGATTGATCTGTGCAGAACCGCAACCGTCGCTGTTCACGAATAGCATCACGC
>CAZNLO010000160.1:0-3453 GCA_964573935.1 uncultured Parvibaculum sp. | reverse complement strand
GGGTGATATCAAGGGGTTCGCACAACGCCATGGTATTCGGGAATTGGTTGTTTCTAATGATGCTGTGGCCTGGCGGGGCTGCAACAAGGAAACACGGCCTTGCCCCTTCAATCTTTACGTTAACCGCCTCGGCCTGAATACGGCGCCGTGTTGTCGCGTACACATGCAAACGCTTTCCCGGTACGTCAGCTCCTGCCTCACAGAGATGAATCTGCCGCACTGGCTGGATGGGGGTACCTTACTGGGGGCAGTCCGTGAAAACGGTGGTTTGCTGGCGTGGGAGGATGATATCGATATCGCAGTGTATTTGGATGACACCACGACCTGGCGTTCGTTCGCAGCCGGGGTTACCAAACGCGGGGCAAAAGACGGCTATACGGTCGAAGTATTCAAAAAAAGAGGATACCTGTCCATTTCTTTTAACTCGCCAGGGCGTTGGCCTTTTTATTGGGAGCGCAATCGAATGCGCGGTGAGATTCGGCTCGATCTGGTCGTCTATCGGCTGTCCCAAAGTTACGGCGAATGGGTGCTCGAACGGCAACTTAAGAAAGGCACGATGCCTTTGACCGAAAGCGGGGTTTATGGTGTTCCTCGGGATATGGTGCTGCCCGTATCCAAGATTAACTTTCTCGGTGGTGAGATGGGGTGCCCCAACCAGCCTCAGGCCTATCTGCGTGTTCTCTATGGTGATTACGATAAGCCTGATTACACCTATGTTGCCACTGCCTCGGCCACGACTCGGCAACGGGTGGATAATGAGAGCAGCCTGCCGGTGCGTTGATGCCGTATATCAGTTCCAAGACATGCATCTTTGTTATAGCATCAATTTCATACCCGGGTCTCATTGTCTCAACAAAGACTGCGGGTTAGATAACGTGTCCGGCGGTAATCTGCATGAACCATTATTTCAGGAAACAAGTCTGACCAGATTCTCGGCAGCACGTTAAAGCCTATCCCAATGTGTATCCATCAAGGTAGATTAATCTACCTTGATGGATGTGTACGTGGAAACGGGGTAGAACCCACCGCCGGACGAATAACCAAAAATAAGCATCAAATCAATCGTGATCAATTCTGGCAACTCAGCAATTGATAGGACATCGCGAAGTCCCCTTCACTGAGGCTATCTTCATCATTGTTCGGACAATACATATCTGCCTTAGCCGAATAAGTATTTGATCCATAGTTCCATGTCATTTATCTCGCTAATGAAAATTAAAAGAATGGAGAATGTATGGATATTGTCAGACAGACCTTTCAACAACTAAGACGGGATTACGCGATGCGCGAATATGAATACAGCCAGACTTAGCTGAAGAAAAGCCGCGGCTATTTCGCTTATCTCAAATGTACGAATAGCGAACCCCACGCTAGCAGACCCTTTTCTGCTAAAGTTGCTCGCATGAGGCACTCAGCATTTTTCGTTGGCATTGGCGCCGTGCTCCTCTTGTCGTTGATTTTGTCCGGTTGTGGAGTTCGAAGTATTCCGACTGCGCTCAACGAAGTCGAAGCCACATGGTCTGAGGTGCTCAATCAGTACAAGCGACGCTCTGACCTGATTCCCAATCTCGTTAACATCGTGAAGGGCTATGCCGCGCATGAAAAAGAAACGCTCCTGGCGGTGGTGGACGCACGTGCAAAGGCAACCCAGACGCAGGTCAGTACCAACCAACTGACCCCCGAGTCCTTGCGTCAATTTTCGCAGGCGCAGGCTGGGCTTGGGTCGGCTCTGTCCCGGCTGATGGTGGTTGTCGAGCGCTATCCCGAACTGAAGGCCAATGAAAACTTTCGCGACCTCCAGGTGCAACTCGAGGGCACTGAAAACCGCATTACCGTTGCCAGATATCGTTACATTCAGTCCATAAAGGGGTTCAATAACCTGATCACCGTGCCGCCCGAGTCTTGGTACAACTCTTGGTTCCTGAAGCACGAGAAGAAACCTCAATTCAGTGTCGAAGACGAGGCTGCGGTCAAGCAAGTTCCCACCGTGAAGTTTTAATGGTCTCCAAGGTACTGCCTCTTCTGAGTTTGCTGGGCTCGTTGTGGGCGACTCCGGTGTTCTCTCTCGACGTCCCAAAGCTCACCGGTCCGGTGGTTGATCTCGCCGGTGTGTTGAGCCGCTCCGACCAGGCAGAGATCTCTGCCAGTCTGTTGCAGTTTAAGCGCAAGCATGGACCCCAGCTTCAGGTTCTCGTGGTGCCAAAGCTCGAAGACGAAACGATTGAAAGCTATTCCATTAAAGTTGTTGATAAATGGAAACTGGGCGCACAGGACAAGGACAACGGCGTGCTCCTGCTGGTGGCCACACAGGACCGTAAACTTCGCATTGAGGTGGGGCGCGGTCTCGAGGGCGATCTTCCGGACGCACTGGCGGGACGCATCATCCGGACAGGCATCATTCCCTTTTTCAAACAAGGCCAGACCGGCGCCGGCATCGTGGTTGGATTGGGCATGATTGCCGAAAGTGTTGGTGGGAAACTGGAGAATATCCCTGTCCCCCGAATGCGCAGAGCAAAACGCGGGGGAGGGAACCTGAGCTTTCTGGTTTTTCTGGGCTTATTATTGATTGGCCCCATCCTTTTTGGACGTGGGCGGAGAAGGGGCGGTGTTGGTACCGCACTTTTGGGCGGGGTCCTTTTGGGCAGCCTTATGGGTGGAGGACGTGGCGGTGGAGGCTTCGGCGGTGGTTTTGGCGGCGGCGGTGGAGGCTTCTCCGGCGGTGGCGCCAGCGGAGGTTGGTAGATGATTCATTTGACTCAGTCTGAGCGAGACAGAATTTCACAGGCCGTGCTTGAAGCAGAAAAGCTAACGACGGGTGAAATCGTACCGATGATTGTCGCCCAAAGCGATGATTACCCGGGCGCTCGCTGGCGCCTGGCCATCGTCATAGCTTTGCTCTTTGGCTTCCTCGCCTATTTCTTTCTCGACGATTTCGATCCGGCCTGGATTCTCTGGGTTCAGATTCCGGGGCTTTACATTGGCTACGGCCTGGGTAATTTTAGTGTGGTTCTACGGCCATTCCTGGCGAGTTCCAAGATTGATGAAGAGGTTCACCAACGGGCACTGCAGGCATTTTTTTCACGCGATCTGCACGCGACGAAAAACCGCACGGGAATTCTCGTCATGGCCTCCCTGCTTGAGCGTCGGGCTGAAATTCTCGCCGATACGGGAATCAACGCGAAAGTTCCTCTGGATACGTGGCAGGAGATATTGAACGACATGACTGGCAAGATAAAATCGGGTGAACTCACCGAGGGAATATGCAATGCCGTTCGCGAATGCGGCGAAGTTCTGGCAGAAGACTTCCCGGGAACTCACGACAATCCGAATGAGATCAGCAATAAAATCATTATAGAGGATTAAAGTGACTCTAGTGTTGCCGGCTTCGTTAAAACCCTCTACTGCTGTTTCTCCCCCAGGTCAGACCATCAAGGTCTGATAACGACCTAAAGC
>CAZNLO010000159.1:0-3461 GCA_964573935.1 uncultured Parvibaculum sp. | reverse complement strand
GTTTTGAGCGCGGTGACGTCATCGTAGGCGGCACAGGTTGTTGTGTCTGCGATCTCGGATGCCGGGCAATTTTTTTCCGGTGAATAGATGTGAACGCGCAGCCCGAGTTGAGCTGCTGCTGCCCCAAGCATCCGGCCAAGCTGTCCGCCGCCCAGAATGCCTATTGTGCTGCCGGGGGGCAGTATCTCTCGCTCAGCCATTGCGGTCTGGTGTTTCGGCCACGGCGTCGGACTGGTTCTGCCGCCACGCGTCCAGCCGGGCTGCGATGTCTTTGTCATTGAGGGCAAGGATGCTGGCAGCCAGGAGAGCTGCATTTTTTGCACCTGCATCGCCAATGGCAAGCGTGCCGACGGGAATGCCGCCGGGCATCTGGGCAATGGAGAGGAGGCTGTCTTGACCAGACAGCGCCCGCGACTGGATGGGGACGCCCAGAACGGGCAGAGGCGTCATGGCTGCTGTCATGCCGGGCAAATGGGCGGCGCCGCCGGCGCCTGCAATAATGACTTTTAACCCGCGGTCCCGCGCGGATTTGGCGTAGTCCACCATCCGGTCCGGGGTGCGGTGGGCGGAGATGATCTTGACCTCATGGGCGATCCCCAGTGCTTCCAGAATGTCGGCCGCGTGTTTCATCGTCGGCCAGTCGGACTGACTTCCCATGATGATCCCAACTGTTGCTTGCCGCTCGACCATAGTTCCATCCGACGTCAGGGGCGGCATACGCTGGTTGAGCGTCTGCGCGCAGAAAGCGGCGGATTATAGGCATGAGGCCGCCCTTGGCAAGCCGAAGATGCTTGGGGCAAGTCGAAGATACCGGAGGATACGTGCGGGGCGCGTGATGTCAGGTGGCGGTTTAGCTGGCTTGCGCCTATTGTGACATTTGTAGGCTATCGAATCGTCGGAAAACTCCCGTTTGTCGGTTGGCTGCGGAACGCGCAGCGATAGGGGGCATGAAAGGCGAGGGAACAGGTCACGATGATGGTATCAGCTACGTGAGAGTTCGAGCGCCGGGGACAGAATATGAAGATCAGCGACAAGAAACCTGTTGGACGTGCTGCGATAGCCGGAGCGTCGCGATCATCAGACGTGTTGGGGGCGGCTGGCGCACATGTGGCGGGGGCCGAAGGGCGGATCATCACGGATAGCACGTCGATTATGGGCATTCCAGAACCGGAGCTGACCCCCAATGTGCGCAATGCCATTATGACGCTCATGGGTGAGGTGGATAACATGCGCAAAGAGCTGCGCGCTGTCCGGGAGCGCCTGCGGTCGGCTGAAGCGCTGGCGGACCATGACGGGTTATTGCCGTTGCTCAATCGCCGGGCCTTTGTGCGGGAACTTGCGGGGGCCATGTCCTATGCGAAACGGTATGGCACACCCCTTAGTTTGCTCTATATCGACATTGACGGGTTTAAGGCCATTAACGACACTTTCGGACATGGCGCGGGGGACGCGGTGCTGGGTGATGTGGCGCGCAAGATCGCTGCGCATATTCGCGAGTCCGATGTGGCGGGGCGTCTGGGGGGAGATGAGTTCGGCGTCATCCTTTCGCAGGCGGCGGAAAAAGCCGCGCGCGCAAAAGCCAGGTCGATCTCGGATGTGGTGGCCAGCGATCCTGTTTTGATAGAGGGGCGCAGTATTCCCGTTAAAGTGTCGATCGGTGCGGTCATGGTTGGGCCTGACGATGAAGCAGAGGGCGCGCTGTCCCGGGCCGACAAGGCGATGTATTCGGCCAAGCGTTTTTCGCGTCGGACAATAACCCACTAGGTTTTTTGAGGATGCGCGTGCGCCGATGTTTACGCGATGATGTCAGGCAGCAACAGGTCTTCAATTTCCAGAATGCGGTCGCGCAGCGAGAGCTTTTTTATTTTCAGCCGACGCAGTTGCAGGTGGTTGGGATAGGCCATGGTTTCCAGCGCCTGAATGGCACCGTCCAGGTCGCGATGTTCCTGCTTCAACTGGATCAGCTCATCTCTGAGCAATGCTTCATCGTTCATGCCCTGGCCTTGTGTATGGCTTTTTTACGGCCCACCGGGCTCACGCTCACCAGTCAGCGTTCTAGCCGGGTCTGTGGTGCGAATCAAGTTGGCGTAAAGGAGGAAGAAAACCGCGTCAAAACCCCTGTTTTTTTTGCCTAACTCGACAGGTTGGCCGGAAAGGTGCACACTTCTCCCCGGTACCGTCACAGATCATCAGGAGGGTATGTATGGCTATTGAGCAGCGTATTGTCGAACTTCAAAAACGGCACGAGCTTCTGGAACAGGCGATTGCAAATGAGCTGCAAAGCCCCAGTAGCGATGAACTACAAATCACTGAACTCAAGCGACAAAAGCTCCGATTGAAAGAAGAAATCGGACGACTTTCAACGGACGTGCAGGCGGCATGAAAATTCTCCCCTGACATATCTCAAGAAATTTTAGCACCGCGCATGCGGGGCCTTATGACGCCGGGCCAGGAACGCCCGGCGTTTACCGTTTGAAACCGGTTTACTCAGGTATCGTGGGGCCGCCCGCAAGCTCTTCAGCAATTGTTCTGAGTTTGAATTTTTGTACTTTGCCGGTTGATGTTTTTGGCAGGTCGCAAAAGATAACCTTTGTCGGGCATTTGAAGTGAGCGAGGTTTTCACGGCAGTAGGCGATCAGGTCCGCCTCGGTTGTGCCGCTTGCCTGTGCCTTCAGGGTTACAAACGCGCAAGGGGTTTCGCCCCAGCGCTCGTGCGACATGGCAACGACCGCTGCTTCCAGAATGCCGCTGTGTTTGTAAAGCGTGTCTTCCACCTCGATGGAGGAAATGTTTTCCCCGCCTGAAATGATGATGTCTTTTGAACGGTCTTTTAGCTGCACATAGCTGTCGGCGTGCCATACGCCCAGGTCGCCGGAATGGAACCAGTCACCCGAAAAAGCCTTTTTGGTCGCAGTGGGGTTTTTCAGGTACCCCTTCATCACCACATTACCACGGAACATGACCTCCCCAATGGTCTCGCCGTCCTGGGGCACGGGCTGCATGGTTTCGGGGTCCATCACCGCCAGGTCTTCCAGGACCGGGTAATTTACGCCCTGTCGTGACTTTACCTGCGCACGTTCGGCGTCCGGCAGCGTGTCCCATTTTTCATGCCAGGCGTTGACGACGGCGGGGCCGTAGGTTTCCGTCAGTCCGTATACGTGAATGACGTTGAAGCCCTGCTCCTCCAGCGCCCGGATGGTGGCGGCAGGCGGGGGGGCGGCGGCGGCAAAATAGTGGACCGTGTGAGGCAGGGGTTTCTTTTCCTCAGCCTTTGCGTTGATGAGGAAGCCCATAACGGTGGGCGCACCGCCCATATGGGTGATGCCGTGTTTGGCGATAGCGCTGAAGATGTTGGCGGCTGTGACCCGGCGCAGGCAGACGTGGGTTCCGGCAACAACGCTCATCGACCAGGTGAAAATCCAGCCATTGCAATGGAACATGGGCACTGTCCACAGGTAGAC
>CAZNLO010000158.1:0-3508 GCA_964573935.1 uncultured Parvibaculum sp. | reverse complement strand
TCGCCTGTGACGACCTGGGCTCAACCGGCAGGTCTCTGGCTCTGTAAGAGCCGACTGTCCCCCATGAAAAACCCCCGCAAGGATCGCTCCCTGCGGGGTTTCTTGTCGCCCGATTGAACGGGTTTAGTTTTGAGCCAGTACCGCAAGCAGCAGCAAGGCCACAATGTTTGTGATCTTAATCATCGGATTAATGGCAGGACCCGCCGTATCCTTGTAGGGATCACCGACCGTGTCACCTGTCACCGCAGCTTTATGGGCCTCTGACCCCTTACCACCGTGATTGCCATCCTCAATGTACTTTTTGGCATTGTCCCACGCACCACCACCGGCGGTCATGGACAGAGCCAGGAAAAGACCCGTGAGAATAACCCCCAGCAACATCGCTCCAAGCGCGGAGAATGCAGCCGACTTGTCGGCAACCTGAAGCACAATGAAGTAGAGAGCGACAGGAGACAGAACCGGCAACAAAGACGGGATCACCATTTCCTTAATCGCCGCCTTGGTGAGCAGATCAACAGCCGCACCATAGTCCGGCTTCTCCGTGCCTTCCATGATGCCTGGCTTTTCGCGGAACTGACGACGGACTTCCTCAACAATCGCCCCGGCTGCCCGACCAACAGCCATCATGCCCATAGCCCCGAACAGGTAAGGCAACATGCCACCGACCAGGAGACCGACAATGACGTAAGGGTTGGAGAGGGAGAAGTCAGCGACAACCCCTTCAAAGTAGGGATAGACATCCGAATTAGCCGCAAACAGCGCCAGGTCCTGTGTGTAGGCTGCAAAGAGAACAAGCGCCCCCAGGCCAGCCGATCCGATTGCATAGCCCTTGGTGACAGCTTTGGTCGTGTTGCCAACGGCATCAAGCGCATCTGTTATTTTACGCACATCTTCCGGCAGTTTCGCCATTTCGGCGATGCCACCGGCATTGTCCGTTACAGGGCCAAACGCATCAAGTGCCACGACCATACCCGCAAGTGCCAGCATCGCAGTAACCGCAATCGCAATCCCGAAAAGACCTGCAAGACTATGAGTTCCGACAATGCCAACAACAATCACCAAAGCGGGAAGAGCCGTTGCTTCCATGGAAACGGCAAGCCCCTGAATCACATTTGTGCCATGCCCGGTTTCGGAGGCAGCAGCAATTGACTTCACAGGACGATAGTCAACGCCGGTGTAATACTCCGTAATCCAGATAATCATACCTGTGATAATGAGACCCAGCACACCACACAGAAAAAGGTCCTGCCCCGTAAACGTTTGCTCAGCAACCGTGAACTCAGTTGTCAGGCCAACCAGCCGCTCCGTGACATAGTAAATTGCGCCCAGCGACAAAACAGCCGAGGCGATGAAGCCCTTATAAAGCGCGCCCATGATCGACTGGCTTTTGCCAAGCCGTACGAAGAAAGTACCGATGATTGATGTGATGATACACACACCGCCAATAGCAAGCGGATAAGTCATCATATTGATCATGATATCGCTGCCGGCAAAGAAGATCGAAGCCAGCACCATGGTGGCCACAACCGTCACCGCATAGGTTTCAAACAGATCGGCGGCCATACCCGCGCAGTCACCCACATTATCACCCACATTATCAGCAATCGTTGCCGGGTTCCGAGGATCATCTTCCGGAATACCTGCCTCAACCTTACCAACCAGATCGCCCCCGACGTCAGCACCTTTGGTGAAGATACCGCCACCGAGCCGCGCAAAAATTGAAATGAGCGAAGCGCCAAAACCGAGCGCTACAAGGGCATCAACAACAACCCGTGAGCCCGCTTCGTAACCCAACGGCCCTGTCAGAACACCAAAATAGATAGTAACAGAGAGAAGCGCGAGGCCGGCAACCAGCATGCCGGTCACCGCACCGGACTTAAACGCAATCGCAAGTCCGGCAGCAAGGCTCTCACTTGCCGCCTGGGTTGTCCGCACGTTCGCCCGCACAGACACCAGCATGCCGATATAGCCTGCCGCCCCTGACAGGATCGAGCCAACCAGAAAACCGATAGCAACGATCAGCCCAAGCTGCCACAAAAGCAGCCCAAAAATAACGACGCCGACCATAGCAATGGTCCGGTATTGACGGGTTAGATAGGCACTGGCGCCTTCCTGAATAGCTCCCGCGATCTCCTGCATCCGCGCGTTTCCCGCGTCGGCTGCCATCACCGAGCGAGACGCCCAGGCGCTGTAAAGAACAGCCAGGATGCCGCAACCAATGATTGCCCACAATGAAGTGCTCATAGTTTTTCCT
The DNA here is from genome assembly GCA_964573935.1 of uncultured Parvibaculum sp. Classification (GTDB taxonomy): domain Bacteria; phylum Pseudomonadota; class Alphaproteobacteria; order Parvibaculales; family Parvibaculaceae; genus Mf105b01. Next base: position 1,254 of record CAZNLO010000158.1, on the reverse strand, counting down.
TATCCCTTTGAAGGACTATCTTCTGAAATGAGATTTAAGGGTCACTGGCCACCTCCCAGCAAATCCCCCCCCTTAAGCTGGCGTCAGCTTGCCAAACCTTAACCAAGGACGCAACCGTGCGGGCAATGAAAATTGTAAGGAGGGACAAGGAGTTAGCAAGATGCGTTGACCAGACGTCCAGAATACGAAGAGAATCATCTCTTTAGGGATAAGGTTGGCACCGCCGACACATTATCAGCCCTGCCCTGCGTCAGCCTGTCGTTGGCGGACCTGCACGTTGTTGGCCTCAATGTCTTTCTTCAACCGTCTGCGCCCTTCTTTCTGGACGCTCTGATTGACCTGCCGACTTTTAATGAGAGCCCGGCGTTCCACCCGACTCAACGCTGACCACTTGATATAATCCCGGCGACAATCATATTTCCGGCACAGACTGGGCCGAATATCGTAAGCCGTGCAGCCCTTTTCGCGATCAAGGAAAACGCAATCCCCATTTGATTTCGTTTTGATAAGGGGAATGCCGTCTCGCTCTTCCAGATACCCTTCATAGAGAGCGGGGTCATCTCCAAGCTCTTTGATGATAAACAGACCTGGGTTGTTCTGGCAGCAGCTACGGCACGTACCACAATCCAGCGGACGTGCATCTATTATCAATTCGACTTCGTTCACGGCAAACTCCAGGTCGAAACACTCATTTGAGAGTTGGAGTGTCTCCCGAAGTCATTAGCATTTGATTAACCATGCTCCGCCCGAGCTTTCTCCAAAGTTGCGGAGGGGTGTTTCAAAGCAAACCACAGAACCAGCCCGCCTGCGACGGCAACAAACGGGAACAGCGCGATATTAACCGCCTCCCAGCCAAACCCGTTCAACAGCCCCCCTGAGGCAAAAGAGGCAACAGCAACGGCGGCAAACACCAGAAAGTCATTCGCTGCCTGAACTTTGTTTCGCTCCGCAGGTTCATACCAGTTGGTCAGCAAGGTCGTCGCACCGATAAAGGTGAAGTTCCAGCCAAGCCCCAATAGGATCAGAGCAATCAAAAACCGCTCTAGTTCCATGCCCCCCAAAGCAACACTGCCGCATCCCACCAGCAGCACCAGCCCTGCGCTAATAACCTTCAGCACCCCGAACCGGACGATCAGACTGCCGGTAAAAAAGCTCGGCGCAAACATGGCAAAGATATGCCACTGAATAACAAAGGCCGCATCCGCAATCGTATAGTCATGCCCGACCATGGCAATAGGCGTCGCCGTCATCACT
>CAZNLO010000157.1:0-3611 GCA_964573935.1 uncultured Parvibaculum sp. | reverse complement strand
GCTGCCTTTTTTGTGGCGGTTTTCTTTGCTGCCGCTTTGACCTTGGTTTTTGCCTTGGTGGTGGCTTTGGTTGCCGACTTTGGGGCGCGGGTCTTGGTCTTTTTCGTGGCTTTCGCTGCCATGGTCGCTCCGTCTTGTTTGCGGCTTGTTCTGTCGCTGGCGCAAAAAAACGGGGACCAACCAAGCTGCTTTGCCGGATCTGCCGGACTAGCCCGCTTCGTGTTTTTCAACCGTTTGCCAGAGATAGAGAGCCATATGCCTTCCTGTCAAAAACTGCAGGGATTGGCGGTATTTTCCTAGGGTTACACGTTTTTTTGCCAACCCGGAGACGTATTAGCGGCGCGCGTCAAACACCCGACCGCTCAATCTCGCTGCTCAAGTCAGTTTTTCAGTTGGCTCGTGCATAGCACAAAATCCGGCCAAAATAAAGCAGCGGCTGTGAAACCTTAACGAAATCAGTCGGATAGAGAGCCGCCGCCCTTAGTCGCCCTCGCCTGGCTCGGCGCTGAAATGTTTTTCGAACTTGTTGGCTTTCCCGTCCCAGTCTTCCGCATCGGTTGGGGCGTCGCCCTTCATGGTGATGTTTGGCCATTTTGAGGCGTACTCGGTGTTGACCTCCAACCATTTTTCGAGGCCAGGCTCGGTGTCAGCCTTGATCGCTTCTGCTGGGCATTCGGGTTCGCAAACACCACAGTCGATGCATTCGTCTGGATGAATGACGAGCATGTTCTCGCCTTCATAGAAGCAGTCCACCGGGCAGACTTCGACACAGTCCATGTATTTGCACTTGATGCAATTGTCGGTCACCAAATAGGTCATCTTACTCTCCGAATTCCGCCTCTCGGTCGCGGCATATGTGGTTGGCCGCGGGCAATGTGGTCTGGCCTAGGCGTCTATCCCCAGCCGGGTCAGCACCCTTTGGCGAGCTAACCCCACATCGCGGTCGGGAACGTATATCAAGCCTGCTATGCGCCGCAACAGGTTTGCTTCATATTCGTGAAGCTGCTTGTCGGCATAGACGACTTCCCACAGGCCTTCGATCAGATGGACACGTGCCTCAGCGTCGTAGGCGTCTTTCAGGGTCCGGGTCCATCCAAATAGATCGACGGCGTTACCATCTGCCTGAATGCCAAGGGCCAATAGATCGTTGACTTCTTCTTCCGTCAGCTCAAACGATGCTTTCAAGATGTTTTGGATCTGGAGCTGTTCCCTCTCCCCAAAATCGTCATCCATGGTGGCGGCGCAGACCAGCAGGGCAGCCGTCGCCACTTTGGCATCGTCAAAGGTTTTTTTGGCTGCCGGTGTGGCAGGGGACTGGAACAGAGCCTGGAGCCGTTTGAGCATGGTGACCTTCATTTGGAGAAGCTGTAATTGTTGTATTTTACTTATATGTTCTGGGAAAGAATTTCAACCACATGGAAATTGTGTAATTTCTAGTCCAGATCGTCCCTCAGCGCGTTGGTCTGGCGGCGTTCCCGCTTGGTGGGACGCCCGCTTCCAGGTTCTCGGAACCCCGATTTTGGGCCGGTTTCGGATTTTTTAGGCCGTTTTTCGGGTGGGGCCAGATCCTTGTAGAGGAGCTGTGCTTCGGGGGCTGGCCCACGCCGCGTCCCAATACCAACGATTTTGATGACACGAATGTGTGGTCCGATGGGGAAGGTGAGGGTGTCGCCGGGTCTGACCAATGTGGCGGCTCGAGACACGCGTTCAGCGTTCACCCTGACTTTGCCTGATGTCACAACGCTGGCAGCAAGTGTCCGGGTCTTGAAAAGCCGGGCAAACCAGAGCCAACGGTCAAGCCGCTGTGTGGGGCCTTTTGCTCCCACATTGTCGGCTGTGGGCGCCTTGGTCATTTTTTAGGCTTGAGGTTTTTCAAGGCTGCGAGAGCGGCAAAGGGTGAGTCCGGGTCAATCGGCTTATCCCTTTTGGGAGGTCTTGAGCGATGGCTGTCGGAGCCTTTTGAAACACTCTGTTTTCGAGGCCCTTTACCCGGACCGGACTTGCCACGTTTTGCGTTGTCCGAGCGATCGGACTTGTTGTGTTGGCGCGGAGAGCGTCCCTGCCCTTTGTGACTATGTCTGCGCTGTGGGCGCCAGATTTCCAGCTCAACGGGTTCTGCTGTGGCGGCCTCGGCCGGAGCTTGGTCAGTCTCGGCGGTTTCTGTTGCCTCAGGGTTGGTCTCTGGTGCGGGCGTTGCAACAGTCTGCTCGGTCGCAGACTCGTCACTTGTGGTGGGAGCGACTGGAGTGTCGGCTGCAGTGGCACTCGGCGCGTCAGCGGCTACCGGCTGGGCTGTGGTTTCCGTTGCTGTCTGGGTTGCTGTCTGGGTTGCTGTCTGGGTTGCTGTCTGGGTTGCTGTCTGGCTTGCGCCGTCCTTTGGCTCATCCGCTTGGCTATTCTCGGCGCGATCCTCTGATGCTTCTGTTTCCAGCGGCGTTGGAGCTGCGGGGACATGTGCTGTGGTTGCCGCAATGGCCTTGGGGGCTTTGGCTGCCGCTGCCAGGCGTTCGGCCTGCGCTATTTCCTCACTGGAGAATATTTCGACAGCCTTCCTGTATCCAAGCCCTCCCAGAATGCCCGCCATTTCTTCGGCTGAGCAGCCCATGATTGACATCATGTCCGGGTCAATCAGCACGCCGCCTTTGTAGCGGCGCTCGGTGATGATGGGTCGGATCACGTCGGCAAGACGTTCCAGCATGTCGCGACGTACCGCGCGTGGTCCGCAGACGCGAAACCCAATGGCTTCGTAAAATTCTTTCGAGGCAGCCGGATCGACTGTCACTGACGTGAGGCCTGGTGCGGGTGGTGTGGGCATGTTGTCAAACGGGCTGGCATCCCGGTCATCGAGCGGACGGTTCAACGTCCACAGGATTAAGATAAGCCTCGCCGGTGCAGGTTTCAAAAGAGCTGGTACAAAAATTGAGTGGGCGCCGAAACGAACACCCTTTTTGCGCAATTGTCCTCGGGCTTCCTGATCCAGGGCGCGCACATCTTCTGCGATCTGCTCCCGGTTCATGCTGCCAAGATTTTCGACAAGCTGGAAGGCAACGCCTTTGGCCAGTCCTGTCAATTCTTCCCCCGCATGGAGTTGTTCCAGGGGTTCGAGCACGGTTGCAATTTGGACCCTGATCCAGCTTTGGAGGCGTTCGACGACTTTGTCGCGCTCTGGCCCGTTCAACTGTTCACTGGCGAGCACAGCCACTTTCGGCGTCAGGGGTGTACCTCCCGCGACGAGATGCCCAACAATGTGCCCCTGCCAGATGAAGCGCCCCTGATCGGAAAGCTGGATGTCGCTGGCGGGCGCCATTGCGATCCTGCCCGCTCTGGCATTGATCTCACTGGCGAGTGCCTGGTCAGAGGCGGCACGGAGTGCTTTCTCGTGGATACCCTCAGCGCGAGGGTCTGCCACAAAGACAAACCCCTGCAGCTTGCCAACAAATTCACCTTCGACGAGTACATCGCCATTTTCACTAATCGACGCCATTAAATCCTCGTGTTCGCGCAGACGTTTCATCAAAACACTCGTCCGCCTATCGACGAAACGTTGGGTCAAGCGCTCGTGGAGAGCGTCTGACAGTCTATCCTCTACAGCGCGCGTGCGTTCTTGCCAA
>CAZNLO010000156.1:0-3612 GCA_964573935.1 uncultured Parvibaculum sp. | reverse complement strand
TCAAGAACATCACCGAATACGGTGCGTTTGTTGATCTGGGCGGTGTTGACGGGCTGTTGCACGTCACCGACATGGCCTGGCGCCGGGTCAACCACCCGTCCGAGATTTTGCAGATCGGCGAGACCGTCAAGGTTCAGGTCATCAAGATCAACAAGGAAACCCATCGTATCAGCCTGGGCATGAAACAGTTGCAGGATGATCCGTGGGATCTGGTTGCCGCCAAATACTTGCTGGAAAGCACCCACACCGGCCGGGTTACCAACATCACCGATTATGGCGCATTTGTCGAGCTTGAACCGGGCGTTGAAGGTCTGGTGCACGTTTCTGAAATGTCCTGGACCAAAAAGAACATCCATCCGGGCAAGATCGTGTCCACCAGCCAGGAAGTCGAAGTGATGATCCTGGAAATCGACGGCACCAAGCGCCGGGTTTCGCTGGGTCTGAAACAGACCATGCGCAACCCGTGGGAAGTGTTCTCGGAATCCTTCCCCGCAGGCACCGAGGTCGAGGGCGAGGTCAAGAACATCACCGAATTCGGCCTGTTTGTTGGTCTGGAAGGCGACATCGACGGCATGGTTCACCTCAGCGATCTGAGCTGGGACGAACGTGGCGAAGATGCGATCCAGAACTATCGCAAAGGCGACCTGGTTCAGGCGGTTGTGTCCGAAGTCGACACCGACAAAGAGCGTATTTCACTGTCGATCAAGGCGCTGGGCGGCGACAAGTTCGCCGAGGCCGTGGGTGGCGTCAAGCGCGGCTCGATCATCACTGTCGAGGTGACCTCGATTGAGGATGGCGGCATCGAGGTGACTTATGAGGGCATGAAATCCTTCATCCGTCGTTCCGATCTGTCGCGGGATCGTTCCGAACAGCGCCCCGAGCGGTTCAGCGTTGGCAACAAGGTCGATGCGCGCGTGACCAACGTCGACAACAAAACCCGTCGCCTGGGCCTGTCGATCAAGGCCCGCGAGATTGCCGAAGAGAAAGAGGCGGTCGAACAGTATGGCAGCTCGGATTCGGGCGCATCGCTGGGCGATATCCTTGGCGCGGCGTTGAAGGGCGACGAATAGACCTTTTCGACACAAGCGAAACAACAAGCCTCGCAGCCGGTTGGCTGCGGGGCTTTTTCGCGGCGGGGTTTGTACGCGGTAAACCATTTGATGTTGCGTAAGAGAAATGGAACACCATTTTTCTTCCGGCATATGACCTATACCGACTTGATGTACAGTCACCTTGATGGGCTGGACCTCAAGCAAAATCAACCGAATCAAGCGACACGCCGCAATGCCGCAAGAATGGCGATGCCCCGCAGCAAAGGCCTTGGCCATGTTATGAGCAGCTGAATAACCGGTACAATTTCCCCTGAAGCAGAGAATTCACCAATTATTCCAATAGATTCTGTTTCCGATCCGATGAATTGTTCCTATAGTCATTGGAAAAGTCTGCTCAAATATCCCCTGGGAGGAAAACAGCCGATGATCCGTTCGGAACTGATACAGAAAATCGCCGATGAAAATCCGCATCTCTACCAGCGTGACGTCGAGCGGATCGTGAACACTGTGTTCGAAGAAATCACCGGTGCCATGTCAGGTGGCAACCGGGTCGAACTGCGTGGATTTGGCGCTTTTTCGGTGAAACAGCGCGATGCGCGGGTTGGTCGCAACCCCAGGACCGGCGAAACAGTGCATGTAGAGGAAAAGCATGTGCCGTTTTTCAAGACCGGCAAACTGCTGCGGGACCGTTTGAACGGGAAGTAGGACAATGCGCTACATTCGCTATGCCTTTCTGGGCGCACTGGGGGTCATTCTGATTTCGGTGTCACTGGCCAATGGTTAAACTGCAACTGATGCCCGATGTTCTGGCAGAAATGGCAGGCTTCAACCCCAGTGTCACATTGCCGTTGTTTGTGGTGGTTCTGGGGGGAATTGCCGCAGGGCTGATCATCGGCTTTTTCTGGGAGTGGCTGCGCGAGCATAAACACCGCCGTGAAGCCGGGCAAAAAAGCAGGGAAGTTCATGTACTCAAGCGCGAAGTTTCGCGGCTCAGGGATGAAAAGCACCAGGGAAAAGACGAAGTTCTGGCCATTCTGGACGAAGCCGGCTGAACGTGTCCATGGATGCTGATGTCCGGGTCAAGATCTGTGGGCTGTCCAGACAATCGGATATTACGGCAGCGGTGCAGGCAGGTGCGGCTTATGTGGGATTCGTATTCTTCCCAAAATCCCCACGCCATCTGGCCATGAAGGATGCCGCATTGATTGCAAGCTCGGTCCCGGCTGGTGTGTGCAAGGTGGCTCTGACAGTGAATGCTGACAATGAAATGCTGGATCAACTGATTGAAACAGTGCCGTTGGACATGTTGCAATTACACGGTTCAGAGTCGACAAACCGGGTGGCCGAGGTGCAAGCACGTTACCGCCTGCCGGTGATGAAGGCGGTTGGGGTGGCAGATGAGGAAGATTTGCCAGCCTTGAGTGAATATCTGCGCGTCGCCGATCAGGTGCTGGTTGATGCCAAGCCGCCTGCCACCGCAAAGCTGCCTGGGGGCAATGGTCTTGTATTTGACTGGCGGCTTATTTCCGGGCGGCGCTGGCCGGTACCTTGGATGTTGGCCGGCGGGCTGACGTCGGGGAATGTGCGTGAAGCAATCTATTTGACCGGTGCCAGTCAGGTTGATGTGTCGTCAGGTGTGGAAAGCGCACCGGGGGTTAAGGATGTGGCCAAAATCCAGGCGTTTTGCAGCGCGGTCAAAAAGTAATCGCAACCGCTACCGGTAAAGGCCCCACATCAAACGGATATAGAAATAGGCACCTTCCCGCCGATTGTGCGAGGCGTTTCCCCTTTGCCAGATTGCCGCCACATTCCCGCCCGGATCTCGCTGGGCTGATACGATAATGACTATCAGGCGGTGCTGGCCCAACTGGTGCTTGCAGACCCTTGTTGTACAGTAACGAGTGAACAAAATGGCAAACGACATTGATCGGGATGACAAGGCACCAGCCCTTGCCGGAAAAACAACCAACACAGACTCACCAGAAGACATTGTGCGTCGCCTGCTGGAGTCAGAAGCTGGCGACAGCCGCCCAGCACAGCCCACCCTGCGCGAAGAAGTAAGCCCCCAGATGAGCGAGCCTCGGCCTGAACTGAAGAAATCTGTAATTAGTCGCGAGTCAGAGGCTGCAAAACGAAAATTGCGTGAAATTGCGAGCCGGGTACGCTCTGCGGTTCTGTCTTACCGCCCCACGCCACGCCATTTGGCTTTGCTGCTGTTGAGTGTCATTTTTCTGATCATGCCCTGGCTTATCCCGGTGTTGTTCTTGCTGAGTTTGGTCCTGTTGATAATCAGTTATCTCTCGATTGGGCATGACCGGTCGGGTGAGCTGTTTGCGGCCTGGTTTCGCGGGCTTACGCAGAGAAACCCCGATAAGGCTGAAGTGCTTCGCGCCCGCGCCGAACGGGTCTCGGCCAGAGCGTCTGGTCTGATGCGGTACCTGCCAGAGCGCTGGACAGCAGGGCTCTACCTGCCGGATTTTATCAGGGCTGATGAACCGTCCGGGAAACTTGCCAGCGATCCATTTGAGCGGTTGTCAAAAGATACCACTTAGTACCCGGA
>CAZNLO010000155.1:0-3639 GCA_964573935.1 uncultured Parvibaculum sp. | reverse complement strand
ATGTGCGCCAGAACATTTCGCATGGCCGATCGAAATCAGTTGTCGTTGAGACAAAACGCAAACGTACGATCAAACCGGGCGGGGCCCTGGCTGAAGCCAGTGAGGTAAAGCCGGCAGTGATAAAAAAGGCGGCGCCGAAAAAGCCGGCTCCTGCCGCTCCAAAACCCGCCCCGAAAGCGGCTCCCGCTGCACCCAGAAAACCCGCCGTCCGAAAAGACCGTGGGGGCATGGTGCTGCGCACCTTGACCGAGGCAGAAAAGGCTGCGCGTGGACGTGCCCTCGACATGGCGCGGGTTCGTGAAAAAGATGACCGCCGCCGGGCCGAGATCGAGGCTGTTGAGCGTGCGGAAGAAGAAAAGAAACGTGCAATAGAACAGGCAGAGGCTGCCAAGCGCGAAGCCAAAGAAGCGGTCCGTCTGAAAGCCGAAGAAACGGCGCGCAAACTGGCCGAAGTTGAGGCGGAAAAGCGCCTCGACGTTCCTGTGGCTCCAGGCGAAGAAACCAAGCCCGGGGCGAAGGTGCCTCCTAAAGTAGATGCCAAAAAACTCCACCCTGGGGTGCGCCCGGAGCGGCCAGCTCCTGCGGCCCGTCGTGGCGAACAACGCCGTCGCACCGGCAAGCTCACGATCGACAGTGCGCTGCGCGGCACCGACGGGGATCGACAGAAGTCACTTGCCGCCATGCGCCGTCGTGCGGAGCGTGGACGCAAGAAGGCTATGGGAACCCTTGAGCCCCAGGCCAAGGTTATGCGCGAAATTATTATCCCTGAGCAGATCACAGTGCAGGAGCTTGCCAATCGCATGGCCGAGCGTTCCGTTGATGTTATCAAGATATTGATGAAACAGGGCGAGATGTTGCAGGGCAATGATGTGATTGAAAGTGACACAGCACAGTTGATCGCTGAAGAGCTGGGGCACACCGTCAAACGTGTTGCCGCTGCCGACGTTGAAACGGGCCTTCTGGGTGACGATGATGCAGATGAGGTGAAGAAACCGCGTGCGCCCGTCGTGACAGTTATGGGCCACGTCGACCACGGCAAGACCTCTCTTCTGGATGCTCTGCGCAAGACAGATGTTGTGGCGGGTGAAGCCGGAGGCATCACCCAGCACATCGGGGCCTATCAGGTGAACATGGCGTCGGGTGAAAAAATTACCTTCCTGGATACGCCCGGTCACGCGGCCTTTACCTCCATGCGTGCGCGTGGTGCGAAGGCGACGGACATTGTTATTCTTGTGGTCGCCGCCGATGATGGTGTGATGCCGCAGACCATTGAAGCCATTAGCCATGCCAAAGCTGCGGAAGTGCCGATCATTGTCGCCATCAACAAATGTGACAAACCTGCGGCAGATCCCCAGCGCGCTAAGAATGAGCTACTACAGCATGACGTGTTTGTGGAAGAGCTTGGGGGCGATGTGCAGGCTGTCGAAGTCTCCGCTGTCACCAAGCAGGGTCTGGATACACTTGAAGAAGCCGTCATGTTGCAGGCGGAATTGCTGGACCTGAAGGCCAATCCTGATCGCGCCGCCGATGGCGTGGTTGTGGAAGCGCAGCTCGACAAGGGCCGTGGCCCCGTCGGCACACTTCTTGTCCAGCGCGGCACGCTTAAAATCGGCGACATCATTGTCGCGGGCGCTGAATGGGGGCGTGTGCGCGCGCTCATCAATGACCGTGGTGAGAATGTCGAAACCGCTACTCCCTCACAGCCCGTCGAGGTGCTGGGGCTGAACGGCACACCGGAAGCCGGTGATGTTTTTGTCGTAGTGGAAACCGAAGCCCGTGCCCGCGAAGTAGCGAGCTATCGTCAAGAGGTTCGTCACGAGAAGCGCGTGGGCGGCGGCGGCCGTATTTCTCTCGACCAGATGTTGGCCCAGCTAAAGGAAACCGAAAGTCAGGAATTGCCGATCGTTGTGAAAGGCGATGTGCAGGGCTCGACAGAAGCTATTGTGCAGGCACTGGATAAGCTGGGCACGGATGAGGTTAAGGCGCGGGTCATTCATTCCGGCGTTGGCGCCATTACAGAGTCTGATATTACCCTGGCGATTGCGTCCGGCGTGCCGGTCATCGGCTTTAATGTTCGGGCCAATGTGCAGGCCCAGGAGGCCGCGCGCAAGGCAGGCATTGAGATCCGCTACTACTCGGTGATCTACAACCTGGTTGATGATGTGAAGGCGGCAATGTCCGGCCTTCTGTCGCCTGAGCTGCGTGAGACCTTTATCGGTAATGCAGAAATTCTTGAAGTGTTCAACATCACCAAAGTGGGCCGTGTTGCAGGCTGTCGCGTGACCAAGGGCAATGTGCGTCGCGGCGCCAAAGTGCGGCTTATCCGCGATGATGTTGTCATTCACGAAGGCACCCTCTCCACCCTGAAGCGCTTCAAGGACGAAGTGAAAGAGGTGGGCGGCGGCCAGGAATGCGGTATGGCCTTTGAAAACTATCAGGACATGCGAGCTGGCGATGTGATCGAATGTTTTGATGTCGAAGAGATCGCCAGAACATTGGATTAAGGGTCAGTTGAAGTGTGAGGGGAGGGGGAATACCCTCCACCCTTCACGAACGGCAACGATGAACAGATAATCGAAAACGGACGACCCGGTGGCAGACCGGACGCGCCTGTTTGGTGAAAAAGGTGAGACGTGGGAACGCAGCGCACAGGGTCCGAAAAAGTCCAGGGGCGCGCACCCAGCCAGCGACAGTTGCGGGTGGGTGAGGTGCTCCGCGCGGCCCTGTCGGAAATTCTGACCCGCCGGGACATTCAGGACCCGGTATTGCAAAAAGCCATTATCACCGTGTCAGAGGTGCGTCCAAGCCCCGATCTCAAGAATGCGACAGCCTATGTCATCCCCCTTGGACGCGCTGACCCGGCTCCGGTGGTTGAGGCTTTAACGCGGGCAAAGAAACACATTCGGGGCGAACTCGCCCGCGCCGTGCAGGTGAAATACATGCCCGAGATTTCCTTTGTCGCCGACACGACATTCGACTATGCCCAGTCCGTCTCCTCAATTCTGAGCTCTCCTGAAGTTTCTCAGGACCTCAAGAGCGATCAGGACTGAGGCGATGGCAAGAAGGCGTAAGGGCGACCCGGTATCGGGCTGGGTGATCGTGGACAAACCCGTGGGGCCAACCTCCACCCAGGTGGTAGGAGCGGTACGCCGCGCCTTTAATGCCCGCAAGGCCGGTCATGCCGGAACACTTGACCCGCTGGCAGAGGGCATTCTGCCCATTGCCCTGGGGGAGGCGACCAAGACCATTCCATTTGTGGTGGACGGTGAGAAAATCTACCGCTTCACCGTGAAATGGGGCGAGGCAACCAGCACCGATGATGCGGAGGGCGAGGGGATCGCCAAAAGCCCTCACAGGCCGGACGAAGCATCGATCCGACAGGCTTTGCAGGGCTTTGTTGGGGAAATATCCCAGGTTCCTCCCCAGTTTTCGGCGATCAAGGTGGACGGCGCGCGTGCATATGATCTGGCCCGGGACGGTGAAACCCTCGATCTGAAAGCCCGGACCATCACCATTTATCAAGCTGAGCTACTGGAAATCCTCGGCGTTGACGAAGCCCGCTTTGAAATTATCTGCTCAAAAGGCACCTATGTGCGCGCCCTGGCCCGGGATCTGGGTGTCGCGCTGGGCACCTGCGCG
>CAZNLO010000154.1:0-3657 GCA_964573935.1 uncultured Parvibaculum sp. | reverse complement strand
TTGCCCTAAAAGGCGGCCCGCCAAAAAAGCAGCGGGCCGCGTGTCTGTTATTCCGCGCCGATCGCATCCAGTCCTGCGCGCGCACACGCTGCATCAAGATGGCCACCCGGCGCACCACCGACGCCAATGCCGCCAACAAGCGCTCCACCGATCTTGATCGGTAGACCGCCGCCCTGGATCACCATACGGGCATCCATGTACCGCAAGCCGTCATGTTGCGGGTTCTCACCTATGAATTGTGCCAGACCGGCGGTTTCGCGGCCCATCGAGGCCGAGGTGAACGCCTTGCCCTGGGCGCTGCCAACAGTGTGCGGCCCGGAATTATCGGCTTTCAGATGCACTTTGGTGGCACCGTCACGGCCGACAATGGCGACGCTTACGTTGTAGCCATCAACTGCGCAGGCCTGAAGCGCGGTCTGAGCCGCCATGGTCGCGATATCGAGTGGGAGGTATGGGGCAGTCGGCAGTTCCTGAGCGGTCACGGCGACAGGGGCAAGGAAAGCGGCTGCAAGGGTTAGTTTACGGATCATGTCGTGTCTCCTTTTGATGTGATGGAGACAAGTTACGGACGGCCAGAAGCTCAGGGTATTCGTAGAGATTGCACATCTCTGCGTAGTTTTACGGAGTTCCCCTCCCATCAATCCAAATTCGCGTCATCTCGGCTTGTGAAATGGTGCCCAGTTTGGCCCCGATAGCGGCGCGATGGCTTTCGACAGTTCGCGGCGAAAGTCCAAGACCCTCTGCAATCTGCGTGGTCGTAAAGCCTTCTGCAATCCGATTGAGAACCTCACCCTCGCGCGCGGTCAGCGCCGCAAGAAACCCACGTGCTTCGGCCCTTTCTGCATCTGCTTGCAATCGTTTTTCCAGGACCTCACTGCCTTTCTGGATCGCGTCAATCAGATCTTGCTCATCTATGGGTTTCGACAAGAAATCGACAGCCCCGTTGCGAAAAGCGCGCCGGCACGCTTCGATGTCTCCATGCCCAGAAATGATAACGGTGGGCCAGTCCACACCTTTGGCTGCAAGTTTCTCCTGAAGCTTCAACCCGGAAATCAGAGGCATCCGAATATCCAGGATCAGACATCCCGGCGAAAGCCTCTCAAGTTGGGCAAGGAAGGCGTGCGGATCAGCAAAGGTCGTGACGTCGATCCCGACAGTCGAAAGCAACAGGCTCAAGGCCCGCCGAACGGCCTTGTCATCGTCTACCAGATATACCGGGTGGTTCATTGCGCTGCCCCCGGGATCGGTTCTGCCAACGGCAGCACGATACGAAATTTGGCACCGGAGTTGCTGCCGACATAGGAAATATCACCGCCCGCGCGCTCTACCAGCCTTTGGCTGAGTGCCAGCCCAAGCCCGGTACCATGCTCCCGAGTTGTCATGAAAGGCGTGAACAATTGTGGCCTAAGACCCTTGTCCACGCCGGGTCCATTGTCCGTAATTTCAAAAACGATGTCATCCGCGATGACCTTGGCCAACACGTTGACCTCTCCTTCCGACTGCTCCTCCAGCGCTTCGAATGCATTGCGGATGATGTTGTGGAGCACCTGTTCCATTTCGACCTGATCGGCCAGCACTACGATGGCGTGCTCTGGAACATCAAACCTAAGGGACACGCCCCGCCGCTCGGCTTCAGGGAGCAGTAAGGTGCGCACATTGTGCAACGCATCACGCAGGTCAATGGCCGCTATGGGCGCACGCTGCGGGCGTGACCAATTGCGCAGCCGTTCAAGGATCGCAGAGGCGCGTTTGGCCTGTGCCCCAATATCTTCCAGTGCCGCATCAAGTATGCCAGTGTCGCCACGCACCAGCAGACGCCGCCCAGCTTGTGCCTCTGCAAGGATGGCCGTTAGCGGCTGAGTCAGTTCATGTGCCATGCCGCTGGCCAATTCCCCCATCGAATTGACGCGTGAGGCATGGGTCAACTGCGCCTCCATCCGCTGCATATCGGCATCACGTTCAGCCGCGCGCACGCGCGCCCTCTGCCTCAAAGTGGTCAACGCAACGAAATAGGCCAGGCTGACCGCGAGTACGACAATCAGGACCTGCAAAGGGGGAAGCAGGTCGCCAAAGCCGATGCGGATTCCTGTTTCCAGTTGCAAAGGCTGCGAAGCACTTTCGAGAGGTTTGGCAAATTGCCGGACGTTCATACTGGTGGGTTCGAAAAGCAATCCGTAACCAGGCAGGGACAGACGAGTACTTACGTTATCGCGTGACCAGAACACTGCATCGCTACTAACAAGCTGCACAGCGTCAATACTCAACATCAGCGCATAAATTGCGTTGTCAGAATTGGGGCTACGCTTGATTATCATATAGTGTTGAGCGCGTGAGGGGTGTGGCAGCAGCACCGGCGATCTCGCGGAACGACCTGCCGCCGCCCGTATCGCCGCAGAGGCTTCCGGTGTCAGCGACATGGAGCCAACCACCTCGCTTGTGGGATCAAGCGGGACGAGTTGCACTTCGTCGATGCGGGGGTAGAACCGGGAAATTGTTGCCGCGACGTCAAGGAAGAGATCTGGGCGTAGCCCCGCGCTAGCAATGGCAATGGCCGACAATGCTGTAAGATGCGCGTCATGCTGACCAACCCGTTGCGAAGCAAGACGGTGAAGTTCGTTGCTTTCGCGGTCCAGTTCGTCGAGCTGAAGGCTCAGTTGCACCACTGCCAGCGCGACAAGGCTCGATATTGTGAGGACCAGCCACCACAGCAGGCTCTGCCAACGCCTTTTGTGGTTTGGATGTTTCAGGTTTGCAAATCTCATAAAACCAGATTATCAATTGCGCAAAATTTTCCAAGACCAATCGACACCTGTATCTTGCGCCCGTTTGAGGATCGCCATGCTGGTGAACGCGGTGCCGTTGTCCGAAACGATTGTCAAAATACGAAACCGCCTGCCGTCTGTGAATACATCGCTGACAAAGTTCAGGCTCCAACATTGGTTTGGTCCATCGGACATCTCCATGGCCTTCGGGTGCCCAACGCGCTTCCTGCCGCCTCTGCGGCGCGGGTGTAGTTGAGTCCCCGGTTTTATGGCTACATCTACCTCACCTCCGGTCCGGCAGACGAATTACGCAACACGATAATGTCTGGTCGCGACCAGGAACGCAGATATCGGCGACAATGATGACGGCATCCAGTAAATCTAACCACCGACTATTTGGCACGTTACGATGTTGTCTCTGCCTTAATTTGGTCAAGAAATCGCACCGGGAATTCCCTATTCACGGCTCACCCATGCCGTATTGCCCTCTTCATATTCACTGGCACAACAGAGATGCCAGCCAGATGAATTGGGACCATGACCATGCCGGACGCATCAGCAAACCTGATCGAATTCAACACCGCCCTGAAGCAGGATATCCATGCCCCCGGTAGCTTGCGCCCGCCGCGGACATTGATGCTGGTCTGGCTGGGGCAGGCGTTTCTGATGTTTGTCACTCTGCTATTCGGCCTGTCATCGCTACAAGCTGCACCCGCACCCAAAGCGGATGCCAACCCGTTTGTCCGGTTCGTCCAACCTGCCGAAATGACCAGCGGTGGGCTTTTGTTGCAAGCCCAACAGGAAGGTCAATTTCTGGAAGCCCCGTTGCTCGCCACCGACGTGGATATTTCCATCAGCGGCCCGATCCTGCGCGCCACCATTACCCAACGATTTG
>CAZNLO010000153.1:0-3657 GCA_964573935.1 uncultured Parvibaculum sp. | reverse complement strand
AAAATCAAGATCGCTCGTCTCAAGGTCGAGATAGTAGCTCACATAGAGGCTGTCCGGTCCTGACAGCAATAGTTGGGGGAGTTTAAGGTTTGTCATGTCTTCGTTTCATTCGTCTACAGATTGAGTTTGTGACCAATGATGCGAAGAAAAAAATCCGATTGTCCAACTGTACCCGACCCCCTGTTTTTGGGGGGTCGGGTACACCTCACAGATTATTTGCTGTTGCCCCCCTTCCAGAATTCCGGCATCAGGAACCGACCGGTACCCGGGGACGGACCCGACCTCCCCCGGGGAGGGGGTCGGGTCCTTTGGCTGAAAACTGCGGAAATTCAAGAATGTCGAATTTGGGTCGGAACCCGACCGGAAAACCCCGGAACCGGTTCTGGACGTCGGGGACGGGTCGGGTCCGGCAAGCCCAATCAGCACCGAAATTAATTTCGGTGCGCGCGCCCGACTGGCACCTTGGTTCGCCCAGATGCGAACGGATTTCGGCGAAATCTGCAGAACGAATCACTTGGCATATGAGAAGAAGCGCTCATTGTGCTGCCTTGGGACGCGGAACTATTGGGATTTTCAACGTCAAAAGTAGTGCGGCCTGCTTGGCTCAGGCGTCAAGCCCAAGCTGGCGCGCCCTGCGGGCGGGCTTGACCCCTCCACCAATCACACCGCTAGAGCTCGGCAAGACCTTTCAGCCCGCTTTGCGGCCTCAAAGGCCGACTTTCAACACAAATAGCCGCCCAGTGCAAAACGAACCATTTACGTCAGCCACAACCGCCGGTACCCTGCCCATGTATCGAAAGCCCCCCGTGTTACCAATCTCGGGGGCACAAACAAGGAAGGGGTGCGCCGAAGCACACCCCATTTTGTGTATTCACTTGTTAACGGAAAGCCCTCACTCACCAGACCGCTAAATCTTTGGCGTGACTTCCAGTGACTACATTCAAAGTTTCATATAACGTTGCAAGAAGGTCAAGAAAAATGTGGAGCGTCAAATGGCGGGGTGCCCAAAATACCGCTTAGGTCTTGATGTAGGGACCAATTCTCTCGGCTGGTTCATGGTCTGGCTCGATGAGGCAGGTGAGCCAATAGGCCTTGGCCCCGGCGGGGTGCGTATTTTCCCAGACGGCATGACCAATGACAAGAAAGCCTCCAACGCGGCAGAGCGACGTATGGCCCGTGGGCAGCGCCGAAACCGGGACCGATATCTGGAGCGACGCGGCGCTTTGATGAGTGCGATGATTGAGGGCAGTCTCATGCCCGAGGATGAGACTGCTCGAAAGGCGCTGCTTGATCTTGATCCCTATGATCTCCGCGCCCGGGCTGTGGCTGAAAAGCTGCCGCTTCATCACCTGGGCCGCGCTCTGTTTCACCTCAATCAACGCCGTGGTTTCAAATCCAATCGAAAGTCTGACGGCGCAAACGACGAAAAGGGTGCGATCAAAGAAGCCTCCAGTCGGTTGCGCGACGCAATGGTGGAGGCGAACGCGAAAACACTGGGCGTCTTCCTGAACGGGATGCATCAGGAGCGGGAGGGCGTACGGGTTCGCAACACGAGTTCCGGCAACAAGGCAACGTACGACTTCTACCCAACCCGTGATCTGCTTGCGGATGAATTTGGGGCGATCTGGGGCGAGCAGTCAAAATATCACCCGCAGCTGACGGTCGCGATGCACGAAGAGCTGTTTGAGATCATCTTTTTTCAGCGGCCGCTGAAATCGCCGCCGATTGGCAAGTGTACACTGGACCCGGCCACAAGCCCCGGCGACGCTGACGGGTTTCGTCTCGCGAAGGCGCACCCGCTCAGTCAACGTTCTCGCATCTGGCAGGAAGTGCGCAACCTGATGGTGGGGGAAACCGGCAGCAGCCCGCGTGATCTGACGAAAGAAGAAGGTGACACGATTGCGCTGGCGCTTCTTCAGTCGAACACCGTGACATTCGACAAGATGCGCAAATTGCTCAAGCTGCCTGCGGGTGCACACTTTAATCTGGAAAGCGAACGGCGCAAGGAGTTGTTGGGGGATCAGACCGCCAAGCGCCTGGGGGCGAAGAAGCTGTTTGGAAAAACATGGCGCGGCCTTCCGCTGGAACGACAAATAGAGATCGTCGAACGTCTGTTATCGGAACAAGACGAAGATGCCCTCGCCGAATGGCTGATGTTTGAGACGGGTGTGGACAGGGAGCTTGCGGAACAAATTGCCGATGCCCCGTTGCCTGATGGGTACGGTCGGCTGGGGCACCGGGCCATTTCGGCCATCCTCCCTCACATGGAAGACGGGCTCCGGTATCACGATGCGGCTGAAGCAGCCGGGTACGACCACGCCAAGGGACCAACGGGGGAGATATTGGATTATCTGCCCTACTATGGCGAATGGTTGCAAGACCAGGTCGTGGGCACGGGCGATCCACGTGACAGACCGGAGAACCGCTGGGGGCGCTTCCCGAACCCGACGGTACATATTGGTCTTGGCCAGATACGCCGGGTTGTGAACGCGCTTATAAAAAAATACGGGGCCCCGGAGCAGATCGTTGTCGAGCTGGCACGCGATCTGAAAAATTCAAAGAAACGCAAAGACGAGATAGAAAAAGAGCAAAAGGTCAATCAGAGGAAAAACGACCATCGCCGCGAAAAGATCGAAGCGGAGGGGCATCGGGTTAACCACGACAACCTTCTGCGTATGCGTCTGTGGGAGGAGCTGAATGAAAAGGACAGTCTGGACCGACGCTGCCCCTATACAGGTGAGGTCATTTCAATCAAACGGCTTTTCTCGGCAGAAGTTGAAATAGATCATATCATTCCCTTCCAGGCCTGCTGGGATGACAGTGCGGCCAACAAAACAATTTGCATGCGCGATGCCAACCGCGCGAAGCGAAAGCAAACACCACATGAGGCGTTCGGACACTCTCCCAACATGAACGGTCGCCAGTATGATTGGCGCGGGATCGCTGCCTGCGCCGCCAACCTGCCGAAGAACAAGCGCTGGCGGTTTGAACCAGGCGCGTTGGAGCGTTTCGACAAGGTGGGCGGGTTTCAGGCCCGCCAGTTGATGGAAACAAGCTGGCTGGCGCGGCTGACCCGTGAATATCTTTCCTGCATCACAGGCCCAAATGGGGTCTGGGTGACGCCAGGGCGCCTGACGGCGATGATCCGGGCAAAGTGGGGCCTCAACACGCTCCTGCCCGATCACAAATTCACGAAGGCCAAAAATCGTGCGGACCACCGCCACCACGCGATTGATGCGCTGGTGATTTGCTTGACGGACCGTGGCCTTTTGAAACGCATGTCGGATGCATTTGATGGCGAGCGTCAAAGAATAGCTGTGCCTGACCCCTGGGAGGGTTTTCGCGGGCGATTGGAGGATGCGCTCAAGTCGATGGTCGTTTCCCACAAGCCGGAGCACGGGCGTGAAGGGAAGCTGCACGAGGCGAGCGCTTACGGCCTCATCAAAAATCAAAAGGAAGGCGAAGGAAACCTCGTCTCGCGCAAGCCTCTCGTGGACTTGAACGAGAGTGAGATTGATCGCGTCCGGGACCCGGAGATACAGGCCGCGCTGAAAGCCTGTGTACAGCGTGCAAAAAACACTGAAACAAAATTGTCAGATGCGTTGGCAGAATTTGGTGCGCGCACCGACCTGTCTTTCGCGCCTCATGGCATCCGCC
>CAZNLO010000152.1:2564-3686 GCA_964573935.1 uncultured Parvibaculum sp. | reverse complement strand
ATTCGCCCGATCGGGTATGGTTCAATCCGACGGCCCTGATTAAATTTGTACTCGGTAATCTGTTTACCAAAGTTGATTATCGCTATAGGATCACGCCATTAAATTTTTTTGATATCGGCCAGATCCAGATATTGAGAAATGCTCGCAGTTCGTTGTTTCTATCCTATAATGGCCCTTAAAGGCATTGTCGTTTGACTTTAGCCTGCTAATTCCCTGAATTACTAAAGTTCTACCTAATTACAACAACCGTAACCTGAGGAGGCATATCATGCGTAAATTCCAAATATTTACTGTAATGACAGCCGTCGCTTTGGCTTTTCTATCCAGTCCTGTGGCGGCCTTAGATGTCAAGGTCAAGGCTTTCGCAACCGGCCTACAGTCTCCAGTTGACCTCAAGGAAGTGCCCGATGGGACTGGGCGGATTTTCATCACGCAGCAGACGGGCGCGATTGCCGTGGTGAACGCCGACGGTACAGTGCTATCAAAACCGTTTCTCGACCTGAGAGCCAAGATCATTAACCATTACGTTCGCTTCGATGAGCGGGGCACGCTGGCGTTGGCGTTTCATCCAGATTACAAGAGCAACGGCAAGTTCTATGTCCATTCCAGTAGGGACATTGTGCGAGAGAAAGAAGGCTTACGCCACGAGATTTTCGGTAATCACACCACCTACATTTCCGAGTTCAAAGTATCTGAGAATCCCAATGTTGCCGATGCCGGTTCCGAACGCGTACTGATGATGATTGAACAGCCGCAATTCAATCACAACGGTGGTGCGATGGTATTTGGCCCAGACGGGTATCTATACATCGCCCTTGGCGATGGCGGATACGCTGATGACTGGGGTTGGGGCCATGATCGAAAGAAAGGTAACGGGCAGGTCTTAAGCAACCTTTTAGGCAAGATCCTGCGAATCGACGTCAATTCAAAGGGTGATGGTCTTGAGTATGGGATTCCAGCGGACAATCCGTTTGTGAAACAGAAAGGCGCTCGGGGCGAGATCTTCGCATATGGTTTTCGGAACCCTTGGAAGATGAACTTCGACACCGGCGGCGACCACCAACTCTTCGTGGCCGACGTTCAACAGAACAGTTACGAGGAAGTGGACATCGTTACCAGTGG
>CAZNLO010000152.1:0-2464 GCA_964573935.1 uncultured Parvibaculum sp. | reverse complement strand
TCGTGGCCGACGTTCAACAGAACAGTTACGAGGAAGTGGACATCGTTACCAGTGGCGGTAACTACGGCTGGCGGGTAATGGAAGCGAACCATTGCTTCGACTACCTGAATCCGAATGACCACCTAGACTTCTGCGATAGCGCCGGCATGATCGCCCCTATCATTGAGTACAATCACTGCAACAAGTTCGGCGGCAAGAACTGCTTCGGTGTGAATGTGCAAGGCGGTGCTGTCTACCGCGGCAGCCATGAGTCATGGCAGGGCAAGTATTTCTATGGGGACTGGAGCATGAGCTTCGGCGGCAAGAGCGGCAGACTCTACGTGGCAACCAATGATGGCGGAACGTGGGCGCTTGAACGTGCCCACGTGACCAATCATGATTTCGTGACCCACGTGCTGGCTGTCCTTCAGGATCTGAAGGGCAATGTGTACGCCTTGACATCCGAATCCATGGGTCCATTCGGCTCTCGCGATACGGTGTACAAGATCGTTCCCTAAATCATATTTAACCGGGCAGGTTCCTGGCCGCCTGCGGGCGGCCAGGCCTCTTCCGCTTTGCTGAACAATGTCTCTGGGTTGTGCTGCTTAGTTTCAAAACGAAAAACGAACCTTAATTAAGAATCTCTGATTTACGAATATTCCCGTGACTTTTTGCCTCCTCTCCCGTCCAAGCACCCCCTCTCAAAGACAGCGAAGGGCGTCCGCGCCCTTGGTCAGCATCGCACTGGTACTTCTTGTCCTCAGCATGGAAGGGGTGATCGGGAGTGCGATCGCATCACCCGAGGCCAAAGCGCTCTTGCAAGCCAAAGCGTGTGGCGCCTGCCATGTTATTCCGGGTGTTGAAGGCGCCTACGGCAAAGCCGGGCCGTCTCTAAAGGGCTTGCATGAGCGAAAGCGCATTGTCGGGGACGTTCTGGAAAACAACCCAAAGAACCTGAAAGCATGGCTGAAGAATCCTAAATCTATAAAGACTGGCACCATGATGCCCAATACAGGCCTTACCGACGAGGAAGTCGAAATCCTGATTCTATATTTCGATACGATCTAGCGCGCCCACCAACGCTTCCCTTCTACCTCACTTCACAACCACTGGCTTCACGAAGTGATCGCCTCGAGGGATTTCGCCAGAGCTGTCACTCGCTCGACGCGATAGGGGGTGCGCAACGTAAAAATCACCTGATCCACACCCACTGCGAACAGCGCGGCCGCATTGTCCGCGACTTCAGCCGGGTCCTGATCTGGCGTCGATGCGATTTGCACCGAGCGCATAATCAGAGAGGAGTCTCGACCCACTGATTCACAGTGGGCCAACAGAATCTCATTCTTTTTACGAAATACCTCTGGCGTCGCGAAGGAAAGATTCCAGTGCTGTGCAAATTTGGCAGCAATTCGCAGAGTCCGCTTTTCGCCACCCCCGCCAATCACAATAGGTAGCCTGGGCTGCTGGGGGCCTTTGGGCTCACAACGGGCTTGCTCCAGTTGAAAATATTTCCCCTGGAATGTCGTGAGTTCATGAGAGAGCAGACTGTCAATCACCTCCACCGCTTCTTCGAAGCGATCCATCCGTTGGCCCATGGGAAGAAGGTCGATGCCGTAGGCTTCGGTCTCCTGTTCATTCCAGCCGGCACCCAACCCTAATTCCAAGCGGCCGCCAGAAACAATGTCCAGCGAAGCGGCCATATTGGCGACCAACGCGGGGTGGCGATAAGGAGTCCCATTCACCATGCAGCCGATCCGGATGCGAGAAGTCGCCTGAGCCAAAGCCGACAGGGTGACCCAAGCCTCCAGACAGGGCCCGTTCTTATCCCCCAGAAGCGGGTAGAAATGGTCAAAGTTCCAGGCCGTTTCAAAGAGCTCAACCTCGTCAGCAGCCCGCCAGACATCCAACATATCTCCCCAGCTTGTATGCTGGGGTGCCGTCTTGCTCCCAAATTGCATGAACTTCCCCCTCCTTAATGGTTCTAAGTCTCCAACAATTCTAACTGCCGATTTCGGCTAGCGTCACCTCGCGGCGGTTGTACGCATCGGAGTCTTGCTCCATACCCGCATCGCGTATCGCGTTCTTCAAGGTGCCATAAGCCCCCTTTGTCGGCTTAACTTGCCGACGGGTCCAAAATGGCACAAAATTTCTTTATCTGCCTGGATCAAGATAATCGTACAGGGGCGCCAAGCTATCCGGATCTCCTGCCAACTCTCGTTTTGCAAATTCGATTGCCGCCACTTCATGAACCGTCAGATTATTCAGAGCATACAGGTCTTCTTCAGGGGCCATTCTCTCGAGCGTTGTGAAATCTTCAAGATAGCCAGGGTAGCGGTTCACTATGTACGTCATAAACTCGAACCAGTTGAGCGATGCATGACGCCCTACATAACCCTCTCCCCGTGTTTTGAGTTCCGATTCATCCCTGGGAACCAGATCATATTTTTCAAGAAGCGGTACCACCGACGTTGCGGCACGGCGCTCT
>CAZNLO010000151.1:0-3778 GCA_964573935.1 uncultured Parvibaculum sp. | reverse complement strand
GTGTCCGGCGCGGTCAAAAACCGCGTTCGCCCCATCTTCATGTCCACACTCACCAGCATTTTCGGCATGGCACCTCTGGTGCTTTTCCCCGGTGCCGGGTCTGAACTCTATCGCGGCCTGGGAACCGTGGTGATCGGCGGACTGATGCTGTCGGCAGTGCTGACACTTCTCATCATCCCCCCTCTTCTTAAAATGGTCTTGCCTTTGTTTGAAAAGGAACCGTTAAGTGCAACTCCCCTCAAATCACCTGCCTGACCCCAACGCCGTTCTCAAGGTTCCCGAGAGACACACGACAACACGGGAGGATCGTAAAAAATGAAAATCTGGCTTCTGTTGGGCGCAGCAAATGGCTTTCTCGCTGTCGCCTTCGGCGCGTTTGCCGCCCATGGATTAAAAGTACGCGTCGACGCAGCGCAACTCTCTGCTTTTGAAACCGGCGCTCAGTATCACATGTATCATGCACTGGCATTGCTGGCCGTAGCGGCAGTAGCCGCCTACACGCCGACATCCCTCACAACAGCCGCCGGTTGGGGGTTCAGCATCGGCATTCTGCTCTTCTCCGGGTCACTCTACTATCTTGGGCTGACCGGCAGCCGGTCGCTGGTTCTCATCACCCCAATGGGCGGCATCGCCTTTCTCATCGGCTGGCTCTGCCTTGCCATTGCCGCGTATCGCCTTGATTAGACCAAAGCTCCCGGCTTCAAGTGGATATTTTAATAGACCTGAGTCTATTTATAGGATTTAGTTCTCTCGTATCCATTCGGTGAGCAATTTCGGAGACTGACTTGGGCCAGGAAAACATTCTTATCATCGGAGCAGGCTTTGCCGGGCTGAATGCAGCCCTTGCTCTCAACGCCCCCGGACGCACCCTGACACTGATCGAACGTGACCCTCCCCCGCCAGATGCTTCGGCAGATACTGTTTTTGATACGTGGGAGCGCCGGGGCGTCGGCCATCTGCGCCACAGTCATGCCTTCCTGGCACGTCTCTATTTACTGCTCCGCGACAAATATCCCGATCTGCTTTCGGAGCTGCGAGAGGCAGGGTGCCGCGAGTTGCATTTTGAGGACGGCGTCCCCAAAACACTCAGCGCCACATACAAAGCAGCCCCGGGAGACGAAGACCTTACAATATTGACCAGCCGCCGCACGACCTTGGAATTCATCATGCGCGGCTATGTGGAAAAACTTCCCGGCGTGCAGTTTATAAGCAGGGCACGGGCGAAAGGCCTGCTGCATGAGCGAACCCCGGACGGCACCCTGAACATTACAGGTGTCATCATCGAAAGAGAAAACCGGAGCGAAGACCTCAAAGCCGATCTGGTTGTTGATGCAGGCGGAAAAAATTCCCTCGGCTTCGACTGGCTGAAAGCGCAAGACGTAAATGTACGAACCGAAACGCAAGACGCCGGAATAGTGTACTTCACGCGCCACTACCGCCTGAAGCCGGGACAGAAAGAACCCGAGCGGGGAAAAGTGCCGGGCGCAGCCGACCTCGGCTACATCAAGTACGGCATCTTCCCCGGAGACAATGGCTGGTTCTCGGTCACCCTTGCCGTGCCCGAGATTGAAAAAGAGCTGCGGCCAAAAATTGTCCACCCGGAAGTATTTGACACAATTTGCCGTGCTCTACCCGCCGTCGCCCCCTGGATAGAAGAGACCCGCGTTGATCCCGCCTCGCGGGTGTTCGGTATGGGCAACCTCAAAAGCCAGTGGCGGCACCTGGTCGAAGACGCAAAACCTGCCGTTCTAAATTTTTATCCTTTGGGAGATACCCTTATCCGCTCAAACCCTCTTTACGGTCGCGGCTGTTCCTTTGCCGCCGTTGAGGCTCACGCACTCGCCGATGCGCTTGTGTCCGAACAGGGACCAGTAAAACAGGCTTTGCATTACTACGGAGCCGTAACCCGGGAGATCAGGCCCTACTACGACAGTATGTGCAGACAGGACCAGGCCGCCATCACCCGCGCTGCTCATGAACTCGACCCCTCCTACAGACCAGGCCTAAAGGCCCGCCTCATAAAAAGCTTTATCAATGATGCCCTAGCCATCGCCCTGCGCTCCGACATCACCCTCCTGCGCCAGGCCATGCACGGCTTCCACATGCTCAGCCACCCGGAAGCCTGGCTCAAAAGACCACGCAATTTTCTCAAGATCATGTGGATTTGGGCACGCGGAAAAAAGCGCAACAAGGCCTACTACGTGCCCCGGCTCGGACCACAACGCAACGAGATGTTCGCGCTCCTGGACATCTCGCCTGCCGCAGACCAGAATCGTCCCATGAAAGCCGCGTGAAGAACCGCAGCAGGCAAAGAAACAAAAGGCCCCATGACCCCGGATCAAATATTCCTCATCGCCACCTACGGCATCATGCCCTTCTGGGTGTTGCTAGCCGTTGCACCAAACTGGAAGGGAACGCAGACACTCGTTCACTCCGCCCTCTTTCCCATCGTGATCGGTATTGTATACGCATTCTATATGGCAACCGGTGCCTTCACCGCAGGAGAGGGCGACGTCGGAACGTTAGGCGGCATTATGTCGGCATTTCAGGTGCCCGAAGTAGCTCTCGCAGGGTGGCTTCATTACATCGCATTCGATTTGTTTGTTGGGGCCTGGATAGCGCGCGATGCAGTCCGCCGGGGTATCAATCACTGGCTGGTTGCCCCCTGTCTCTTTTTCACATTAATGCTTGGACCTGTAGGCCTCCTCCTCTATCTGGCTTTGCGGGTCGCCACCCGCAAGGGCGGCTGGTCGCTGGAAGCGGAAAAGTGATCTCATGAGGGAAATAGAAACCCTTCTGTTTACCAATGACGCTTTCTACCGGGCCGTCGCAGACCGTGATCTGGAGATGCTGGACGCCCTTTGGTCCATCACGGCACCTGCCTCCTGTCTGCATCCTGGATGGCCTCCGCTCCATGGGCGCGATGAAGTCATGGAAAGTTGGCGGCGAATTATTATGGGGCCCAGCCCCCCGATGATCGAATGCACTGCCCCGACAGCCCACCTGATAGGCGCAGGCGGCGTAGCTGCCCAGGCTGAAGGCCCCGTCGGGCTTGTCACCTGCTATGAGAAAATCGATAAGGAATGGCTGGTTGCAACCAACCTCTTTGTCCGCGAAGGCGCGGGATGGTCTATTTTCCATCACCAGTCCGGGCCTGCCGACGCGCCACCGCAAGAGGATGAAGGAAAGCCGTCGCACCCCATAAACTAATAATTTCAGTATTAAACCAAGCAGTCTTTACCAAGACACTCGCCAACTGACATTTCTGTTACCAGACGCTTGTTGCACCGCCATGCCTTGGGTATGATCCCGGCCACCGGGCAACTGTCAGGCTGTATGGAGGAACCATACCGCCTGACCGGCGTTCACCAATCACAGAAGACCGGGCCGACCGGCCATCGCAATCAGGCATGAGAAGAGCAAATCCTCTCACACGCCACACGATGTGCCTGAGAAGCGGTCCGCGAACAAAAAGAACAAGAGGAGAGGCGAATGTCGCAGGCACTGGATAGCCAGGCCCTCGCTCCGGTTGCAGAACCCGTCGATGAGCAGAACCGCAGCAGCCGCAATAGTCACGGCACCGTTGCACCTCTGAGAGGGGACAGGCCGCTCCGTATCCTTCTGCCCAGCTACCGCTCCAATCCGACAACCGGCGGCCAGGGCGTTTACATGCGCCATATTTCCAAAGCGCTGGTTGAACTGGGGCACCATGTGGATGTCATCTCCGGCCCTCCCTACCCTGCCCTCGACCCCCGCGTCGGCCTCATTAAACTGCCCG
>CAZNLO010000150.1:0-4031 GCA_964573935.1 uncultured Parvibaculum sp. | reverse complement strand
ATGCACGAGCAGGATGGCGTTGTTGACGACAATGCCGATCAGGATGACAAAGCCAAGTAAGGTCAACATGTCCAGCGCCTGGAAAGTGAAGAGGTTCAGGATCACAAGACCTGCGACACCGCCTGCCGTGGCAAGAGGCACGGACAGCATGATGATGAGCGGGTAGATAAAGCTCTCAAACAATACCGCCATAACAAGGTAGACGATCACAAGAGCCAGGGCCAGGTTCACGGTCAGTTCACCCCATGCCTGACCCAATTCGTCTGCGGACCCTCCCAACCCCAAGCGCACGGTGGGGGGGAGGCCCTCGCGTTCGAGGTCGTCGATCACGCCTTCCAGAATTTCCAGTGCTTCTTCCAAAGGCATTTGTGCATCGGGTTTGACCTGGAGGGTAATGACCCGGAAGCGCTCCAGATGGTTGATCTCTGACGGGCCGGAGGTGATTTCAATGTCGGCGAGAGAGCGTGCGGGCAGGATGACGCCTGAACGGGTCACGACAGGCAGGTTCTCGATGCTCTGGGTCTGGTTTGCCCGGGTGAAACTTCCATAGAGAGAAAGGTCCATGCGGCGACCATCGACGGTGATTTCATCAACCCGCAGCCCGTCATTGAATGCATCCAGTGTAATGCCAAGCTCTTCAGCAGACAGCCCATTGTCGCTTAAGGCGATACGGTTGGGCGTGATACGGACCTCTGGCGATCCCAGTTCAAGGGAGGGCTGGGGGCGCATCTGGTGGCCATCAGAACGGGGTAACAGCATCTCAACTTTTTCGGCAGCGCGTCTGGCTGTTGCCACAATGTCATTGGTGTCGGTACCCGTAATGACGAAATTAACCTGTCTGCCACCGCCAACGCCGCGCCCGAACAAGGAGCGTTGCGAGAAGAAGCCAAAGGTGCCGGGTTCTTTTCTGACCGCGCTGCTCATGATGGGCAGAAGTTCCCGTGCGCGGTCGGGGTCTTCTGGATAGGCGCCGACAAAGGCGAAATTGGAGGACGCAAAGAAGAAGAAATTCTGCATCCAAGGGCGGTCATCGGGGTCGCGATCGGCAGGTGCGAGGGGTGCCCAGAGGGGGCGTGTCGCGTCTTCGACCCGTCCGGCGATGCCTAGTGCTGTCTCCAGATTGTACCCGGGAGGGGGGCTGATATAGCCAAAGACGAATGCCTGATTGCCGTCGGGAAGATAGTCGAGTTTCGGCAAAAAGAGATATGTGCCGAGCGCTGCAACGCCGCAGATGGTGGCGACGACGGTGCCGCTGCGCTTAAGTGTTTCGATCATCCAGGCAACCGCACTTAGAACACCTCTGACAAAGCGTGCCGCCAAAGCATCGATGCGGGGCAGTTGAAACAAAGCCTGGTCCGGCCCGTCGCGTGGCAGAAGCTGGGCGGCTAGCGCGGGGATGACCGTGATGGCGACAAGCAGGGACAGGGCGACCGCAACGGAAATTGCCACTGCAATATCGCGGAACAATTGCCCGACTTCGGTTTGCATCAGGAGAATGGGTGCAAACACCGCTGCTGTGGTGGTGGCGGAAACGAGTACTGCGCTCCAGACTTGCCGCGTGCCTTCATAGGCGGCGGTCTTGCGGTCATACCCTTTTGCTTGCAGCCGGAAGATGTTTTCCAGCACCACAATGGCGGCATCGACAACAAGGCCAACGGCGAAGGCGATGCCGGCCAGCGAAATGACGTTGATCGAGCGACCCAGCACAGCCATCGCGACAAAGGAACCGATAATGGATACCGGGATGGACAGGGCGACCACTGTTGTTGCCCGCCACGAACGCAGGAAGAGGAGGAGGACAATAATTGCCATGCTCCCGCCAACCAGAATATTTTGTCGGACAAGATCAATGGCAGCCTGGATGTAGACCGTTTCATCGTAGGACTGGGTTGCCTTCAGGCCTGCATTGGGAAGCTCATATTCATTCATCTCCTCGATGGCCGCGCGGATGCCTATCATGGTGGTAATGACATTGGCACCGGTTTCACGAACGGCGTTTACCGCCATTGCATCCCCACCGAGACTTCGGAACTGGCCGTTGCGCTGCTTGAAACCAAACTCAACGGTTGCGATATCGCCAATGATGACCCTGCCAATGCGCCCGGACGCCTCGTCGCGGACTGTGCGCAAAACAACGTTGCGCACCTGATCGACGGTTTTAAGCGTGCCATCGGTTCTAACAAGGTAGGCGCGTTTTCCTTCCTCGACTTCACCGGCGGAAACGGAGGCATTGGCGGCACGGAGCCGACGGAGAACGTCGGGCACCGTCAGACTGTAGCGCGCGAGCCGGTCGGGATGTATGACAACCCGAAGTTCCCGCTCGGTTCCCCCAAAGACGTTTGCGCGACTGACCCCCGCAACACGTTCAAGACGTTCCTGGACGACATCTTCCACGAAGTCGCCGTAGGAGTTCATGGGACGTTCGTTGCCGGGCAGGCGGGTGAGGACAATCCAGGTGATGGGATTGTCTTCGGTTCCGGCTGAGCGCAGGACCGGCTCTCTTGCTTCGCCCGGATAATTGCCGATCTGGTCCAGCCGATTGGAGGCCAGAAGCATGGCGCGGTTCATGTCTGTGCCGAGGGCGTATTCCAGAAAAACGTCCGCCCGCCCGGGGCGCGACCGGCTTGTCATCTGGACGACGCCTTCCAGGCCTTTGAGGTTTTCTTCCTGGCGATTGACGATTTCCCGCTCTATTTCGATAGGGGAGGCACCCTGCCATTGCGTCGTAATGGTGAGGATGGGTTTTCTTACATCTGGAATAAGTTGGATGGGGATGGCGCGCAGAGCGACGAAGCCAAAGACCAGGAGGATAATAACGCCTGCGAGGACCGCAGTCGGTCTTTCAATGGAGGTGCGGATTATATTCATGGGTCACGTCCCCTCGTCGATGCGGACGGGTTGCCCCGGGCGCAGACGTTCATTTCCTCTGACCGCGACTTTTTCTCCGTCGGTAAGACCATCCAGGACGATGAAGCGGTTGCCCACAGCCTCCCCGAGTTTCACGGGTCGCATCTGCGCGGTGCCGTCGGCAATCACAAAGACGACGCTCTCTCCCAACCGGTTGACGATGGCGTCCTTGTTTACTGTTGTGACATCGCGGCGCTGGCCGACTGGAATATGGACGATGGCGGTTTGATTGGGCGTGAAAAAGGAGGGGGGCGTCCCTTGAAGGGTAAAGCGCACAGCGCGGGTTCGGGTGAGGGGGTTTTCTTCTGCAACAAGGGCGCGAATGGTGGCGGTCGTGGACGTGTCGGCAATTTCCACTGTTACTTTGCGTCCAATGGTCAGGCCTGTCATGCGATCTGAAGGTACGTCGGCCTCCACCTCCAGCTCCTGGTCATTCACCAGAGCCAGCACAGGCGCGCCCAAGGAGACATAAGAGCCTGCCTCCGTATAACGTAAAGTAACGGTGCCCCTGTAGGGTGCTCGAATGCCTGCATAATCGAGGTCAATTTCAGCAAGCGCCAGGTCGGCCCTGGCCTCTGTAACGCTGCTTTCAAGAGTCGCGACTTCGAGCCGCTTGTCGTCGTACCGTCCCTGCTGAAAAGCTGCGGAATTGCGGAGCCTGCGCAAACGCTCCGTCTCGTTTTGACGGATGGCAAGCTCGGCCTGTGCTCTTTTGAGGGCAGCTTCGCCACGGCGGACCTCCCATTGCAGCCCATCTGCAACGATTTCGGCGAGGAGGTCTCCTTCTTCCACGCGGTCACCCACCTGTACATGCATTCGGCTTATGGCGCCGGCGACACGGGCGGCGACAACACCCGACTGTCGGCTGACCAGGCGGCCAATGACGGGAGCCGTCTGCTCAAACGGTTCGATGATTACGGCGTCCACCTGGATGAGGGAGGAGGGGCGCGCGCTTTGTTCTTCTTGTGCGAGGGCGGGCAGAACGAGAAAGGCGACTGCCGCACATGCAGTCGCTGGAGAGATCACACGGAATTTCATTAGCTGGCACAATGTTGTTTATTTGGACCGGGGTTTAGGCGGGAGAAAGAGGGCATACGAGCATAAAATTATCAATTCGGCGTGGG
>CAZNLO010000149.1:0-4042 GCA_964573935.1 uncultured Parvibaculum sp. | reverse complement strand
GGGTTATTGGAGATACCGGCAGGGCCTGCCAGCGTCGCCCCCAACTAAAATTCTTTTGCCCTCATAAAGAGCATCCGGCGGGCAAGTTAATGCCCGCCTTTCACCTCACGTTGCCGGTCGGTCAATAAGCTCAACATTAAGAGCCAGAGACCTCATCTCCTTGATGAGCACGTTAAAGCTCTCAGGAATACCAGCCTCGAACGTATCATCGCCCCGGACAATGGCTTCGTAGACCTTGGTACGCCCGGCCACATCATCCGACTTCACAGTCAGCATTTCCTGAAGCGTGTAGGCAGCGCCATACGCTTCAAGCGCCCACACTTCCATTTCACCGAAACGCTGGCCGCCAAACTGTGCCTTCCCGCCCAGCGGTTGCTGGGTAACAAGACTGTAGGGGCCGATGGACCGCGCGTGAATTTTATCGTCCACAAGGTGATGTAGTTTCAGCATATAGATGTAACCAACAGTCACCTCCCGGTCGAAGGTTTCGCCCGTCCGGCCATCCAAAAGCGTAACCTGCCCGCTGATCCCAAGACCCGCTTTCTTAAGCATGTCAACGATATCCGGCTCGTGCGCCCCGTCAAAGACGGGCGTAGCAAACGGTACGCCGTTACGAAGATTACCGGCCATCTCCAGCATCTCATCTTCATCGAGAGAGAGATAAGTCTCATCGTCACCATAAACGGCGTCCAAGGTCTCTCGCAGCTTCACTGTGCTGTTCTCACGCTGGTAGATTTCCAGTGCTTCGCTCACCTTCCGGCCAATACCATGTGACGCCCAGCCCAGGTGGGTTTCGAGAATTTGCCCGACATTCATCCGGCTCGGCACACCAAGTGGATTAAGCACAACATCAACAGGTGTCCCATCATCCAGGTGAGGCATATCTTCCATCGGCACAATGCGGGAAATAACCCCCTTGTTGCCATGACGGCCAGCCATCTTGTCGCCCGGCTGAAGCTTCCGCTTCACAGCAACAAAGACTTTGACCATTTTCATGACACCAGGAAGAAGCTCGTCGCCGCGTTGTAACTTATCGACCTTGTCGTCGAACCGGGCTTCAAGATGGGCCTTAGACTCATCATACTGTCTTTTGAGCGCTTCGATTTCGCCCATGGCCTTTTCGTTGCCGACAGCGATTTGCCACCATTGACCGTTTGACAGGCTTTCCAGATCCACCTTGGTGATCTTGGATCCGGCAGAAACACCCGTAGGTCCGGAAACCAGTTCCTTGCCGATAAGAATTTCCTGAAGGCGCCCATACACGTTGCGCTCAAGAATGCCGAGCTCATCATCCCGGTCCTTGGCAAGCCGTTCAATTTCGTCCCGCTCAATCGACATGGCCCGCTCGTCCTTGTCGACCCCGTGCCGGTTAAACACCCTGACTTCCACAACCGTACCCGTAACACCGGGGGGCAAGCGCAATGAGGTATCGCGAACATCGGACGCTTTTTCACCAAAGATGGCGCGAAGGAGTTTTTCCTCCGGCGTCATCGGGCTTTCACCCTTCGGTGTTATTTTACCAACGAGAATATCTGTCGGGCCAACCTCGGCACCAATATAGACAATACCTGCTTCGTCAAGGTTGCGTAGCGCTTCCTCGCCGACATTGGGAATGTCGCGTGTAATCTCTTCCGGCCCAAGCTTGGTGTCCCGTGCCATCACTTCAAATTCTTCGAGGTGAATAGAGGTAAACACATCATCGCGCACAATACGTTCCGAGATCAAAATTGAGTCCTCGAAGTTGTAACCATTCCACGGCATGAACGCGACAAGCACGTTACGCCCCAGGGCCAACTCGCCAAGGTCCGTAGACGGACCGTCAGCAATAATGTCGCCCCCTCTCACCCGGTCACCAACCCGCACAAGCGGACGCTGGTTAATGCAGGTATTTTGGTTCGATCGTTGGAATTTCCGAAGATTGTAGATATCAACCCCGGGCTTTCCAGGGTCAGTCTCTTCCGTCGCACGGATCACAATACGTGTTGCGTCAACCTGGTCGATAACGCCTGTCCGGCGCGCTGTGATGGCAGCACCACTATCGCGCGCAACAATCTCTTCCATGCCAGTCCCAACAAACGGCGCCTCTGCCCGCACCAGAGGTACAGCCTGACGCTGCATGTTTGAACCCATCAGGGCGCGGTTGGCATCATCATTTTCAAGAAAGGGAATAAGCGCCGCAGCAACAGAGACAATCTGTTTTGGCGATACATCCATCAGATCCACCTGCTCAGGTGGCACCATCTCAAAATCACCATCAATGCGGCAATTCAAAAGGTCGCCCTGCAACTTACCATCGGACCCAATAACCACACTTGCCTGGGCCACCCTGAAGCGGGCTTCCTCCATGGCAGACAGATAAACGATGTCGTCGGAAACCTTGCCCTCATTCACCCGCCGGTAGGGACTCTCGATAAAGCCGTATTTGTTCACCCGCGCAAAAGTCGCGAGCGAATTAATCAATCCAATATTTGGACCTTCCGGCGTTTCAATCGGACAGATACGACCGTAATGCGTCGGATGCACATCGCGCACCTCAAACCCGGCACGTTCCCGTGTCAATCCACCTGGGCCAAGAGCCGAAAGCCGGCGCTTGTGCGTGATTTCAGAAAGCGGGTTTGTCTGGTCCATAAACTGCGACAGTTGGGAAGACCCGAAGAACTCACGAACCGCAGCGGCCACAGGCTTCGCATTGATGAGATCATGCGGCATAACCGTATCAATATCGACAGAACTCATGCGTTCCTTGATCGCCCGCTCCATCCGCAGCAGGCCGATACGGTACTGATTTTCCATCAGCTCACCAACCGAACGGACGCGACGGTTTCCAAGGTTATCAATATCGTCGATCTCGCCCCGGCCATCGCGCAAACCGACAATGGTCCGAATGACTTCGATAATGTCTTCTTTGCGCAGCACCCGCACAGTGTCTTCTGCATCAAGGTTAAGGCGCATGTTCATCTTCACCCGACCGACAGCCGACAGATCGTAGCGGTCAGGATCAAAGAACAGACTGTGAAACAAAGCATCAGCCGTATCAAAAGTCGGCGGCTCCCCAGGGCGCATCACGCGATAAATATCGTAAAGCGCCTGTTCCCGGCTCGTCGCCTTGTCCACAGCCAGCGTGTTGCGGATAAAGGCACCGATGTTCACATGGTCAATATCAAGAGTCGTAATCTCTTTAGCACCGGCTTCAACCAGAGTATCGAGAAGCTCCTCGGTAATTTCTTCTCCGGCTTCAGCGAAAATCTCTCCCGTTTCCAGGTTCACCAGTTCCTGGGCTATATAGCGGCCCATAACCTCAACATCCTGCACAAGCAGGTCTTTCAGACCATCCTCTGCCAGCTTGCGTGCCAGGCGAGGGGTTATTTTCTGACCGGCCTCAACAACAACTTCGCCGTTCTTTGCGTTGACGAAATCATACTCGGGCTTATAGCCACGATAGCGATCCGCGCGGAATGGGTATTTCCAGCCATCCTTCGTCTTCGTGTAGACAACCTGACCGTAAAACGTATCAAGTATTTCCTCGCCATCCAGTCCGAGTGCATAGAGCAAGGTCGTTACGGGAACTTTCCGGCGACGGTCGATGCGCACATGCACAATATCCTTGGCATCAAACTCAAAGTCGAGCCACGAACCGCGATAGGGAATAACGCGTGCGGCAAACAACAGCTTGCCCGATGAATGCGTTTTGCCCTTGTCGTGATCGAAAAACACGCCCGGGCTACGATGCATCTGAGAAACGATCACGCGCTCCGTGCCATTAACAACAAACGTGCCATTCGTCGTCATAAACGGCATATCGCCCATGTAAACGTCTTGTTCCTTGATGTCCTTAACAGACTTCGCGCCAGTGTCTTCATCCACTTCAAAGACAATCAACCGCAGCGTGACTTTCAGCGGTGCCGCGAAAGTCATATCGCGCTGCTGGCATTCTTCTACATCATATTTAGGCTTCTCAAATTCGTAACGCACGAACTCAAGCATCGCCGTTTCCGAGAAATAATTGATCGGGAAAACAGAGTTAAAAACGGCCTGAAGTCCC
>CAZNLO010000148.1:0-4076 GCA_964573935.1 uncultured Parvibaculum sp. | reverse complement strand
ATCAACCGCAGCGTGACTTTCAGCGGTGCCGCAAAAGTCATATCGCGCTGTTGGCATTCTTCAACATCGTACTTCGGCTTTTCAAATTCGTACCGTACGAACTCGAGCATCGCCGTTTCCGAGAAATCATTAATCGGGAAAACGGAATTGAAAACAGCCTGAAGTCCCCGGTCGAAACGGCCCTCTTCGGGGCAATCAACCTGAAGAAACTGCTTGTAAGAAAATTTCTGAACCTCAATAAGGTTTGGCATTTCCGCTACCTGCGGAATACTCCCAAACGATTTGCGAACCCTCTTACGACCAGTGAATGACTGCGTCATCTTTATTCCTCGCGACCTTCCTCAGATAGGATACCGGTTCAACAGGGAGGAGGTCCCCATCAACACCCCACCGGCGGGGGTTGGAGGGAGCGGCCAAACGGCCACTCCCATTCGCGTACTATTTAAGTTCGACGCTCGCGCCAGCTGCTTCGAGCTTCTTCTTAAGCTCTTCAGCTTCGGCCTTCGGCACGTCGCCCTTAACTTCCTTCGGCGCAGATTCAACCAACTCTTTGGCTTCTTTCAGGCCAAGACCTGTCATCGCGCGCACTTCCTTGATCACATTGATTTTCTTTTCACCAAATGACGTCAGAACAACTGAGAATTCAGTTTTCTCTTCAACAGCAGCGACTTCACCACCAGCAGCTGCAACAGCAACTGGAGCAGCGGCAGAAACGCCCCACTTTTCTTCAAGAAGCTTGGAAAGCTCAGCAGCTTCCATAACAGTCAAGGCAGACAGTTCGTCTACGATTTTATCAAGATCAGCCATTTTCAATTCTCTCTATAACAATCAGTTCAAACATGGGTTGCGAGGACCGGCTTATGCCGCCTCGCCCTGTGCGGCTTTTGCTCCCATGACACGGGCAAGCTGACCGGCGGGTGCTTGAAGCACACCGGCGATACGAGTGGCAGGCGTCGAAATAATACCCACCAGCTTTCCACGTAGCTCGTCCAAAGACGGCAGTGCGGCCAAGGCCATCACACCATCAACGTCAAGCAGGGTTTCGCCCATCGCACCGCCCAGGATTACGAACTGCTCGTTTTCCTTGGCGAAAGCTGCAGCAATTCTTGGGGCTGCAACCGGATCATCCGAATAGGCAATTGCCGTTGGTCCCGTAAAGTGGTCGGCGATGCCGGCCACCGGGGTACCATCCAGAGCGAGTTTGGCCAGTCGGTTCTTGGTGACCTTCACGTTGCCACCCGCTTCCGACATCCGGGAGCGCAGAACAGTCATCTGTGCAACCGTTAGACCGGAATAGTGAGCAACAACAACCACACCAGCGTTTGAGAAAACGCCCTTGAGGTGTGTCACAAGTTCCTCTTTTTCGGCTCTTTTCACTTACTCTCTCCAATACATCCGAACCCCTCGGACGCCTCGGGGGCAGACCTGAAAACATTTCCGGCCCACCGTTGGCAGATGCTGCTCGCGTAACATGCCAAAGGACGGCGCACTACACGACCAGCGCTCTTATGCCTGTCCCGGGTTTGAACCAACCAAAAAGCCCGCGCAAACGCGCAAGCTTCACAATTTGCTCTCTCCACCGTCTATTGCAGGTAGGGAAAAACCCATTAAGCCGCACCCTGAAAACAGAGCTTGGCGCCTACCGTCTCGGACAGGTTGAAAACGCGACGAAAGTTTTCCAAAAATCAGAAAACAAACCGGCCCGTTCTCACCCGGCCCATCGAAACGGACCAGGAAACACTCGCAAACCAAATCGCTGAAACCCCCAGCCACCTGACCCCTCTTAGAACACAACAGCGTCCGCGTTCACTCAAACGCGCCAGCGCCTCAGGTTTCGCTCATACTTCCAATATCAATCTTGACCCCAGGGCCCATGGAAGAACTCAGCGCAACCTTCTTTACAAAAGTACCCTTGGCACCCGTTGGCTTTGCCTTTTGGATAGCGCCGATCAGAGCCCGTACATTTCCGGCGATCTGTTCTTCGCTGAAACTCGCCTTGCCAATACCTGCATGAATGATACCGGCCTTCTCAACCCGAAATTCCACAGCGCCACCTTTCGCCGACTTAACGGCAGCAGCAACATCCGGCGTCACGGTACCGACCTTCGGGTTCGGCATCATGCCGCGAGGTCCAAGGACCTTACCCAGACGGCCAACCAGTGGCATCATGTCCGGTGTCGCTATGCAACGGTCGAAATCGATCTTGCCCGACTGCACTTCAGCCGCAAGCTCTTCGTCACCGACAATATCCGCACCGGCGGCACGTGCCTCATCAGCCTTGTCGCCCTTTGCAAACACGGCAACACGCACTGTGCGCCCCGACCCGTTTGGCAGTTCAACCACACCACGAACCATCTGGTCGGCATGGCGAGGATCAACACCAAGATTGATCGCAATCTCAATCGTCTCGTCGAACTTCGCTGTCGCCCGTTCCTTGACCATCTTTACTGCCTCATCGAGCAGATAGACTTTCTTCACGTCGATGCCTTCACGGGCAGCGGCTGTACGCTTTGCTACTTTTGCCATGATTTATTCCGCCACCTCTAGGCCCATAGACCGGGCTGATCCCATAATGATCTTCGTCGCCTGATCCAGGTCATTGGCGTTGAGGTCGATCATCTTCAATTCTGCAATTTCCCGACACTGGGCAACTGTTACTTTGCCGGCAACGTCGCGACCGGGCGCAGTACCGCCCTTCTTCAGGTTCGCTGCTTTTTTCAAATAGTAAGAAGCCGGCGGCGTCTTCGTTTCAAACGTGAAGGACTTATCCTGAAAGATCGTGATGATGGTTGGAATGGGCATTCCCTTTTCCATCTTCTGGGTCTTCGCATTGAAAGACTTGCAGAACTCCATAATGTTAAGTCCGCGCTGGCCCAGCGCCGGGCCAATAGGAGGTGAAGGGTTTGCCGCCCCTGCAGGCACCTCAAGCTTCAGATAACCTTGGATTTTTTTCGCCATTTTCATATCCCCTTCCAGACGCCAACGCCCGGAAACTTTAAAGGGTTAGTGGTCCGGCAGCATTACGCTACCTCCCACACACAACACAGGTCAGGTCATCAAACTAAAGCTTGTCGACCTGCCCATACTCAAGCTCGACCGGTGTAGCCCGACCGAAAATGGACACGGCAACTTTGAGCCGCGTCCGTTCTTCATCAACTTCTTCAACAATACCGTTGAAAGATGCAAACGGACCGTCAGCCACCCGCACCTGTTCTCCGATTTCAAAAATGATGCTGGGCTTAGGCCGCTCAACACCCTCCTGCACCTGGTGCAGGATCACATCAACTTCCGACTGCCGGATAGGCTGCGGCGTATTGTTCGCGCCCAAAAATCCAGTCACTTTCGGTGTATCTTTGATGAGGTGATAGGCCTCATCAGTCATTTCCATTTTTACGAGCACATAGCCCGGGAAAAACTTGCGCTCAGCGGTGATCTTCCGCCCCCGACGCAACTCCATTACCTCTTCAACAGGCACCAGAATTTCCTCAACCAGGTCACTCAGTCCTGCACTCTCTGCACGCTCACGGATCGCCTCAGCGACCTTCTTCTCGAAATTCGAGTAAGCGTGCACGATGTACCACCGCATCGTCATAATCGTTGCGCCCTTAATCACCCAGTCCAAGCAGGAAAGTAACCCCCATGCTTAGAACTTGATCCGCCAAAAAAAAGAAAATAGCCGCAACAACGACCATGATAAAGACCATGACAGTTGTCACAATTGTTTCGCGCCGTGTAGGCCACGTCACCTTCGACGTCTCTGCCCTTACTTGCTGCACAAATTGAAGTGGATTGGTTTTAGCCATGGTCCCTCTTCGATGAAATCCTGTTTGAAGAGTTAAACCGGTAAATCCGGTCTCCCTCGATACATATTCCCTGCCCACTGCGATCAGTGGCAGGAGTGGAGGGAATCGAACCCCCAACCCCCGGTTTTGGAGACCGGTGCTCTGCCAGTTGAGCTACACTCCTAAACCGTATGCCCACAAGGGCAAATAACCGGGCATCTCATACAAAAATGCCCGAGCCCCTCACTTACTCAATGATTGAAGCGACGACGCCTGATCCGACGGTGCGACCGC
>CAZNLO010000147.1:0-4159 GCA_964573935.1 uncultured Parvibaculum sp. | reverse complement strand
GGAATTTCTCCGTGGACAATCAAGTCCGGGGCATCACATTCGGCTTGAACGGGAGCAAAATTGTTCTTCAAAACGGGATCGTTTGGAAATGGCTTCGACATGGCAAGTCTCCTCAGTCTGCGAGTTGCCAAAATAATAACAGTGTTATACAACAGGTCAAACGAAGAACCGGAACATCCCTGCATTGGGCGACAACAGAAATGAACACCCCCCCTAAACCCAGACGCGCATCCGCAAAGGCACAACGAGAGAAATTGCTGGATGCCGCAAGTGAAATGCTTACCAGGGGAGGCCCCGGCGCACTCTCATTGAGAAAGCTCGCTGCGACCCTCGGTATCTCAACCATGGGGGTTTACACCGCCTTCGGCGGAAAGGAAGGGCTCCTTGCCGCCCTGTATGAAGACATATTCAAGCGCATGGCAACAATGCAGGAAAAGGCTCCCCGGCCCGAAGACCCACTGCAATGGCTTGCGAGCCTCGCCACTGCCTACCGCCGTTTCGCACTCGATCACCCGGCTTATTATGCCCTGATGATTTCGGCGACCCTCCCCCTGGCTCAATCATCAGACGATGAACCTGTCGCCCGGGGCATACCCCGTCAACGGGCCTACCTCACACAATTCGACTGCATTAAAGCCTGCCAGGATCGGGGCCTGTTTAATCCCGGGATCACAACGGAGCAGATCGCTGCCATCCTCTGGGCTGCGGTACACGGCCACATGAGCCTCGAACTGGCCGGCTTTCACGAAACGAAAGCAGAAGCTGACAGGCACTTCCAGCTTCTGGCAGAAGCAACGCTCAAAGGCCTCCTGGCGCCCCAGGGGCACAAGGCATGGGAAGCCCTTGAGAAAAACACCGCCTGAAAACGCTAAACGCCATCCGGGTCAGCTTTTACCGCCTCGGGAAAAGGTCCGAACGGAAATGGCTTTTCGTCCCGGTCAAAGACGATAAAGCTCAGGCATTCAAAGACATATGTAATGAGGCGACGACTGAATTTTGCCAGTTCTTCGTTCCGTCCACCGCCAAGAAACATAACGATGAGCTGTACGGCACCAAGCAGAATGGACAGCGAAAAGGCAATATGCCCAAGGAACCAGAAGCCCGCCATAAAGAGCAGACGTTGCCACAACGGCTCGCGCTCGTCGGTTTCAAAGCTTTTGGGATCGGTACTGGGCTCAGTATCAGGAGATGTTGAGGCAGTGCTCATGAGGGTCTCTCCAGCAATGGTTAGGTCAAGAGAGGCACAGTGACCTGCGCCACTCCTTAAATGTAGGAGCTATCCGCCTCCAATCAACTGACAAAATACAAAACCGCGATCATTTCCCCCGCCACTCTCCATATCCGACATTGCCCGGTCCACCGGATGGCGACTTACGCACAGGGTCAAACAGACCGAAAAGCAGCAGCCCAGCGACAAACCCTCCCAAATGCGCCTCCCACGCGATGGACACAGTATCGCCCGACAAGGTGATACCCGAAAGACCAAACAGAAAATTAAGCCCCACCCATACGCCTACAAAGATGAGGGTGCGCGGGTCGGTGAGCGACCGAAAAAGCGTCGTCTGGGCATTCGGCGCGCCAGGCAACGAGGGGTCGCGCGCGGTCATAAGCCCGAGAGGGCCACCGGCAAGAAAGACAAAGCGGGCCGCTCCCCCCATCAATCCGCTGACAGCACCAGATGCCCCCACCACAAACGCAAACTCGCCAGCATGAATGACAACATGAGCGATTGCCCCGATAATCCCGCAGAGCAAGAAGAAGAACAAAAACCGCACGGCACCAAAACGGCGCGCAACCGGAGACCCGAAGGCCAGCAACCAGATCGCGTTAAAGAACAGGTGCGTCCAGTTTGCATGTAGAAATATGTAGCTGACGAAACCAAACAGGTCATTGAGCAGGCCACCAGGGAGCAAAAGGTACGTGCCATCCGGCTGCGGCGCATAGCGCGCGGGGCTCAACGCAAAATAGGCAACCATGCGGTTCTGCTCCGCCGGGTCTAGAAAACTCATAATGAGGTGAACACCCACCAGCGCCCCGATGAGGCCGATAATGACGGCGGGCACGTTAAAAGCCGGGGGATCTCGGTCAGTCTCAGCCACGGTTAAGAGCATCCTCTAGCAGGGGGAGACGGTCATTGCCGAAATACATATCGTCTCCATTAACAAACATGGTGGGCGAACCAAATCCGCCTCGCTCAATCAGCTCTTGCGTATTCTGCCGAAGCTGCGCCTTGATATCGTCTTCCTTTATCCGGCGCGCGACAAAATCACGGTCCAGCCCCACCTTGTCGCATATCTCGCCAAGAATGTCTGGTTGAGAGATGTCCTTGAGGTCGCCCCAGTAGGCTTCAAATGTCGCCCATACAAACGCTGGCAGCTTCCCTTTCTCCCCGGCGACAATCGCCCCCCGCATGGGATCAACAGCCCGAACCGGAAAAACCGGCGGCTGGCCTATTTTTATCCCGCAAAACCGCGCCCAGTCCCGCAAGTCCTTAACGTAATGGCGGGACTTCACCGGATGAGGGTTCGCCCGGGTTTCATACACCTGATCGTTAACCGCATTAAAGACCCCACCCACAAGAATGGGTTTCCAGACGATTTCTGCGCCCGTGCGGACCGCCAGCGCTTCTATCCGGCTGAAACAGAGATAAGTCCACGGGCTCGAACAGTCAAAATAGAACTCCAGCACAGCCATATCACACGCTCACTTCCTTAATGTTTGCCCCGCCCGAGTGTGGCCCGGCACCTCCAGACGAGCAATCAATTCAGATGGCTGCTTTCCGGGCCTCATGTGTGCCAGACCGGGACAGACAGGCACCCCCGTTAGTATCCACCGTACCGCACCGGACCAGCGCGCGCGCCAAAACGCCCCGCTTTCCTTCCACGAGCCCCTAAAAAAGCCCATAGAACAAGCCATTTTTCCCTCGCATTGGCGAGGTGGTGCAACTGGCACATCGGTTGCAACTCCCTAAACCAACTACAACGGAAAGACTAACGACCATGACAACCCGCTTTCATCATCTGAGCATTGCCTTCGCTCTGACAGCCGCATTGGCGCTTCCGGCCCTGCCGGTCGACGCATTTGCGCCGCAGAACGGCGCTGATGCAGGTGAAAGCCAAGTGGCAGCATCCGTTGAAGCCGCAATTAGCGTTCCGCAGACCCAGAACAACAAAACCAACCGGGCTGCATCTGGAACAATGATTGCAACTCAGTAGCTCAACCCAGTTGCTCAACAACGAAACAGTTTAAGTGGAGTCCAGCCCGTGTTCTCGACGAAAGTACCTACCGACATCACCGCCAGCAGCCTTAAAAAGGCAGCGCTTCTGCTTGGTCTTGGACTTGCCCTAACCGGGTGCATCAGCCCGACAGCAGGTAGCGATGGACGCTATACGGCTCCTATTGGCACAGCTCCTGTAATCAATAATGAGACACCTTACTCAAGCGCCCTGCGCTGCATCGGCAGCCGCATGACCGGCACCGCAAATGCCCCCCGCATCGCAGTAGGCAACATCAAGGATTACACCGGCAAGGTTGAACTCGAAGGCGGCGCCAAGCTGACCCAGGGAGCTTCCCTTATGGCCATCTCCGGTCTTTCAAAAGCCGGTGTTCGCCTGGTGGAGCGTTTTGATACATCCATTGCCGAGCTGGAACTGAAATATGCAAACGACCGCCTGATCGGCGACGCAGACCCCGATACATTCCGCCAGATCCATGCAGGTTCCATTCGTGGCAGCGACTATTATCTGGTTGGTGGCATCACTGAACTGAATTTCGACATCCGCAGCGGCGGCATTGAAGCAGGCTTCTCCGACCTTGATGCAACCGGCGGCAGCCTCGGCTTCTCCATGCGCCTTGCAGTTATGAATGTTGGTCTTGACCTGCGCCTTGTAGACAGCCGCACGCTGGAAGTTGTGCATGTTGTCTCTTATCAGAAGCAGATCATCGGCCGCGAGATTGTCGCCGGCGTATTCGACTTCCTGAACGGCAACACGTTTAACCTGGGCGCTGGCGAACGTGCCAACGAACCTCTTCAGCTTGGTGTGCGTTCGGTTATCGAACGCGCCATCCTGGAAATGATCGTCCCGCTCTACGGTGTAGAGCCTGCCAACTGCCAGTCTTTCGGCACCGATGGCGACCCGCTTGGCGAAATCCACTACCG
>CAZNLO010000146.1:0-4250 GCA_964573935.1 uncultured Parvibaculum sp. | reverse complement strand
CCCCCCC
Organism: uncultured Parvibaculum sp.; assembly: GCA_964573935.1. Taxonomy (GTDB): domain Bacteria; phylum Pseudomonadota; class Alphaproteobacteria; order Parvibaculales; family Parvibaculaceae; genus Mf105b01. The sequence goes on along the minus strand of CAZNLO010000146.1, from coordinate 4,243 downwards.
CCGCCCCGCTGGCCTCCCCAGCCCGTTCCGCGAAGCCTCTTGCGGGCGGCGGGGGGCGAACCTGGCCAACCAATTTCAGATCAGCAGTTCTGACGGGTTCGGACTTTTCCGGGGCAGACCTTTCTTACTGTGATTTTTCAGGCGCCGTGCTGCGGGGCGCCAATTTAAGTGCGACAAAACTGGATGGTGCTGTCTTTGACGAAGCTGACCTAACGGGTGCTGATCTGTCTGGTGCTGATACAGGCACCTGCCAGCTTAGCAATGTTAAGGGAGCCGTTGTTCCTGACAAGCCAGCCAAACAGGTCGCAGGTTAGCGCTCCTGGACCGTATGGGCGTATGAGTTGTCTGGTACCGGGTTCTGACTTGCTCCATGACATGCTTTACACAAACGATCTGTCACTTTGCTTTGTCAATCTCCAGACGCTCTTCCTTAACAAGCCGCAGGTAGGGGCGTTCCGCCGTTGAACTCCGTCGCCGGGTCCCCAGGCTGGGTGCGGGAGTGGGTCTTGGAGGTAAGGCACTCGCGATTTTTCTAGCCGCATGGACCAGTGGCGGTGCCACGGTCAGGTTTTCCGGGTCAACCTGACGCACTCTATCGGTCCATTGCCGGATGAGCATGTGGTCGCCAATCCATGGTAGATCGTCGACAATGACAGCGGCACCCAACACGCGGGTTACTGCACCATTGTCTTGTGCAAGAGGCAGAAACACCATCTCCATCGCTACCTGTCGGTTGTCGGGTGTTTCGGCGGTGTACTCTATAAAGCCAACGGTTCCTTTGCCGGTTACCTCGTTCAGAACTTTCAGAATTTCCTGCTGGCTGTCATCCTGCCAGAGAGCGGCCATGTTATGACGACGGAACTCCATGCCATAGACATTGCAAAGACCCGTTCCGGCAAGTCGGAACCGGTATGTCCACCGGTCGTTCCGCTCAAGGATGAATACATGCGGGAGTATTCTCTTCAGGTCTCGAGGCTCAATCTCGCTGCGTAGGGGTGCAGGGCGGCTGCCTCGCAGATCGTTCCAATAGTTTACCAGCGCCTGTACCGTTTGATGTGTCATTCTTCAATTTCCAAGTTCGGGTTCCGAGTTCGGGTTCCATGTTCGGGGCAATTGAGCGAGGTGCTCTTGTTGTCCTGCCCGTCATTCTGTCTGGACTGTGCCGCTCTGATACAGGTTGGATTAAGTCCACGTGCGATTGCCCTCTCCTCAGCGAAAAGCGTGCCAAAAATTAACGGCACCGCTGATATGTGGCTTCCGGAGATGATGATGAAATAAAAATAGAAGCAATTTCAATGGGTTATGAGGACACGCGACAACCACCTGAAGTGGCATTGTTAATGAAGGAGAGATTCTTCTATCTGGAAAAAGGACGCCTGGAGGCGCCTGCCCGGTTTTGGTTTCAGGCAGCAATCACAGCGCGGCGCAAACGGCACGGGTCCTGCAATGTTCCGGGTAACCAACCCCAAAGCCCGCTAAAAAGGGCGATAACACCTCTTCGGAGTGCCAAAATGAAACGACTTTATGTACTTCTTTTTCTCGGCCTGTTTGCATTTGCAGCGGGTACGGTGATTATGATGGTTACAGCCGATCAGGCGCAGGCCTGTAGCGATGAAGGAGGCTGCGGCCATGACGATGGTTATGACGATGGTGGCCATGATGACTGGGATGATGCATGGCACGATTGTGGATGCAACGGTGATGATGATGCTGATGTAAAAGTTGACGTTGACGTTGACGTTGATGTGAACGTCGATGTCGATGTGACCAATAACAACGTCAACAACAACACGAACAACAACGTCAACAACAACGTCAATAATATCACGATCGTTAATGACATCACTAACCAGGCTACTGCCAACGCCAATGCTCTTAGCGCAGCGGTGGCAGCTTCACAGGCGGGTGGTCGACTGAGCGGAAACAATCTGCGTGATAGTGTGTTTGGACGGGAACGCCGGGGTGCCGGGGGCACTATCGTTAACGCCGCCCGGGCGCCGATCACCATTGGGCCGCTCCGGGTTGTTGTTAAGGAGGAACGTGTTTCCAGTCGGGCAGTGCGCGGTGTGTGTCTGGATGGGAAAGGGCTGGAGGAGGCTGCCTACCTTGCATCAAACTCAACTCATGTGAATGTGAGTAAGGGGAGTGGCGAGCTGATGTACTGTCAGATGGGTGACGCACTGGTGGTCACGATAGGCGAAGTGGATGACAGTACCGGACGGGCCGATTATGCCATGGGCCAGGTTATTGAATGTCTGGATGGACAGGCGTTGCGCTTTGGAAACGGTGGCCGGTTGGCCTGTGGTCCCGCGAGTAATACTTACTTCGCAGGGAACGACCGTGCGTCCCATGCCCGGTTTGCGGAAATCTTTCTTGCCCGCACGTCGAGCGGTTACGCACAGGAAGAAGTGTCTTATCGCGGTGCAACGACGTATAATGGTGGGGTTGGGTACTAACCCCTCATTGAGCGATCTGGATGGACCGTTCGGGGTTGGTTGTTCTGGGCAAATGGTAGAGGGGGCTTCTTGAAGCCCCCTTTTTCGTGGGCGGGTGGCGGCCTGAAAGTTCCTAGAACGCGTTGGTTGCCTGTGGTTGTATGGCGACTTCCAGGACTTTCGTATTCTGGGAAATTTGACGCGCCGTTTCTGCTTCCGTGTCCACGTTCCTCTCATTTTCTCTTTCATACAATTGTCGTATGGGACCCCAACAGAGGTCCAGAAATGTTGAGGTGAGAAGGTCCGCGTCCATATCCCTGCGCACCAGGCCGGTGCGTTGCATTTTCTGGAGAACCATCAACAGGTGGACACGTATTCGATGTCTGGTCTCGCTGAGGGTGGTTACAGCCTCTGCCGGGCCGTCGGGAAAGAGAAACCTGCGGGCGAGGGCCGGGTGGGCGAGTAGGGGTGCCGCCATGACCTGAACAAGGTGCGGGAGGGCAGGCGCAATCCGCTGGTATTTTCGCAGGGCTGTGAGGGTTTCAGCGAAGGCGTTGCTCAGGACTTCCTGGTAGAGGCCCTGCTTGCTGGTGAAGTAATAGTGGATCAACGCTACATTGACGTCGGCTCTCGCCGCCACACAGCGAAGTGTGGTTCCGGCATAACCCTCCTGAAAAAACAGAAGAGTTGATGCCTTGATAATATCGTCACGGCGATTTTTGAGGTTTTTCGACCCGTCCAGTGCGGGGCGACCCCGCTTGCGCGCTGCCTGACCACCTACACTGTCGTTCAGTCTGGTCGTGTCGTCCAGCCTGGTATCTATGTTCATAAGGCCCCCCGTTGCAATGACAAAGGGCCGGCCAGCAATCCTCAGAGGGACTATAGCATAAATTCCCCGAGATGAAATCCAGGTGTCTCTGTCATCTCTATTGTCAGGGGTTAACTCTGTGGAGGGACGTTTTCTGCGCTTTACGGCTTGTACCAGATGGGTGACGAGTAGGCGCGTTCCTGAATTGTTGCAGGGCCTTCGTAAGGGGTCTCCATTCCCAGCGCGACGGCATCCAGTTGTGAATGGCGGACGGTGGGTATCTGCAATACCCGCACGTAGTAGAAGGCACTTTCTGCGGCATTAAATGTCGGGTCGCTCCACAGGGTTGAAAGTTCTGCCGATCCGATGTCGTTTGTGTAAGCCCCGGTTGAAAGGTCAACGGTGTTGCCAACGGCGGGAAGTTTGCCGTCTGCCCGGGGGCTTCTGTTGTCGGACCAGGCAACATCGAATACCTGTTCGTGCGTCGTACCTTCACTGTCGAGCCAGCCTTTGATGACCTGAACGCGGTCGAGGTTGGCTCCTATCGGGTCTTTGGTGGCGCGGATTAAAAGCTGGAACACTTGACCATCTGGTGCATTGGTGAGGTCGCCGCCCATTGGCACGCCACCGGCGTATCCCACATCTGCGAGATCGGCGGCGTTAGCGGCGGTCGCGTCATAGTTCCATCCGCCGAACATACGCAAGGCCATGCGGGGTCCGGTGGTAGCATAGACTTCCCTACGGGTGAAGGCGTTGAAGATGCCTTCGCGGGTGTTCTGTGTGGCCCATACGGCGGCGAGCCCCTGAGCCGACATGTTCCAGCCGTTGAAGTTATCGATGCCGGAAATGAAGCCGTTTTCGTCTGGCTCACTGCGTTTGTTTTCAGGTATTGAATCGACCGCGACTTTGCCCCAGAAGTTTGGTTCTTCGGCTGATGCAATGCCTGTATGGCTGTCGGTTGAGCCGATCATTCCGAACTGGAACGGGTTGACGCCAAGAC
>CAZNLO010000145.1:0-4344 GCA_964573935.1 uncultured Parvibaculum sp. | reverse complement strand
ATCTGGTGAGCCCGGAAATGGCAACGGCTGCCGCCATTGCCGGTCATTTTGTCGATGTGCGGAAGTTCTGAGGAGAGGCGAAGATGGATAAGTTTGAAAAAGTTGATGGCGTAGCTGCCCCGCTGCCGATCCTGAATGTTGATACGGATATGATTATCCCTAAGCAGTTTCTGAAGACCATCAAGCGCACGGGGCTCGGCAAAAACTTGTTTGATGAAATGCGTTTCACGATTGAGGGTGAAGAAATTCCCGACTTCGTGCTCAACAAGCCGCAATACCGCAACGCGCAAATTTTGGTGGCGGGCGATAATTTCGGTTGTGGGTCGAGCCGCGAACATGCGCCATGGGCGCTTGCGGACTTCGGGATCAAGGTGATTATCTCCACTTCGTTCGCCGACATTTTTTACAATAACTGTTTCAAGAACGGCATTCTGCCGATCAGGTTGCCGCAGGCTGACGTGGACAAGCTGATGGACGACGCCGAGCGCGGTGCCAACGCGACGGTTTCGGTGGACCTTGTGTCCCAGGAAATCAAAGGCCCGGACGGCGGTACGATCACCTTCGACGTGGATGCTTTCCGCAAGCACTGCCTGCTGGAAGGTCTCGACGATGTGGGGCTGACGCTTCAGAAGGAAGACAAGATCACCGCTTTTGAAAAGAAGCGCGGGAGCGAACAGTCCTGGCTCTGAGTGCCTTTTAACGGTTGTTATCCCGGACCTGCTCCGGGAGCCATGACGCGGTGTGGGGGGTCACTCCCAAAGCCAACTTGATTTTTACCAGATGTTTGAGGGTGATTTCGCCGCGCCCCAATTCATAGAGGTCGAGATTGTGGAGGGGCAACTGCGCGTTTTGATAGCTCCCGCAAGGTGAGGCGTTTGCGTAATCTTGCCTCGCGGATTTCTGTGCCGATGTTTTGACGTGGCGCGCGGAGCACCTTGGTTTTTGTAGAAATGGTCATATCGTTCTCCCGAAAAAGTCCACCAAGCCACGCTCGGGCCTGGTGGACTGGGAATGAAGTGGACCCTGGGCCCAAGCCCTGGATGGCATTAGGGAAGGACCGGCCTACCGGAGTGGTGGGCTGAGGCGTGTCGTGCGCTTCTTCGTGACATTCGTGATGGGTGGGCGGTACCTCCCATGTTCTACTGCTGGTATGGCATGGGCGGATGGTGGTTCGCCTTCTATTTTGTAGGGAGAATAAATTGTCAAAAATTCTGAAGGTGCTGTTGACACTGGTGTTGACCGTAACGGTGGGTGGCGGCGGTGTTTACTACTGGTATTTTCTTCAGGAGCCGGGGCAACCGGAGACGCCCTTTGAGATTAGCCTGACCGAGCTTCGTATATTGTCGGACAAAATTTCAGGTGCGAAGGCAGATGCTATTGATATGGAGCTTGTCGCCACGCTGGAAGCCCCCCTGGCCGGGATTATAATTGGTGGCGACTGGTCCACTCAGAAAATGGAAGTGCCTGCCTATCAGGTTCGGTTCCCTGACAGCCATATTGTGATTGATGTGGCGATGAATGCGGCGCAGGCAGAGACAGCAGAGGCGGTTTTTTTTGACGCAGGCGCTTTTGGGCGCTTGGAGAAGGCGCTCAGTTCGGCCTCGCAGATCGTTGTTACCCACGAGCATTACGATCACATCGGGACACTTGTGGCGGCGGACAATCTGGCTGATCTTCTGCCAGCGCTTCGTCTGACACCTGAGCAGATCAATGAACCGCATTTCATGCTGCCGATTGCATTTCCAGACGGCATTTTTGATGCCTATTCGCCCCTTGAATATGACCGGTACCTGAGCATCGCGCCGGGTGTTGTGCTGATTAAGTCGCCCGGACACACGACGGGCACTCAGATGGTGTTTGTGGAGCTGGCTGACGGGCGTGAGGTTCTGTTCGTGGGCGATGTTGCCTGGCATATGGTAAATATAGAGGAAGGGATGGGGCGGCCCCGGTTTGTCTCTGAATTTGTTCTGGAGGAAGACCGGGATGCGGTGTTCGCTCAACTCCTGGCGTTGAAGCAACTGCGTAGCGATCACCCGGAGGTGACGATGATTGCCGGGCACGATGGGGCATTGTTTGATGAGTTGATTGAAAGCGGTGCTATCAACAAGGGCTTCCAATAGGCTCCAAACAGCATGATGGGCGGGACAGGCCGGAACGGGAGAAACTTGGGGTAAAGGGTGACATTTCCCCCAAAAGGCGCTAAGACGCTCGCGATTTCCTGATAAATGGGGAAAAATGGCGGGTGTCTGTTGTGCCCGGGTCGTTGACCCCCCTGTTCCCGCAGTTCACAAGGTGCGTTGTTCCCATGTCCAAGAATATTCTGATTGTTGCCGGTGATGGCATTGGCCCGGAAGTGATGGGCGAGATGGAACGCGTCATTGACTGGTTCAACGATAACCGGGGCCTGGATTTCGCCGTTGAAAATGAGCTTGTGGGGGGCTGTTGTTATGATGCCCACGGGGTTGCGGTAACGGACGAGACGGTGGCCAAGGCGAGGGCTGCTGATGCAGTTCTGCTTGGAGCGGTTGGCGGTCCTAAGTGGGACGGTGTGCCGTTCGAGGTGCGGCCGGAGGCGGGGCTTTTGCGCTTGCGCAAGGACCTTGGCCTGTTTGCGAACCTGCGGCCGGCTATCTGTTTTCCGGCGCTGGCCGATGCCTCATCGCTGAAGCGAGAGCTGGTTGAAGGGCTCGACATTATGATCGTGCGGGAGCTGACCGGCGGGGTCTATTTCGGCGAACCCAAGGGCATTGATGATCTGCCCAATGGGGAACGCCGTGGCTATGATACGCAAGTCTATGACACACACGAAATCCAGCGGATTGGCCGGGTGGCGTTTGATCTGGCGCGCAAGCGCGGCAACCGGGTGATGTCTGTTGAGAAGCGCAATGTCATGCAGTCGGGTGTTTTCTGGTACGAGGAAATGGTCAAGCTGCACGAAGCTGAATTTGGCGACGTAACACTGGAGCATATGCTGGCCGACAATTGCGGGATGCAACTGGTGAAGCAGCCCAAGCAGTTCGACGTGATTGTTACCGATAACCTGTTCGGTGACATGTTGTCTGACGTGGCTGCGATGCTGACGGGTTCACTCGGTATGTTGCCGTCCGCCTCGCTCGGTGCAAAAGACGAGAAGGGTAAAGCATGTGCTATGTATGAGCCCGTACACGGGTCAGCTCCCGACATTACCGGCAAGGGCATGGCCAATCCAATTGCAACCGTTCTCTCGTTTGCGATGGCGCTTCGTTATACTTTCGATCTTGGGGGTGATGCGGATCTGCTGGAGGGTGCGGTGGAAGATGTGCTGGCGGGCAGATACCGGACGGGCGACATTATGCAGGACGGTATGAAACAGGTGGGCACTGTGCAGATGGGCGATGCGATCCTTGCCACCCTCACCAAACGAATAAATTAAGTAACCACCACCTGATAGCTTGCTCAGAGATGACCGCTAGTTGGGTGGTCACTCCAGAAGGAATGGACCGATGGGTTTGAAGATTGCCATTGTTGGGGCCACGGGAAATGTGGGCCACGAACTACTCAACATTCTTGCGGAACGAAACTTTCCGGCGACCGAAGTGGTGGCCCTAGCTTCGCGCAAGAGTCTGGGCCGGGAAGTCTCCTATGGCGACAAAACCCTGAAGGTAAAGGCGCTGGAGCAATTCGATTTTTCCGGGACTGACATTTGTCTTATGTCAGCGGGGGGAGATGTGTCCGGGCAATGGACGCCCAAGATTGCGGCGGCTGGGTGCGTTGTTATTGACAATTCATCCAAGTGGCGCACGGACCCGGATGTGCCGCTGCTCATCCCGGAAGTAAACCCGGATGCGATCGACATATTTTCGCGCAAAAACATAATTGCCAATCCCAATTGCTCAACGATGCAGCTTCTTGTGGCTCTGAAGCCGTTGCACGATGTTGCAACGATCAAACGGATTGTCGTTTCGACATATCAGTCCGTGTCCGGCACGGGCAAGGATGGGATGGACGAACTGTTCAACCAGACGCGCGCCATATTTGTGAATGATGGGATTGAGTCCCATGTGTACCCCAAGCAGATCGCATTTAACGTGATCCCCCACGGGGGAGAGTTCATGGAAGACGGCCAGACGACCGAAGAATGGAAGATGGTGATCGAGACCAAGAAGATACTGGACCCCAAGATCAAGGTCACGGCCACGGTCGTGCGGGTGCCTGTGTTTGTCGGCCATTCCGAAGCGGTGAATATTGAGTTTGAAGATCCGATGGAGGACGATCAGGCGCGCGATATTCTGCGCGAGGCGCAGGGTGTGCTGGTTGTCGACAAGCGCGACGACGGTGGATATAAGACGCCGTTGGAATGTGTCG
>CAZNLO010000144.1:0-4474 GCA_964573935.1 uncultured Parvibaculum sp. | reverse complement strand
ACCTCTTGCATGCCATGCAAGCGCTCTCCCAACTGAGCTATGGCCCCTAACCGTTCTTCAAACTGCCCCCGACATCCAGGCGGGAACGTTACCGGCGCACACAATGGGGGGGCGAATAAAGCCACCCCCCGACCGGGTGCCGGAAACTAGGTCGGTCCGGCTTGTGGATCAAGCAAAACTTGGACCCGTTATGTAAAGACGCGCCGACATCACCCCAAAACCCCGAATGCAAATATATACGCAAGAGCCGGTTAACCGTCTTCCTTACCACCACTCCCTGAAACAAGGGTCGACACATCGTCGTCTTCCTCGCCGTCTTTCAGAAAATCATCTTCTTCATCTTCATCCTCACCCTCGATAACGAGGAGCTCATCCTCTTCATCATCCTTGCCCTCGGCCGCCTTTTCTTTTGCCGCCAGCTCATCGAGGGAGGTATCCCCTTCCTGAGCCACCTCACCCTCAGAGGGTTGAGCATCTTCAGATTTCTTCGCGGCCGGTTCTTTTTCCTGCGGAACCTCAACCGGCGCTACGACTGGTTTTTTGCGCTTTGCCCTGACGGCGGCCACTGCTTCCTCGTGACCGCACCTGGGACAAACAGTCGGGTTTTTCTTCAAATCGTAGAACTTCGCCTCACATTCGGCGCACACCCGCTTTGTTCCTAATTCCTGAGTAGCCAAGGATATTCCCCCATTTGTACAAGCTGAAATTTTCCATTGCCACGATACGGCCCGCCTGTCAAAACCTAATCGCACTAATTTTGCTGACCTAGCGTTTTTTTTGGGCAAAGTGGCTTAATAAACGACGGGCGCACGAACACCATGAGCCTCGTTCCATGACCCTGACAGCCTCTCCCTCCCATACCCTCACCGGCACCGTAACTGTTCCCGGTGACAAATCCATATCCCACCGCGCGCTCATTTTTGGAGCCCTGGCCGTTGGTGAAACACGTATCACGGGGCTTCTGGAGGGCGAGGATGTGCTGGCAACCGCGCACGCCATGCGCGCGCTTGGTGCCCAGGTCGAGCGCACCGGCGACAGGGCGTGGAGCGTGTACGGCGTCGGCACGGGGGGCCTGCGGGAGCCCGAAAGCGCCCTGGAGTTTGGTAATTCAGGCACCGGTGCCCGGTTGGTGATGGGGCTTGTGGCCGGTCACCCGATTACGGCAACGTTTGTTGGAGATGCTTCACTTTCCGCACGCCCCATGGGCCGGATCATTACACCGCTGACAGAAATGGGGGCCGTGTTCCACGCGCGGGAGGGCGGGCGGCTCCCGCTGACCCTGACCGGCGCGAGCGTGCCCCTGCCGATCACCTATCCCCTGCCGATGGCTTCCGCCCAGGTAAAGTCCGCCGTGCTGCTGGCAGGCCTCAATACGCCCGGGCAAACCACCATTATCGAGCCGCACCCCACACGCGACCATACGGAGCGCATGTTGCGCGCCTTTGGGGCAGAGGTGAGTGTCGAGCACGGGCCCCAGGGCGTCACCATCGTCAGGGTTACGGGAGAGGCCGAGCTGGTGCCCACCCGTGTCACAGTTCCCGCCGACCCCTCGTCCGCAGCCTTTCTCGTGGTGGCCGCCCTCACCACATCTGGTTCTGATGTCACGATTACCGGTGTCATGATGAACCCCCACCGCACGGGGCTCTACACCACGCTCATGGAGATGGGCGGCAACATTGAGGTGATGAACCAGCGCGACGAAAGCGGGGAGCCGGTGGCCGACCTGCGGGTTCGCTCCAGCGCCCTGAAGGGGGTCGAGGTGCCGCTGGAGCGCGCGCCTTCGATGATCGACGAATACCCAGTGCTGGCTGTAGCGGCCGCCCACGCCCACGGAACCACCGTCATGCGCGGTGCAGCAGAGCTTCGCGTCAAGGAAAGTGACCGGATTGCCGCCACAGTGGCGGGCCTCCGAGTAAATGGGATCAAAGTCGAGGAATTTGACGATGGCCTGACGATTCTTGGGACTGGCTCAGACACCAAGGGCGCGGACGGGGGACGTATTCCGGGCGGTGGGCATGTCATCACCCATATGGATCACCGGATTGCCATGGCGTTCCTGATCTTAGGGTTTGGAGCCGAGGCACCGGTCACCATTGACGAGGGCCGGATGATCGCCACCAGTTTCCCTGATTTCGTGACTCTCATGCGCGGACTGGGCGCAAATCTGAGTTCTGAGGTCCCTACATGATTATTGCCGTGGACGGCCCGGCGGCGGCAGGCAAGGGCACACTCGCACGCGCTCTGGCAGCCCATTTTGGCTTCGCCTACCTGGATACCGGGGCGCTCTACAGAGGTGTCGCCCATGCGGTGCTTACATCAGGGGCCTCAGCCACCGATGAGAGAGCCGCGCTCCAGGCAGCCCAAACCCTTGACCCAGCGCAGATCGACCTTACGGCCATCCGCACGACTGAGGTCAGTGAGGCTGCGTCTCTGGTCGCCGCCCTGCCCCCCGTAAGGGCAGAAATCCTGGCTTTTCAGCGCAATTTTGCCGTTCACCCTCCAGGGGGGCAGGCCGGTGCGATCCTGGATGGACGCGACATTGGCACAATTGTCTGCCCCGATGCGGATGCTAAAATTTACGTCACCGCACGGCCAGAAGTTCGGGCGCACCGGCGCTGGCTGGAACTCGAGGGATCGGGGTCCGACCTCTCAGAAACACAAGTTCTGGACGATGTGCGCGCCCGGGATGCCCGGGACACCGGCAGGACGGCGTCTCCCCTGCGGCCTGCCAAGAACGCCTACTTGCTCGATACGTCCGATTTGTCTATAGAAGCGGCGTTCGACGCTGCTGTCGCGTTTATCGAGACGTCAAGGAGTTAAGCGGTTTCCAGGGCTTTGTGGAAGACTGCGGATGACCTCCTTTTGGCGGCCCGGCAAAGCGGCCACCCGTCGGCATTTGAACCATTGTTTCCATCAGGCGCACGGGCGCTTTAATGACCCGTGAGCAAGACCGCCGGAGCCAACCGTCGGCAGGAATAGACAAGACTTTTAGGAGAACCAATTTTGGTCGATAGTCTCAACCCCACGCGCGATGAATTCGCCGCGCTTCTCGAAGAAAGCTTTGCGGCAAATGAAGGAGCTGAAGGCTCCGTTGTCAAAGGCAAAATCGTTGCCATCGAAAACGACCTGGCCATCATCGATGTCGGTCTGAAAACCGAAGGCCGCGTCCCTCTCAAAGAATTTGCAACACCGGGCAAGCCCGCTGAGCTCAGCGTCGGCGACGAAGTCGAGGTCTTTCTCGACCGGATCGAAAATGCCATGGGCGAAGCTGTGCTCAGCCGCGAGAAAGCCAAGCGCGAAGAAAGCTGGGTGCGTCTCGAAACTGCCTTCGAAGATGGCGGACGTGTGGAAGGCCACATTTTCGGTCGCGTCAAAGGCGGCTTCACGGTTGATCTTGATGGCGCCGTGGCGTTTCTGCCGGGCAGCCAGGTGGACATTCGCCCCGTGCGCGATGTGACACCGCTTCTCAACATCCCACAGCCTTTCCAGATCCTGAAAATGGACAAACGCCGGGGCAACATTGTTGTGTCCCGCCGGGCTGTACTGGAAGAAACCCGTGCAGAACAGCGCCTTGAGCTGATCGAAACGCTCAAAGAAGGCGATGTTCGCGACGGCGTGGTGAAAAACATCACCGATTACGGCGCATTTGTGGACCTTGGCGGCGTTGACGGGCTTTTGCACGTCACCGACATTGCATGGCGCCGGGTCAATCACCCGACCGAAGTGCTCTCCATTGGCGAGACGGTGAAGATCCAGGTCATCAAAGTGAACCCGGAAACGCAACGCATCTCCCTTGGCATGAAGCAGCTAGAGGCCGACCCATGGGACGGCGTCGAAGCGAAGTATCCGCTGGATGCGCGCTTCACAGGCCGGGTCACGAACATTACCGACTATGGTGCGTTTGTTGAGCTTGAACCCGGCGTTGAAGGTCTGGTTCACATTTCCGAAATGAGCTGGACGAAGAAGAACATCCACCCTGGCAAAATCGTTTCCACTTCACAGGAAGTCGAAGTGCAGGTTCTGGAAGTTGATCCGGTTAAGCGCCGTATTTCACTTGGCCTCAAGCAGTGCATGGACAATCCATGGGCCGCATTCTCAGAGCGCTTCCCGCAGGGTACCAAAGTCGAAGGCGAGATCAGGAACATCACCGAGTTTGGTCTGTTCATTGGTCTCGACGAAGAAGTCGATGGCATGGTGCATCTGTCGGACCTCGACTGGAACCGGTCGGGAGAAGAAGCCCTTCAGGATTACACTAAGGGGCAGGTTGTGAATGCGGTTGTGCTCGACGTAGATACAGAAAAAGAACGTATCTCGCTTGGCATCAAACAGCTTGACGGCGATCCGTTCGAGTCTGTTGGTGGTCTGACGAAGGGTGCGACTATCACCTGCAAGGTTACGGCGATCCAGGATTCTGGCATCGAAGTAAGTGTTGGCGAAGAAGACTTCACAGCCTTCATCCGACGCGCTGACCTGA
>CAZNLO010000143.1:0-4489 GCA_964573935.1 uncultured Parvibaculum sp. | reverse complement strand
GGCTGGCTATTCCCTCCGTCTGCGTCTGCCCCGCATGACACCCGGCGTGAAGCGCCTTGTGACGCTGGGCATCCCCGGCATCATTGCAGGCGGCATTACCCAGTTTAATCTGCTGGTGGGCTCCATCATTGCGAGCCTCCAGGATGGCGCGGTCTCGCTGCTCTATTACGCGGACCGGATTTATCAGTTACCACTGGGCGTGGTGGGCATTGCCATTGGCATTGTGCTGCTGCCGGACCTCTCCAGGCGTTTGCGGGGAGACGATGAGGCCGGTGCCGAAAATGCGCAGAACCGCGCCTTTGAGTTTGCCATGTTGCTGACCTTGCCCGCAGCCGTTGCGCTTGCCGTCATTCCGGGGCCGATCATTCAGGTGTTGTTTGAGCGCGGTGCCTTCACCGCCGCCGACACTTATGGGGCAGGACTGGCGCTTGCGGGCTTTGCCCTTGGCCTGCCGGCTTTCGTGCTCATCAAGGTTCTGTCGCCAGGCTTCTTTGCGCGCGAAGACACGATGACGCCCATGCGTTTTGCCGCAATCGGGATCGCGGTCAACATTGCAGGCTCGCTGATCCTGTTTTTCTGGATCGGCCATGTGGGCATTGCCCTGGCAACGTCCGCGGCGGCCTGGATTAATGCGGGCCTCCTGGGTGTGCGCCTGGTGCAACTGGGGCATTTTACGTTTGATGCCCGGTTGAAATCCCGTCTGCCCCGCCTTTGCCTGAGTGCCATCATTATGGGGACGGGGCTGTGGGGCGGTGCCCAGCTTAGCGCCCCTTTGCTGACGGGTTCTTTCCTGGAAGGTGTCCTTGCGCTTACCTTGCTTGTCGGCGGCGGCGGGCTGCTGTTTGCAGGGGCAGCCCTTGCCACCGGTGCGGCGAAAGTGAGCGAGCTTAAAGGCGCCATGCACAGGGCGTGACAGCGCCCCTATATACAAGGGCGTGACAGCGCGCGCTCTCAATCAGCTTCAGGAAATGCCCAACCGTTTGGCGATGCCGTCCCCATAGGCAGGGTCAACAGCGCGGAAGTGGACAATCTGTGCGTCCTGAATGGCGCGCGGTACACTGTCCATGGCACCGGCAATGGCATCCATCAACCGGCCCTGTTCATCGGCGCTCATCAACCGGAACAGATCGCCTGCCTGACCATAATCATCATTGCCGTCCCGGTGGTTGTATCGGGCCGCGTCGCCATTGAGCGCGAGCGGTGGCTCCACCACGCTGGCATCCTCAGCCGGTCCGTCAAAGCCATTGGGTTCATAATTCACCGACCCGCCGCCATTGCCGTCAAATCGCATGGCGCCCCCGCGCGTGTAAGAGTGCACAGGACAGCGGGGCTGGTTAACGGGCAGGCTCACATGGTTGACACCCAGCCGGTAGCGTTGCGCGTCGCCATAAGACGCGATGCGGAACTGCAACACCTTGTCCGGACTGTGCCCGATGCCCGGCACCACATGGGCCGGCGAAAAGGCAGCCTGCTCCACCTCGGCAAAATAGTTTTCCGGGTTGCGGTTAAGCTCCAGTTCGCCCGCCTCAATGAGAGGAAAGTCTTCGTGCGGCCAGACTTTGGTAAGATCAAAGGGATCGTAGGAGGTTTTGGCGGCTTCTTCCTCAGACATAATCTGCACACAGAATTTCCACTTCGGGGCATCTCCCCGCTCAATTGCCTCATAGAGATCGCGCTGATGGGTTTCCCGATCATCGCCAATGGCGCGTGCCGCATCGTCCCCCGACTGGGTTTTGATGCCCTGTTTCGTTTTGAAGTGGAACTTCACCCAGCAGCGTTCGTTCTTGTCGTTGATGAAAGAGAACGTGTGGGAGCCATAGCCGTTAATGTGCCGATAGCTTGTGGGCAGGCCCCGGTCGGAAAACAGGATCGTGATCTGGTGCATGGCCTCAGGCGACTTCGACCAATAGTCCCACATGGCGGTGGGATTACGCAGGTTGGTGCGCGGATCGCGTTTCTGCGTGTGAATAAAATCGGGAAACTTGTAAGGGTCGCGCAGAAAAAACACCGGCGTATTGTTGCCGACAATGTCCCAGTTTCCTTCCTGCGTGTAGACCTTGAGCGAGAACCCGCGCACGTCGCGTTCCGCGTCCGCCGCGCCCGCCTCTCCGGCAACGGTTGAAAACCGCATGAAGCATTCGCTCGCCGTGCCTTTTTGCAGAACTTTCGCTTTTGTGTAGGCGCTTAAATCTTTTGTGATGGTGAGGGTTCCATAGGCGCCCGAGCCCTTTGCATGGACCACCCGCTCGGGCAGGCGTTCCCGGTTAAAGTGGGCGTGCTTCTC
This sequence comes from uncultured Parvibaculum sp., assembly GCA_964573935.1. Classification (GTDB taxonomy): domain Bacteria; phylum Pseudomonadota; class Alphaproteobacteria; order Parvibaculales; family Parvibaculaceae; genus Mf105b01. The sequence continues at coordinate 2,205 of CAZNLO010000143.1, read as the reverse complement.
CATCAACTGCCAGTCCTGGATGAGGAGGGGGCCGCGTGCGCCAGCGGTCAGGCTGTTTTGATTGTCGCCAACGGGGGCACCGGTGGTGGTGGTCATGCGAGGTGGTTTGCTCATGGGAAGCTCCTGTAAATTAGAACAATTCCAATATATGGGGTTTAGAGGTAGGTGTCAATAGATTAGAATAATTATAAACAACTATCGCGGGTTTCCAACAAAGTCCCGGGACACCAGAAACAGGCGGGTAAATTAGGATTGCATGAAAAGAGGCGCTGGCGCATACCCTTCTCCGGCCTCCTCTTTGGGCAAAAGCGGTGGGCGGTCCAAAGCGGTGGTTTGTACACAAGGGGAAGTGAGAAGCATGGAACAGCCAACAAACCGGGTTTTCTCCGGGGTTCAACCCACCGGAAACCTGCATCTGGGGAACTATCTGGGGGCTATTCGCAATTTCGTGGGGCTGCAACAGACCCATGAATGCATTTATTGCGTTGTGGACATGCATGCCATCACGGTTCGCCAGGACCCGGCGGAGCTGGCCCACAACACCCGTGAGGTGGCTGCCGCCTATATCGCCGCCGGGGTTAACCCGGAGACCCAGATCATTTTCAACCAGTCAAAAGTATCGGCCCATGCAGAGCTTGCCTGGGTGCTGAATTGCGTGGCGCGGATCGGCTGGTTGAACCGCATGACCCAGTTCAAGGAAAAGGCAGGCAAGAACCGCGAAAACGCCTCCATCGGCCTCTATAATTATCCCGTCCTGATGGCCGCAGACATTCTGGCCTACCGCGCCACCCATGTGCCTGTCGGCGACGATCAGAAGCAGCATCTGGAGCTTGCCCGCGACATTGCCCAGAAATTCAACAGTGATTTTGCCGACCACGGCGGCGCGGACTTTTTCCCGCTGCCTGAGCCTCTCATCATGGGACCTGCCACCCGTGTCATGAGCCTGCGCGACGGCACCAAGAAAATGTCAAAATCAGATCCCTCCGCCATGAGCCGCATCACGCTCACCGACACGGCTGACGACATTGCCAAAAAAATCCGCAAGGCGAAAACCGATCCAGAGCCCCTGCCCTCCGAAATTGCAGGCCTGAAGGACCGCCCCGAAGCAGACAATCTCGTAGGCATTTATGCAAGCCTTGCCGGCATTTCCAAAGAAGATGTGTTGAAGGAGCATGGGCAGGCCGCCTTCTCCGCCTTCAAACCGGCACTGGCGGAACTGGCCACCGAAAAACTTTCGCCGATCACTGGCGAGATGGCGCGCCTGATGGATGATCCGGCCCATATCGACGCAGTGCTGCAAGACGGGGCTGAACGGGCTGCCGCCATCGCGCGCCCTGTGCTGGCGCGGGTGAAGGAAATTGTGGGCTTCATCTGATCTGGCCGACGGTGGCAAGCCTCTCTAAAGGCAAGGTGCTTGAACCCGGAGATAAAAGTCCCCACATTTCCATGTGTATCGTGAACTTTAGAGGATGCTCCCATGGCCGTGCGCGACACGTTTGCTGGCTTCACTGATCGGCTCCGCCATCGCTGGATGTATCGCAAGGGGTTAAGCTGGCCCACCATGGAGTGGGTGCGCTCTTTCAAGGCAGGGACCCTTGGAAAAATAGCCATCGGCCTGCTGGTGTTTTTCATCAGCTACTATGCGCTGGGCGCACTGTGGATCCATGATCTGGATGATAACGCAGGCTTCCAGCCTGCGGTAGCCGACACGGTTCCCGATGGCTCCCACGCAGTTGCCATGGTCGCCGCCCTGATAGATCGCGAGGTGGATCAGAAACGCTGGACATCGAACGACCCCTGGTTTGTGCCCTCAGCCGTTCTGGACAACATGCCCAATTATCAGCAGGGCATCATCTCGGCCCTTGCGCGCTTCTCATTTGAACTGACCGACCAGTTGGGCCGCACGCGGGGCTCCAGCCAGACGGACCCTGATTTGCAGTCCGCCTCCGGCCTGCTTCAGTATGCAGGGGATGTCTGGATCTGGGATCCGTCCGTGTCGCTCATGCCGCGCGCCTCCTCCGAGGCGCAGTACCGCGAAGCCCGCAAGGCGTTGCTCAGCTACAATCGGCGTCTTGCTGCCGGTGATGCGGTATTTGAGAGGCGCGGTGACAATCTAATGGCGACGCTGGATCGTATTGCGCTGGATATTGGTTCTTCTTCTGCGGCGCTGGATCGTGCGGTGGTTGAAAGTTCCGGCGGCTTTAT
>CAZNLO010000142.1:0-4510 GCA_964573935.1 uncultured Parvibaculum sp. | reverse complement strand
AGGCGCCACGCGCCGTGAGGCAGATAGTGGTGGGCCCGGCAGGACTCGAACCTGCGACCGAACCGTTATGAGCGGTTTGCTCTAACCAACTGAGCTACAGGCCCTCCGCCTCGGGGTATATCAGATCATGGAGCGCATCAAAACCCGAATACGCACGGAAACATGAAAGAGAACGCCCCAATTTGGTCCCAATTTTCCGACAATCTCCATCCAGTTAGATTTGACCCTTTTTGAGGCCCACCCATGACCACAATACCCACACTATCTGCAGGCTCCCCGTCAATCACTCGTAGAACAGGGAGACAGTTGGCGTTCATCGGCACCTGCCTGCTGGCCCTTCTGACCTTTTTAGGAACCTCCAGCGGGGTCGCTTTGGCGGATGAAACAAACCGCACGATCATGGTCTCAGGCCGAGGTGAAGTTTCTGTGCGGCCGAACATTGCCTATATCAATACAGGCGTCGTCACCCAGGCAAAAACCGCCGTTGACGCACTGGCCGCGAACACCCAGGCTATGCAGACCGTCTTTCAGGGGCTGAAAGAACTGGGCATTGAGGACCGCGACGTTCGCACCTCCCAGTTTTCCATCAATGCCATTCACAGCCGCCCCAACCCCGGAGAGACGTCACGGATCACCGGGTATCAGGCATCAAACATTGTAACCGTGACCCTGCGCGATCTTGACAGGATTGGAGAGGCCCTGGATACGCTCGTCACCCAGGGGTCAAACCAGTTGCACGGCATCCGGTTTCAGGTGGAAGAACCAGGGCCACTGCTTGATGCCGCCCGGGCGGATGCGGTGAAAGATGCCCTGCGCAAGGCAAAAATTTATGTCGCTGCGGCCGGCGTGGTACTTGGACCGGTCCTCACAATAAGCGAGTTTGGGGGGCATATGCCCGGGCTGGCCTTCCCAAGAGCCATGTCGATGGAGGCAAGGGATGTGCCCATCGCCCCGGGCGAGCAGACTTTGTCCGCTGGCGTTAACCTCCTCATCTCGATCGAGTAACCAGCAAAATCACCCCTTAGGGGTCAGTGCAGCAATCGAATTGTCTTCTGGATTTATCTGCAAAACAGTCGGCACATGACTTTTTGCTTCCTGCTCGCTCATGGCTGCATAAGCGATAATAATTACCAGATCGCCTTCCTGCGCCAGACGCGCGGCAGCCCCGTTGATGCCGATAATTTTTGATCCCGCCTCTGCCTTGATTGCATAAGTCGTAAAGCGCGCACCGGTGTTGATGTTGAGCACATCCACCTGCTCATTGGGAAGAATACCCGAGGCCTCCAGAAAATCCGTATCGATCGAAATCGATCCTTCGTAGTGAAGATCACATTGGGTTACTTTGGCCCGGTGGATTTTGGCTTTAAGCATGGTCAGGTTCATAAGAGAGACCTTTCGCGCCCGATGGTTCCCCTTGGCACATCAAGTGCCAGAGCTAAGCCAACAGAGACTAAATCAATTTAGTTGTCCAGGAAGCTCCGAAGTTTCCGGCTACGGCTTGGGTGCTTGAGCTTGCGCAGTGCCTTCGCTTCAATTTGACGAATGCGTTCACGCGTCACTGAGAACTGCTGCCCTACTTCTTCCAGTGTATGGTCAGTGTTCATCCCGATCCCAAAGCGCATACGCAGCACACGCTCCTCGCGCGGTGTGAGGGATGCCAGAACCCGCGTCGTCGTTTCACGCAGGTTGGACTGGATCGCCGCATCAATAGGCAGAACAGCATCCTTATCTTCGATGAAATCACCCAGATGGCTGTCTTCTTCATCCCCGATAGGGGTTTCGAGAGAAATCGGTTCCTTGGCAATCTTCAACACCTTGCGCACTTTCTCGAGCGGCATAACGAGCTTGATGGAAAGCTCTTCAGGTGTCGGCTCACGACCGATCTCGTGCAACATCTGACGCGACGTCCGCACCAGCTTGTTAATCGTCTCGATCATATGCACCGGAATGCGGATGGTCCGGGCCTGGTCGGCAATGGACCGTGTAATCGCCTGACGTATCCACCACGTCGCATAGGTAGAAAATTTGTAACCACGGCGGTACTCGAATTTATCAACCGCCTTCATCAGGCCGATATTGCCTTCCTGAATGAGGTCGAGAAATTGCAGTCCCCGGTTGGTATATTTCTTGGCGATGGAGATAACGAGACGCAGGTTCGCCTCAACCATTTCCTTCTTGGCAATGCGCGCCTCGCGCTCACCCTTCTGCACCGTATGCACGATGCGGCGATATTCTGAAATATCCAGCCCGGTCTCTGCAGCCAGTTCCTGGATTTCATCGCGGATTTCCCTGACGCCGCTCTTCTCGCTCTTGGCAAAATCCGCCCAGCCCTTGCCTTTTAGACGACCGACCCGACGCAACCAGTTTGGATCAAGCTCATTCCTGTAATACTGCTGAAGGAAGTCTTCGCGCGCAACGCCGTGCGTACCGGCAGCACGCAACAGACGGCCTTCCAGACCCATCAGCCGTTTGTTGATCGTGTAGAGCTGGTCAACAAGACTATCAATCCGGTTATTGTTCAACGCGAGGCTCTTCACCTTTACAATAACATCTTCCTTGAGCTTCTTGTAGCGTCGCTCTTGCGAGGTCGACAGCTCCTCATTCTTCAGGCCCAGCTCGTGACGCTGATCCTGCAACCGGCGAAGTTTTTTGTAGTCCGACGCAATAGCGTCAAAAATCTCAAGAACCTTGGGCCGCAGCTCCGCTTCCATAGCCGCGAGCGAGAGATTATGCTCCCCGTCGTCGTCATCCTCTTCTTCTTCCGGTTCTTCCTCAATCACCTTGCCTTCAGCCTTCGCCCTCTCCTTGTCGAGGGCCGCCTGGCTCCTGTCGACCTTCTTGGCATCCGGGCCGGCATAAGTCGCATCAAGGTCGATAATATCGCGAAGCAGAATTGTGGCTTCGTTCAGCTCATCACGCCAGATAATGATGGCCTGAAACGACAACGGGCTTTCACACAACCCGGTAATCATGGTCTCGCGGCCTGCCTCAATGCGTTTCGCAATGGCAATCTCACCTTCGCGCGAGAGCAGCTCAACCGATCCCATTTCCCGCAGGTACATGCGAACCGGGTCATCTGTCCGGTCCAGGGGAGTTGCCCCAGTGGCTCCTGATTTTGCAACTGCCGCCGTGCCCGTTTTAGCCGCTGCAACTTCAGTGCTTTTGTCCTCGGCCTTCTCGTCTTTATCTTCCGCTTCGCCGTCTTCATTCTCGACCACGGTAATGCCCATTTCAGAAAGCATCGCCATTATGTCTTCGATTTTTTCCGAACTGAATTCTTCCGATGGCAGAACTTTATTCAACTCATCATAGGTAACAAAGCCACGTGCCTTTGCCGCCTTAATCATCTTTTTAACGCCGGCATCCGACATATCGAGCAACGGGCCGTCCCGTTCTTCAACCGTCGTTTCCACTGTGTCCGCTTCCGCCGTCTTCGCCATTCAAAAACTCTCCGCCTGACCTGTACGATCCAATGAGAGGGGCTTCATTTCAAAACCACCGGAACACGGCACCCGCCTGTGCTCTACATCTGCACACGTGCGCCGCGTTCCCTCTGTCTTAAATCGCAGGTCGGTTTGGTTCCTTGCCAATCACAATTTTGAAAGTCCGGAAAGCTCTGCTTGAATTGCTGTAAGCCTTGCCAGATTTTCGTCAGTCATCTCTTCTGCCAGCGCCCGTTCTGCCGCCTTGAGTTCCGCCTGCAAATCTGCGGCCCCTTGTTGCCAGTTCAACAGATGAAGCCATCCTTGTCTGGCTTCCTCTTCACTAGCGTCGGGCCGTGCAAACGTCTCACTCTTTGGCGCCGTCCCCTCCTCGAGCCGGCGAGCAATGTCCGATAATCCCCTACTGTCCAAATGGCCCCTCAACGCGTCCCTGTCAAGGGGCGCATGAAGGGCGGCTATATCTATGATTTCATTGCGTATTCTGTCAAGCGTCCGGTCCTTTATTTCGACCGTAGCCAGGTCTTCACAATGATCCTCAAGCAGGTTGGGATGGTTAAGGACGGTCAGAACCAGCAGCGCCTCCTGACCTGCCGTGCTGACAGCTCCCCCCCGCGCCAGCGAGCTTTGCTTAAGCTGTGGGGTGGAAGGAAGGCGAAATACCGGCCCCTTCCCTTGGTTTCCGCCCTTTTTCCAGCGCCCCGTCCCACGGCTGTCCCCATACCGTCCACCCTGCCGGTCACCGCGCCACCCCGATGTGGCCCTGCCTGCCTGCCCCGGCCGCAAAAACCTGTCGAGCCGCTCCGATAATGCATCCCGGTAGAACGCCTGGATCGCCGGATCTCCAATTTCACGGACCAAAGTCCTAATTCGCGCCTGCAACTGGGCTTTTCTTTCCGGCGTATCCCAGATGCCCGCCGCCACTTCCTTGTTCCACACCATTTCAGAAAGGGGTTGAGCAGCCTGAAGCACCTCCTCCAGAGCCTCCACACCCCCTGATCGAACAAGGTCATCAGGGTCCTGCCCCTCCGGCAACAAGGCAAAACGCAGCGAATGGCCTGGCTTCAACA
>CAZNLO010000141.1:0-4529 GCA_964573935.1 uncultured Parvibaculum sp. | reverse complement strand
CGGCGCGCTTTGCGGCTCAACAGCCTGCGCAAGATAAACAATGCCCACGAACCCGGCAGTGCCCAAAATCGCCACCACCATCATTCCCCGAACAAAACTTTTCACAGAACCACACCCTCCACTTGCCAGTATCCAGGATAACGCATCTCAGCACTCGGTTGAGAGGCGCCTGCACGCCACCCGGACGCATCCACAGCACTCTAACCCCATACTTTTGACCAAATTAGGGCATACTGACCGGGTTCGACCCCCAATATACAGACAACACCTTGCCAACCGCCCTTCAAAGCCGACATATATCCCCAAAGAATGGCGGCGAAGGAAGCTGAAACCGACACAGCATTACGATAAGATAAGCGCATGGAGGATTAAGAACCCTTCCGAACCAGATATTAACGAACCACGTCGCATGTTTCCCACTGCGGGGTGAGCGACAGGTGATAATATGAGCGACACTCAGTCGCTGACGGACAAAGGACTGAACGACAGTCCCCATCAGAATAGGGTTGCACCGGCTGAGACCGCCCGTGCTGTGACCTCTCTGGGCAAACAATCATTGGTCTTGGTCGGCCTCATGGGCGCAGGAAAAACCACCATTGGCCGACGCCTTGCCAGCCGTCTGGACATTCCTTTCATCGACGTCGACCAGGAAATTGAAAAAGCTGCCGGATGCACAATTGCTGATATTTTCAAGAAATTCGGCGAGGAGCACTTTCGGGATGGGGAACGGCGGGTCATTGCGCGCCTGCTGAACGACGGCCCCCAGGTTCTTGCCACAGGCGGCGGGGCCTTCATGAACGACCAGACCCGAACCGCAGTCCGGGAAAAGGGCCTTTCGATCTGGTTGAAGGTGGACATTGAAGTCCTGATGAAAAGGGTCGCCCGTCGCTCTCACCGGCCCCTGCTGCAAACCGACGACCCCCGTGCCGTCATGCAACGGTTGATGGATGAACGCTATCCCGTTTATGCCCAGGCCGCCCTCACCATTGATAGCAAAGATGCCCCCCACGACACTGTCGTGGATGAAATCATTCGAGCACTCGACGCCCACGCCGACAACCCTTCCCAGAAGACACAAGATTGAGATAATGACCAGCACTGCTCCCAAACCCGTCCCCCCCCTCACCCCCTCGCACGTCAGCGAGAAGGTGCGCGTTGATCTTGGTGAACGCACCTACAATATTTTTGTGGGCCAGGGCCTGATCGAGAACGCCGGCAGGTACATCGCACCGCTTCTGAAGCGCGCGCGCGTCGTCATCGTCACCGACGAAAATGTTGCAGGGCTCCATCTGAAAGGGCTTCAGAAGAGCTTCACCGACAATAAAATTTCCTCCACCCCCATCGTTCTGCCGCCGGGCGAAAAAACTAAAAGCTTTGACCAGTTGCAGTGCTTGCTCAGCCGGTTTCTGGAGACCGGTGTTGAACGCGGCGACCTGGTGGTAGCACTCGGCGGTGGTGTTATTGGAGATCTGACCGGGTTTGCCGCAAGTGTCCTGCGCCGTGGTGTTGATTTCGCCCAGATACCCACAACCCTGCTGGCTCAGGTAGACAGTTCCGTTGGAGGCAAAACCGGCATCAACGTCCCCCAGGGCAAAAACCTCATTGGCGCTTTTCACCAACCACGCCTGGTTCTGGCAGATACCCACGCGCTGACAACCCTCCCCGCGCGCCAGTTCCGTGCGGGCTACGCAGAGGTCGTAAAATACGGACTTATCAACGACCCTTCCTTTTTTGAGTGGCTTGAGGTCAATCTGGAAAAAACCCTGAGCGGCGACATAGCAACCATCACCCGGGCAATCATGACCAGTTGCAGCGCCAAAGCACGTATTGTCGCTGCCGATGAGCGAGAAGGCGGCGTACGTGCCCTGCTTAATCTGGGACATACGTTCGGCCATGCACTGGAAGCCGCAACCGGGTTTTCCGATCGCCTGATACACGGGGAAGCCGTCGCCATTGGCATGACCATGGCATTCGATCTTTCGGTGCATCTGGGGTTCTGCCCGAACCAGGATGCGCAGCGCGCCAGACGCCACCTCGAAAACGCAGGCCTTCCCACCAGACTTCGTGACATCCCCGGTGATCTGCCGGACGCTCACGCTCTCATCAACCTGATGGCGCAAGACAAGAAGGTCGTCGATGGTACATTGACATTCATTCTTGCCCGCAACATCGGAGAAGCCTTCATCACCCGAGATGTAGCACCAAACAATCTCCTTTCCTTCATGACCGGTCAGGAGACCGCCTGATGGCTATCATCGACCTTATGCTTATAATTTTTCTGATCGTCATTCTCCTCGCGCTCTCTGCATTCTTCTCCGGGTCAGAAACAGCCCTGACGGCCGCATCGCGTGCGCGGATGCATCATCTGAGCGAAAACGGCAACCGCCGGGCGCGAACCGTCCAAAAACTGACGGACAACCGGGAGCGGCTGATCGGAGCCATTTTACTCGGCAATAATCTTGTAAACATTCTGGCTTCCGCGATTGCAACCAGCCTCTTCATCCTGTTTTTCGGGGATGCAGGCGTTGTCTACGCAACACTGGTCATGACCGCTCTGGTTTTGATTTTTTCGGAAGTCATGCCCAAAACCTACGCGATCACAAATACCGACCGCACGGCCCTAGCTGTCGCCCCGATCATTCGCTGGGTCGTCCTGGCCTTTGCTCCCATGACCGCGACGGTGGCCTTCGTCGCCCGGCGTGCACTTGCGCTGTTTGGCCTTTCAACCGATGGAGCCGAACACGCCCTGAGTGCCCATGACGAATTACGCGGCGCCATCGATCTGCATCACCGCGAAGGTCAGTTCATCAAGCGCGACCGGGATATGCTGGGCGGCATCCTCGATCTCAGCGAGCTTGAAGTGGCCGAGATCATGGTTCACCGAAAAAACATGACCATGGTCGATGCGGACCTTCCCCCTTCCGAAATCATTCAGCAGGTCATGCACAGCCCCCACACCCGCATTCCACTGTGGCAGGACGACCCTGAGAATATCGTCGGCATTCTCCACGCCAAAGACCTGCTGCGCGCCATCGCCAGTGACAAAGCAGTTCTGGAAACATTGGACATTCTCGCCCTCACCACAAAACCCTGGTTTATTCCCGACAGCACAAGCGTACAGGGGCAACTCAACGCCTTCCTGCGTAAAAAAGTGCATTTTTCGCTGGTCGTTGATGAATATGGCGGCCTCATGGGCCTGGTGACGCTTGAAGATATTCTGGAGGAAATTGTCGGGGACATTGCCGACGAACACGACATCGACCCGACCGACCTCCACCGGGAGGCCGATGGCTCCGTCCACATAGACGGTACCGTCACCATCCGCGACCTCAACCGGGCGATGGAATGGTCCCTGCCCGATGATGAGGCCATAACCATTGCCGGCCTCGTCATCCACGAAGCGCAAACCATTCCCGAAAAAGGGCAGGCTTTCACCTTTCACGGGTTCCGTTTTCTCATTGAAGACAAGCAGCGCAATCAGCTAACCCGGCTATGTGTACGACCGATAAGAAATACAGCCCGAAAACAAGACTAGGGAGCGTCTTCGTCCGGCGTCAACGTCACAAGCTCCAGCGCATGGATTTTCTTTGCCATCAGAGCACCAAGCACCTTGTTCACTTTGCGATGTCGGGAAATACGGGGCTCTCCCTCAAAAACGCCAGAAACGATGGTGACATGAAAATGGGTCTCGCCTTGCGGACGCGCACCGCTATGGCCCACATGAAGATGCGACCGGTCTTCCACCGCCAACCGCACCGGGAGCAAAGCCGCTGTAAGCATTTCATCTATCTGATCGACGACAGTCATTCCCGGCTCTCCTGTTGCAACCCGTCATTTTGCCGGTTGCCTCGGATATTCTTAACCCGCCTTGCGGTATTCTTCAAAGGGCATCGCCTTTGGGTGCTCATTCAGCTATTGTACCAAACCCGTTCGTGGGGCCGTTCTTGGGGCCCTTTTTGAGGGTCCACCCTGAGGTACGGTGCACAAGCCCCGTACCCGGCAACAATTTAGGTTAGTGACGTTGAGCTCCAAATACTTCGATTCGATCCGGATCGCGCCGCAAAAGGCAAAAAAGGAAAAACGCATCGCACATAGCTGCGACTGGGACGGTTGTACCTCAGATGCCCCACACCGGGCACCTAAAGGGCGCAACATGGAAGGTCAGTTCAGTTGGTTCTGTCCGAGCCATATTCGCGACTACAATAAAAACTACAATTTTTTTGCCAATATGAACGAAGACGAAGTGCGAGGGTACCAACGCGAAAATCGCACCGGACATCGCCCGACCTGGCAAATGGGCATGAACCCGGGCGGAACCGGCGGCGGTAAATTCTCCGCCGACCCTGCGTTCCGGGACACGTTCGGCTTTTTCGGCGAAAACAGCCCCTATGAGAGTGCAAAGGGCGAAAAGCCCCAACGCCCGCCGCGAAACGCCGAACGCAAAGCCCTTATGGCTCTTGGCCTTGACGAACGCGCCACTTTGGCCGACATAAAGACCCGCTACAAAGAGCTTGTGAAGAAATTTCACC
>CAZNLO010000140.1:0-4631 GCA_964573935.1 uncultured Parvibaculum sp. | reverse complement strand
CCAAACCAAACATTGCCCCTACCGCAATCATCCGGGATAGAATTTTCATCCCACTCTCCGTCTTCGTTGTAAGCACAACCCCCCGCGAATACGGGTGGCCCGGACCCCACCGGATTGCTATTTATGAATGCAATTGGTCGCACGGAACAGACCGTACCTTCAAGGTAGTTTCAGGTTTTGTGGCTAATTGGCCCACCAGAGTCACTAAGTCGCAACACCTATCGGCCAAAATGTGACAGTTTTTGTCGTTCTCCCGTGCAATTAACCATCACGCACTGGTTTCAGCTAAAATTCGGCAGCTTTTCCCAACGAATCTAACATCCTTAAACCGGCCTTTACCTGTCCGACCCATATTGGGGCACGGTCGCAATGAGCCGAGTGTCATGATTGACCTCTCCCAGCGCGACCTCTGGTCGAAACGTCCTGCTCAACCCAAAAGAGGGCCGCAGGCAGGGGGTAATAGAGGTAAGGCATGGCTCAAACGGTTTTGGTCGTCGATGATGATCCGATCCAGCGTCGCATTCTTGAAGAAGTTGTGGGTCGCGACGGATACCGCGTATTAAGTGCACAGAGTGGCAGCACCGCTATTGACCTGCTCAACGGCACCTCCGGCAAAGAGATCGTCTGCATGATCCTGGATCTGGTGATGCCGGGTATGGACGGAATGGAAGTCCTGGAGGCCATCGCGCCAACGCACGCCGATTTGCCGGTGATCGTCCTAACTGCCCACGGTGGCGTTGAGACCGTCGTGAAAGCGATGCGCGCAGGTGCCGACGACTTCGTCATAAAGCCCGTCAGCCCGGAAAGACTGCACGTCTCCATTCGCAATGCCCTGAAAGTGACCGCCCTGGCAGGGGAGGTCAACCGCCTGAAGAAGAAGGCCAAGGGCCGACTGACATTTGATGATATTATTGCAGGCGCCCCCGCCATGAACCAGGTGCTGAAACTGGGGCGCCGCGCCGCCCAGTCCACCATCCCGGTTCTGATCGAAGGGGAAAGCGGTGTCGGCAAGGAACTGATTGCCTCCGCCATTCAAGGTGAAAGTGACCGCGCCGGTGGCGCCTTCATTACCGTCAATTGCGGAGCCATTCCGGAAAACCTGATCGAGAGCATCCTTTTTGGTCACGAAAAAGGAGCCTTCACCGGAGCTTCTGAAAAACACGCGGGGAAATTTGTCGAAGCATCCGGCGGCACGCTCTTTTTGGATGAGGTCGGCGAGCTTCCCCTTGAGTTGCAGGTAAAACTTCTGCGCGCCATTCAGGAGGGTGAAGTGGACCCGGTCGGGTCAAAACGACCGGTCAAGGTTGATATCCGGCTGATCTCGGCGACAAACCGCGATCTCATCCAAATGGTGACCGATGGACTGTTCCGTGAAGACCTCTACTACCGCTTGAATGTCTTTCCAATCCTGTTGCCCCCCATGCGCGAACGGCGTGAGGACGTGCCCGAGCTTGCAACCCATTTCGCCCAGCGCATTGCCGCCGAAGAGGGCAAGAAACTGGCGGGCATCTCCCCCGACGCCATGACGATGCTAGCTGCTTACGACTGGCCCGGTAATGTGCGCCAGCTCGAAAATTCCATCTTCCGTGCCATTGTCCTGTGTGATGGAGATGTGTTGGGGGTCAACGACTTTCCGCAAATCACCGCACAGATGGAAGGCTACGATCCAGCCGCTTTCACACCCCCCGCATCAGTCATCCCACCGCTTCCCGCAGAACCACAGCCTGCCATGATTACCGGCAATTCAGAAAACGGGCTGGCCGCCTTTGCGCGCTCCACATTTAGCGACGGCATTCCCGTGACCGACGATAGCGGTGACATGCGACGGCTCGAAGACATTGAGGCGGATCTCATCCGGCTGGCGATAGAAAAATATCGCGGGCACATGTCTGAAGTCGCCCGGCGGCTTGGCATTGGTCGCTCAACGCTCTACCGCAAAGTCCGCGACCTGGGCCTCGACGTCGCGCGCTAGGCGATGTTGCTATCCACTTCAAAAGTACCCCGTTAAGGAGGCAAAAGCGCTTGACGATAATCGTCTAATTCTTTAATCGTATGTTATAACATACAATTGGAGAGTAACGTGCCACGCGCCCGCGCAGTAGACGACCAACAGCTTATCAAAATTATGAAAAGAGCCGCACGCCCTCTTTCGGCATACGACTTGCTCGATTTTTTGCCAGACGGTCCCAAACCAAAACCACCGGTCATCTACCGTGCTCTCGACCGCTTGAGCACCGGGGGCTACATCCATCGCATTGAAAGTTTGAAAGCGTTCATTGCCTGCGATGGTCACGAACACAATCACGAAACAGTCTTCGCGATCTGCACAGACTGCAACAAGGTTGAGGAAATCGAAGACCACGGACTATGCGATTTAGTATCCACCTGGAAGAAGAAGACAGGTTTCACAGCACAACAAAAAACCTTCGAAATTCTCGGCCAATGCGCCGAATGCCTAGCGGCATGACCTGACCGGGGAAAATCCGGTTCCAAGCACCAAAAACGGCTCCCTCATAGGGAGCACCAACTCCTTTACACACATCTGGGGGCAATGATGACGCACATCTTCATGACGAAAATTATTCTCACTTCCATCCTTGTGGTAGCCAGCCTCACCGGTCAAGCCGCACTCGCTGAACCACAAAGTGCACCGGGCATCATCGTCAGCGCATCACCGCTGGAGCGCACAACCACAGAACTCGCTGTACCCGTTACAGTCCTGACCCGAGACAACATCTTGCGCAGAGGGGCCTCGACGCTGGGTGGTCTGCTGGGAGATCAGCCGGGCATCTCGCAATCGTCCTTCGCGCGCGGCTCAAGCAGGCCCATTATCCGTGGCCTCGATAACAATCGCGTTCGCATTCAGGAAAATGGTCTCGCCACCCGCGATGTTTCCACCCTGAGCGAAGATCATGGTGTCCCCATCGATCCTTATTCTGCCGAGCGCGTCGAAGTCATCCGTGGGCCGGCAGTCCTGCGCTATGGCAATGAGGCCATTGGAGGTCTTGTCAGTATCCTCAACAATCGCATTCCCGACCGCTTGCCTCCAGGTGGCTTTGAGGCAGAAATCCAAACGGAGCACACAATTGGCGACAAAGGATGGCAGGGCGGCGGTTCTACCAACTTTAGCGTCGGGGACTTTGTCGGTCATGCAGATGGCTTCGCCCGTACAACGGATGACTATGCAACGCCCCAAGGACGGCAAAGAAACAGTGGTACACGGTCCAGCGGCCTTTCATTGGGTGGCAGCATCATCTTGGACAACGGATATGTCGGACTTTCTGTCACCAGCTATAACAGCGAATACCGCGTACCGGGAACGCAAGCCGCCGCCAATAAGCTTTCCATAGATATGGAACAGATCCGGATAGGGAGCAGGCTTGTGCTGGATGATCTCAATGGCTTCATCTCCGGCATCCGCGGGGATGTAGGATACTCGGATTACACGCACGACGAAGTCTCCCATCTAGACGGCACCATCGGGTCCCGTTTCAACAATGATGCATGGGAGTCTCGCATTGAGCTTTTGCATGCCCCCGTCGGCGCGTTCGAAGGCGCTTTCGGGCTTCAACTTGCTCAACGCAATCTCAGCGCAACGGGCGAAGGGGGCGAATTAATTGCGCCATCCGACAGGTTGTTACTTGCGGGGTTCATCTTTGAAGAATGGAAAGTAGCACCCGCCATTACGCTTCAGTTTGGAGCCCGCATTGAGCACGTGAACCTCCAGGGCTTCGGCGTCCAACCAACAACATTCGAGGGGGTCACTTTGCCCGGGACAGTTCTCGATAATTTTGGAAGCCGACGCAATCTCACCTTTACCCCCTTCAGTGGATCAACCGCAGCCGTGTTCGACATCGGCAACAACATCTCCTTGGGGACAAGTCTGCAATACGTTGAGCGCGCGCCCAGCCTGCTCGAACTGTTTGCAAAAGGCCCCCATGAAGCAACGGAGACTTTCGAGATCGGCAATCCAGGCTTGAGAAACGAAAGCGCAACATCACTCGAGCTATCTTTGAAACGAGACACTGGCCCCGTTACCTTTGAAGCAGCCGCTTTCTATACCTCCTTCACAGATTTCATCTTCAAAAACCAAACGGGCTTCGTATGCGGTGACGCATTTGATACATGCGGCATTACCAACACAGCAGGTGTGGAGGATGAACTCAGGCAAATCGCCTATGCACAACGCGACGCCGATTTTCGAGGGCTCGAATTGGCTACCAGTTGGACCTTTTTGCCGCTGGAGAAAGGGGTAATCGGTGTCGATGGACGTTTTGACTATGTGCAGGCTGAATTTGAAGGAGGTGGAAATGTTCCCCGCATTCCTCCACTGCGTTACGGCCTAGGTGTCTTTTTTGAAAGCGACGATATCTTTGCCCGCATCAGTTTCCTTCGAGCCGAAGAACAAAGCGACGTCGCCCTCAATGAAACCCCCACAAATGGCTACACAGACGTGCGCGCCGAAGCAATTTATGCATTTCAGCTTCCCAGTTCCAGCCAGCACCTGGAGGTCGGCATCATCGGCACCAACCTGCTGAACGATGACATCCGCAATCATCTCTCCTTCAAGAAGGAGGAAGTTTTAGAACCGGGGACAAGTGTCAGGTTCTTCCTCAGAACCCGCTTCTAGA
>CAZNLO010000139.1:0-4791 GCA_964573935.1 uncultured Parvibaculum sp. | reverse complement strand
CAGGCACCTAGCGAGGACGACCCCCACACCCAATCCCTTTACAAACAAAGCGGTTTCGTCGTTTACGACCAGAAGACGGTCGAGTCAGGGGCCTAGAGGGCCATTCACGTCCTGGATCGCTTCGATCCAGGACGTGAATGGCCCTAGTGCGACAGGATTTGACTTAGGAATAGCTTGGTGCGTTCGTGTTGCGGGTTGTTGAAGAATTCGTGCGGCTCGTTCTGTTCGATGATCTCGCCCTCATCCATGAAGATCACCCGGTCGGCAACTTTTTTGGCAAAACCCATCTCATGAGACACCACGATCATAGTCACGCCGGTCCCGGCGAGCTCGATCATCACGTCCAGAACCTCCTTTATCATCTCCGGATCCAATGCCGAGGTCGGCTCGTCGAAAAGCATGATCTTCGGCGACATGCAGAGAGAGCGGGCAATGGCCACCCGCTGCTGCTGGCCGCCGGAGAGTTGGCCCGGGTATTTTGCGGCCTGCTCAGGAATCCTAACCCGCTCGAGATGCTTCATTGCAATTTCCTCCGCCTCGGCCTTGCGTATCTTGCGTACCCAGATCAATGCCAACGAGCAGTTTTCCAGGACGGTGAGGTGGGGAAACAGGTTGAACTGCTGAAACACTATGCCAACCTCGGAGCGAATGATCTCGATGTTATTCAAATCACCGGTCAGCTCGACGCCATCGACGAAGATTTCCCCTTTCTGATGTTCCTCGAGCCGGTTTATGCAGCGGATCAGGGTGGACTTCCCAGACCCCGACGGCCCGCAGATGACGATGCGCTCACCCTTTTTTACGGTCAGGTTGATGTCCTTGAGCACATGGAAAGCACCAAACCATTTATGGACACCCGTCATCTCGATCATGACGTCCTCGGAGACGGTCATGGTCTTGGTTGGGTGTTTGAGCTTGTCTTCCGATAAACCGGCTTTGTCAGACATAATTATTTTTCCAATCCTTAGGCATCATTACTCGCCCAGGCCTAATGGCCGGTATCGAGTTTTCGCTCAAGGTAAAGCGAATACCTCGACATACTGAAGCAACAAATGAAGAAGAACAGCGCGACAAAAAGGTAGACCTCGCGAGCCAATCCCAACCAGACAGGATCCGACAATGACGCCCGGCCGACGCCCAGCGGATCGAGCATTCCTATGATCAGCACCAGAGTGGTGTCCTTGTAAAGTCCGATAAATGTATTGACGATTCCGGGGATCGAGATCTTCAGCGCCTGCGGCAGGATAATCAACCAGTGAGCCTTCACGTAGGTTAGGCCAAGCGATTCGGCGGCTTCGTACTGGCCGCTGGGAATTCCCTGCAACCCACCACGAACGACCTCGGCAATATAACCCGCTGAAAACAGCGTCACCATGATCAGCACCCGCATAAGCAGGTCGAAGTCTGTGCCAGGCGGCAGAAAGTAATTGAGCATCGTTGAAGCGATGAACAAAAGGGCGATCAGGGGCACTCCGCGGATAAACTCGACGAACAAGGTGCACATAATTCTCAGAATCGGCATTTTCGACCGGCGTCCGAGGGCGAGGAGAACACCGATCGGAAGTGAGAACGATATGCCAGTGACGCCGATGATCAGCGTCAGCAGGATGCCACCGAATTGGTCGGTTTCAACTGGGCTCAAGCCGAAGCCCCCGACCAGGAGCCAGCCGGTGATGAACGGGAACGCCACCGCATATAAAAGTCCGAATTTTCGGCCCGGCATCTTATCGTAAAGCACTGGCACAATCGCCATTATCAGGAGCACGAACGACAGGTGCACCCGCCAGCGCAAGGGTGCGGGATAGAACCCATAAACAAAAAGTCCCAGCCGATTTTTGATGAAGGCCCAGCAGGCGGCGCTTTCCGGCACCTCCATTTTATCCCAGCATTCCTTGCGTGACTCCGCCGTCCAAATCGAATCCCAGAAGATCCACTCAAATAGCGGCGGGATCACCAACCAAAGGAACCAGATGGCCAGGAGGGTTGTCACTACGTTGAGCGGCGTAGATAGGAGGTTGTGTTTGACCCATCCGAGAACACCAACTTCGGTGCGCGGTGGCAGCAGTTCCGGATGCTGGCCGGTCTCGTAGGTTTGCACAGCGTCAGCCATGGCTTATCTCTCCACCAGAGCCAATTTCTTGTTGTACCAATTCATAAAACCCGAGATCAGCAAAGAGATCATGAGATAGGCCAGGAGGACGATAATCATTGTCTCCATCTCCTTGCCTGTCTGCATCAGAGTGATGCCACCGATCGTGGCGACGATATCCATGTAACCGATGGCGATAGCCAACGACGAGTTCTTGGTCAGGTTCAGATACTGGCTGGTCAGCGGCGGAATTATTACACGAAGCGCCTGCGGGATAATGATAAGCTGCAACGTCCTGTTGGGGCGAAGCCCGAGCGCATAAGCGGCCTCGGTCTGCCCATGGCTGACCGCGAGGATCCCCGAACGGACGATCTCCGCGATAAAGCAGGATCTGTAATAGGAAAGCGCCAGCCACAGCGCCATGAACTCGGGTTTGATCGCCAGCCCGCCCTCGAAATTAAACCCCTTCAGCTCCGGAATACCCCAAGAAAGCGGCATGCCCGTGGAAAGGAAAGCGGCCACCGTCATCACCACGATCACTCCGGTCGATATCCAGAAAACGGGGTAAACCCGGCCCGTCTCATCCTGGAACTTTTTCGCCCAACGTCTGAAGAAGTAGACGAAAGCAATCGAGATCACGAATGCTGCCAGGACGATCCAGGCGCCTGGTTCCCAAACGGGTTGGGGAATGAAGAATCCCCTGTTCGTGAGAAAGAAGGTATCAGCAAAATTTACTGCCTTCTTTGGCACCGGCAAATGGATGACGACCAGCCCGTGGATGAACAGGATGTGCAGAAGGACAGGAACATTGCGCGTGAATTCCAGGAAGCAATAAACGATACGGTTTACCAGCCAGTTCGTGGAGAGCCTGAGGATCCCCATTATGAAACCCATCACTGTCGCGAGAACGATACCGCACGCTGCAACCAGCAGTGTGTTGAGAATTCCTACGACGGCAGCCCGTAGATGAGTGGACCTTGAGCTGTATTCGATAAATGGAGAAAACGTTATGTCGTAACCAGCCGGGTAAAAGAGGAAGCCGAAACCAAACTCTTTTCCTACCACTTCTAGGTTGATTAAGACGTTGCGGAAGATAAGGGCGAGGGCAGCGAATATTACCGTCAGCGTCACGACCTGGATGATGACGGACCGGGCTTCCTGGTTTCTCCAAAGGCGCGCGATCAGGTTGCGGGTGTCAGGACCGGTCTCGGCAATTGTGGCCATGGCGAACAAACTTCTCCTTCACGGGCTCATCAAGATCAAAGGAACACAATATTGATATAATTCACGGAGGCGATCTTTGCTGCTGATCAGGAGTGAACTGCACCGTAGTGAGGGTCATTTCAAATAACCAGTGACGCCACCCGTGACAAAAAGTTCCCAGCCTCCGGTGGGCCAAATAGGTCCGTTGAGTTTCTTAGGCACAAGCAAATAAGAACAAACATGGAATTTCAAGGGTCAAGAGATAAAGAAGCGTGCCGGGTCCCGAGAGGTCGCCGGCACGCTTTTAGATTGATCGACAATCAGTCGGTCTTTTAACGGAACGGCGGCGAATACTGAAGGCCGCCCTTCGTCCACAGGGCATTTAGGCCGCGCGGGAGACCGATAGGTGTGTTGACGCCAATATTGCGCTCAAAGATCTCGCCGTAGTTACCGACGGATTTGATGATATTGTACGCCCAGTCATTGCTAAGGCCCAACTCCTTGCCCTGGCTACCCTCAACGCCCAAGAGACGCAAGACCTCCGGGTCCTTGGAGCTTTTCATCTTATCAACATTGGCCTGCGTGATGCCCTTTTCCTCAGCCGTAATCGTCGCGTTGAGAACCCAGGTTACAATATCAGACCACTGGTCGTCACCTTGACGGGTGGCGGGACCCAGGGGCTCTTTCGAGATGATCTCGGGCAGGACGATGTGGTTCTGCGGATCAGAGAACGTCGAACGGGTGGCGGCTAGGCCCGAGGCGTCGGTGGTGTAAACGTCGCACCGCCCAGAAGTGTAGTTCTGCCGCGCCTCGTCGTTGGTCTCGATGGTCACGGCCTCATACTTCATGCCATTGGCGTGGAAGTAATCGGCCAAGTTGAGCTCAGTCGTCGTGCCGGTTTGGATGCAGACCGAAGCGCCGTCAAGTTCCTTAGCGCTCTTGACACCAAGCGCCTTCTTTACCAAGAAGCCTTGGCCGTCATAGTAGTTGACGCCGTGGAACCGCAACTTCACGCCGACGTCGCGCGAGAAGGTGATGGTGGTGTTCCGCCACAGTACGTCGCCTTCACCTGCGTTGAGCTTGGTGAACCGGGTCTTGCCGGTCGCGGTCACCGCCTTGATTTTGCTTGCATCTCCCAGTACTGCCGCAGCAGTCGCCCGACAGAAATCGATGTCGAAGCCTTTCCAAGCGCCGCTCGCGTCCGGATAAGCAAAGCCGGGGACGCCGGTGCTTACGACGCAACGCAACACACCGCGGGACTTGACGTCGTCCAACGTCCCGGCTTTTGCGACCTGCGGTCCGAATGTCAGCGCCGCCGTGATCACGGCAAGCGCAATAGCTGTTTTTTTCATGAGAATCTACTCCCTAGTGAATCGTGCCTTTAAAATTTTTTGGTCTCCCGCCTTCGGAAAGTATCGAAAACGGGGTCACGAGGAACCATTGCATATTTTGTGAAACGGGCTCAAGGACAAAGAGTGTCAAGTTTTAAAAGGTTTCAA
>CAZNLO010000138.1:0-4808 GCA_964573935.1 uncultured Parvibaculum sp. | reverse complement strand
AAGCTGAAATTTTCGGGCAGGCGTGCGGCATCGTTGGAAACAATGGACCTATTGATCCGGAAGGGGCGACCAAAGCAACGCAGTTTTTGCAGCTTTGCGATCAGTCCGACATCCCCGTTGTCTTTATGCAGAACACCACCGGTTACATCGTTGGCACCAGGTCTGAACAGGCGGGCATGATTAAACACGGATCAAAAATGATCCAGGCCGTGCAGAACCTTGAGGTGCCCCGCATTACACTGATGACCGGGGCAAGCTTTGGTGCAGGCAACTATGGCATGTGCGGTCGTGGCTATGACCCCGACTTCCTCTACACCTTCCCCAATGCCCGCATGGGGGTGATGGGTGGCGAGCAGGCGGCCAAAACCATGTCCATGGTGGCCCGGGGACAGGCAGAAGCACGTGGAACCGAACCCGACGAGGAAGCGCTCGCCAAACAGGAAGCCTTTCTCACCCAGCATTTCGATAGCCAGTCAGATGCGTTCTATACATCCGGCCACCTGATGGACGATGGTATGATCGACCCGCGCGACACACGCAGCACGCTGGGTTTTTTGTTGGCAACGGTTTGGGAGGCGCGCAATCGCACCGTGCGTCCAAACAGCTTTGGTATTGCACGAATGTGAAGGGAACAAGGATCATGACGATGGCTGAAACATCTGCCCTCATTCTTGAGCGCGACGGAAGTGTTCTCAAAATCTGGTTCAACCGCCCGGAAGCGCGCAACGCGTTAACCGGAGAAGTGGTGGAAGAACTGAATGCCACGCTCGACAATATCCGCGATGACCGGTCCATTCGCGCCATTGTTCTGCGAGGCAAGGGCGGCGTCTTTTGTGCTGGCGGCGACATTAAGGGTTTTAAGTCCGGTATGCAGGGCAAGGGCGACGCGAAAGAAATTGCGCGAGGCAACCGTACATTCGGCGACCTTATGACGAAGCTCAATGAGCAACCCCAGGTGGTGATTATGCTGGTTGAAGGCGGTGCGATTGGCGGTGGCCTCGGACTGGCCTGTGTGGGCGATGTGACCATCGTCACAAAGGAGACAAAATTCCGGTTGAGTGAAACCAGTCTCGGCATCCCGCCAGCTCAGATCGCTCCTTTCGTGACCGAACGTGTGGGGTTGACCACGGCGCGCAGGCTCATGTTGACCGGTGCCCGTTTCAAGGGTGAGGAGGCTGTGAGGCTGGGCATTGGCCATATGGTTGCAGACGATGCCGCTCACATGGAGCGCATGTGTGATGAGGTTTTGGAGCAAATCGTCAATTGTGCGCCCGGTGCTAATGCTATCACCAAGGCCATTGTTTTTGAGGCCACCCGGCGTCCGCGCGCAGATGCTCTCGACTTCGCAGCGCAAGGGTTTGCTTCAGCAATACTGAGCGATGAGGGCAGGGAAGGTGTGGCCGCCTTCATCGAAAAACGAAAGCCCCGTTGGGCAAAAGAAGAGGCGTGAGAATGTAATGGCGCGTTTCAACAGTATTCTAATAGCCAATCGCGGAGAGATCGCGTGTCGTATTATCCAGACAGCCCATGCGCTCGGGTATCGCACGGTTGCGGTGTACTCGGATGCGGACGCCGCTGCACCCCACGTCAAGCTGGCGGATGAGGCCGTGCATATTGGGCCATCGCCGGTTGGCCAGTCCTATCTTCTGGCCGGAGAAATCCTGAAAGCGGCGCGCGAAAGCGGTGCGCAGGCCGTTCACCCGGGGTATGGGTTCTTGAGCGAGAACGCTGATTTCGCCCGTGCGTGTGAAGAAGCCGGTCTGGTTTTCATTGGTCCGACGGCTGAACAGATTGAATTGATGGGCAACAAGTCGGCGGCCAAGCGGCGCATGATCGTTGCGGGTGTCCCGTGCGTGCCTGGATATGAAGGCGAGGATCAGGCCGAAGCCGTCTTTATCGCGCAGGCCGAAAAGATCGGCTATCCGGTGATGGTGAAAGCGGCGGCGGGGGGCGGTGGAAGAGGCATGCGCCTCGTGACGCATGGCTCCGATCTGCCCAATGCGCTTAGCAGTGCACGCTCGGAAGCAGAGAACGCGTTTGGCTCCGGCGAGCTTATCCTTGAAAAGGCGATCCGACGTCCCCGCCATGTGGAGGTGCAGGTTTTTGCAGATATGGCGGGCAACACGGTCCATATGGGCGAGCGGGACTGTTCCGTTCAGCGCCGCCATCAAAAGGTGATCGAGGAAGCGCCCTGTCCCATCATGACGGAAACGCTCCGGACAGAGATGGGGGCCGCTGCCGTTGAGGCGGCAAAGAACATTTCCTATCGCGGCGCTGGAACTGTTGAGTTCCTGCTCGATGAAGCCGGACATTTCTATTTTCTGGAAATGAACACGCGCCTCCAGGTTGAGCACCCGGTAACGGAATGTGTAACCGGGCTGGACCTTGTGGCTCTGCAAATCAAGGTCGCGCAGGGTGAGCCGCTCGGTCTCTCTCAGGATGATATTTCCATGTCGGGTCATGCCATTGAAGTGCGGCTCTACGCCGAAGATCCGGGCCAGGATTTTTTGCCGGCGACCGGCCATGTGGGCCTGTGGGCACCCGCTCACGGAGCGGGCGTGCGTGTTGATGGTGGTATTGCCACTGGGGATGAAATTTCGCCTTTCTATGATCCCTTGTTGGCCAAAATTATTGCCTATGGGCAGACCCGCGAGATGGCCCGGCGAAGGCTCATCGAAGCGCTCAAGGACACGGTGATCTTTGGACCGACAACCAACAAGGCTTTCCTGATTGACTGCCTATCGCGCAAAGTATTTGCCGACGGTCTTGCCACCACCGCTTTTATCGGTGAGGAGTTTGGCCAAACCGGGTGTGGGGACGGGGTGCCTCCGTTCGCTGATGCCGCCATTGCCGCCGTTCTGGAGATAGAAGCCTCGTGCGACCGGGCGATGGCAGCAAGTCTTCGCGTCGCAGCCCCTTTACGCAACTGGGCAAGTGCTGGCCTGCTTGCCTCGCGCAAACAATATATTTTTGGGGAGACGGAGTTTGATCTTTTCATCTCACCCATCTCTCGCTCCACCTATGTAGTATCGGGGGCTGAGAAGACCCTTGAGGTAACGCTTCTCTCAAACAAGGCAGGTCTGGCCACCGTCGAGGTCGAGGGTGCGCGCCATCCGGTGCGATACCTGGAAGCCAGCGATGGCGACTTCCATCTGGCGATTGAGGGGCGGACCTGGGTGTTCGTTGATCTCATCGGACGTACGGGTGTCGTCGAAGAGGTATCTGGCGGTGGCCGGGTTACGGCTCCCATGCATGGTCAGCTATTGGAAGTGCTGGTCGGGCAGGGCGATCAGGTGGTGCGCGGACAAAAACTTGCAGTGCTTGAAGCCATGAAAATGCAACATGAAATTCTGGCGGAGGCGGACGGTGTCGTGGCGGAGGTCTACGTAGAGGCTGGCCAGCAAGTGCCCACAGATGAGTTGATGTTGGAAATAACCGTTGAAGAAAAAGAAGACGCATGAGCAAGGGGCATCGCATGAAACTGTATCACTGTAAGGGGGCGCGCTCTCTGCGGCCTCTATGGACGCTGGAGGAAATGGGCCTGGACTATGAGCTTGAGACCATGCCCTTTCCGCCTCGGGTGATGCGTGAAGGCTACACCGGCCTGAACCCAATTGGCACCGTCCCCTATTTCACCGATGGCGAAGTTGAGATGACAGAGTCCGCCGGGATTTCTCAATATCTTGTGGATACCTATGGGCCAACCGACATCGCTCTCAAACCCGGCGACACGGATTACGGTCGTTACCTCAACTGGCTGCATCGCAGCGACGCAACGCTCACCTTCCCCCAGACAATTGTCCTGCGTTACACCCGGCTTGAGCCCGAAGAACGCCGCCTTAAACAGGCCGTTGACGATTATACGCAATGGTTCTACTCCAGATTAAAGTCTGTGGAGCGTGCCACCGAGGGGCAGGATTTTCTCTGCGCAAACAGGTTCACCCTTGCCGACATTTGCGTTGGGTACGCGCTCTATCTTGCAGACACGCTTGGCCTGCGGGGCGGTTTTAAGCCCAACACCGAGCGCTATTACACTGGGCTTATTCAGCGCCCCGCGTTCAAGCGCGCAATCGAACTCTAAGGGGGGCCTCAATGGCTCAGAAATTTGAAGGGGGCGCCAGCCCGGTTGATTTTGACCATCGCTATCGCAGCCCGCTTTACACAACCGACCACGATGCGTGGCGCGCGACGCTGCGCAAATTCGTCGAAACGGAAATGATGCCTCATGTTGAGACATGGGAAGAGGCAGGCGAGTTTCCGCGAGAGCTTTATGCAAAAGCGGCGGAGATCGGCCTTCTGGGGCTGGGTTACCCGGAGGAGTTTGGAGGCACACCCGTTGACGATCCGATGTACTCGATTGTCACCAACGAAGAGCTGGCGCGCATGGGGGCAGGTGGCATCAATGCCAGCCTGCTGGTGCACGGGATCGGCCTGCCGCCCGTCCTGGCCATCGGGTCAGAGGAACTCAAGCAGCGCGTCGCACCTCAGGTTCTGAGCGGAGCGAAGGTCCACGCTCTGGGAATTACCGAACCATCCGGCGGATCGGACGTTGCCAATCTGAAGACCCGGGCGGTCCGCGATGGGGACCATTATGTCGTGAACGGTGCCAAAATGGTCATCACCGGGGGGATGCGCGCAGATTTTGTGACCCTCGCGGTGCGGACCGGGGGAGAGGGGCATGGCGGCATTTCCCTTCTTCTCATTGAGCGCGGCACGAAAGCTTTTCCCCGGACATCTCTCAAAAAACAGGGGTGGTGGGCATCACACACGGCCGCCCTCTATTTTGATGATGTACGAGAACCAGAAGA
>CAZNLO010000137.1:0-4824 GCA_964573935.1 uncultured Parvibaculum sp. | reverse complement strand
GGGCCTGGTGTCTGCTGAAGCCTGCATCCCGCAGGAGCCAGCGTTCGAGTTCTCGTTCTGTTGGCAGGTGCGTGGCCTTCACTGTCGTTACTCGTGCACCCGGCTGCATGGGGAAAGTCACAATTGAAATTTCCCACAAATCAATTTCAACAAGCTGGCGGATGCCCGTCCTTGCATCCCGCGCCGCCTTGACGGTGTGAAAACCAATGGATAATCCGTCCAGAGCGCCTGCCTTCATCAGGGCGTGCACTTCGCGGGCACGCGCAACATCAAGAGTGAGACGGCCGCGTACATAAAGCCCTCGCTCATCTTCGCGTATCTCCTCCCACACGCCGATAGGCGCGCCGGGGTCATGCTGAAACAGCATACGGACACCCATAGCACCGCGCCTGACGAGACTTGCCCCAAACGCGCCGCGCTGAACCAGGTCACGACCCAGGTCTTCGGCTCCGAACAGGCTGGCATAGCCTTCAAACGCGCCCGCCTCATCCACATGGGCGACACTGAATGCCGCCCGTTTTGTTTCTCGCGGACCTCTTTGCGTTTTCAGCTCTGGGCCTGTTGGTTTACGTGTCTGCATAATTCTCCCGGTCACAAAAAAGGCGCTTCCCGACCATCGAAAAGCACCATCTGTATTCCACTATTTTCTCTTACTCAGTCGCCTGCGATAACGCGGTCCAGTTTCGTTTCGATCCGCTCCAGTGCTGCGCGCATAAAGTCTGTCTGTTCTTCAAGCCGCGCGGCACGCTCACCAAGATCACTGTCTCCGGTCACCTGACGTTCCAGGTGGTTGATCCGTTCCGATGCCGCACCCGCCCAGGTGAGCGCGCCTGCGGTCTGAATGAGGATCGCCATAATCAGTGCAATGGGGACGCGCCGGTCCAAATGCCACCGCCTTCCAGTTTCAGGTCCGGCGTCGCCGGCACTCACGAGGGGGTCAACCGCCGGGGCTCATAGCCCACAACAGCACGCTTTTCATCTTCACTCAGAAAGTCCACTTCCTTCAGGCGGGCCCACAGACCATCTCGCTCAACACTCAAAGCGGGAACTGCGTCAAGGTCTATATCGAGGCGCAGGCCGTTTCCGAAACGGGGCAGCAACCAGTTGGACAGGGCCGTTACTGTTTTTCGGACCAGAGGTAGAACTGTCTGACGCCACAGCACCAGATTTGCCTCCCTGTAATTGGCAAATGTGTTATCGCCGGGAATACCAAGCAGCATGGGCGGCACACCGAAGGCCAACGCGATCTCACGTGCGGCGGCATTCTTGGTTTCATTAAAGTCCAGGTCTTTGGGAGCCAGCCCCATCTGTTTCCAGTCCAGCCCTCCTTCCAACAGCAACGGGCGCCCGGCATTGCCCGCGCCCGAATAGTTTTCCTCCAGTTCGCGTTTTAGGCGATCGAACTGCTCATGCGTCAGACTCTGGTTGCCATTTGCGCCCTTGTAGACCAGCGCACCGGAGGGGCGTGCTGAATTGTCGAGCAGAGCTTTGTTCCAGGCGCCCGCCGCATTGTGAATATCTACTGCACGCGCGGCAGCCTCCAGCGGGGAGAGCCCGTAATGGTCATCGGTCGGATGAAAGGTCTTCAGGTGCAGGATCGGATGATCCGGTTCATCCCGAAACAGCACGGTTCGGCCATTGACGGTGTATTCGTAAGCCTCCGGCCAGCCGCGCGCGCCGGGAACAATTTTCATTCTGTCGGGCCGGAGCACGTGCAACTCGCGCACCTGTTCCCCAATCCGAACGGCTTCAAGATAGGCGTTTCCCGCAACCTGAAAATATCCATACCAGGCCTCCAGAAGATCTGCCCCCCCCTCTCCCGGGTTTGGACGATGCAACAGAGAGAGCAGCGGATGTTCGTCCAGTTCGCGTTCTTGGTCATACAGAAGCCAGGGTACGGACGCCGCCGCCTCCGCAATCATGCGAACGCACCGGAACGCTACGGCGTTCTGTTCATACCCTTCGCGGGCAAGCTGGTCGTAGTCGCGCGGGGTCCAGACAGGTTGCCCCAGCGAACTGAGTGCAATGAGCGACCCGGTTGCGCTTGCTTTCACATCGCTCGGGGTAGACTGCTCTCCCTTGCGTCCCATCAGGCGTTGCCAGATGCCTGCTGCCTTGCGCTCTGCGGTCCATTTCTCGTTCATCGCGTTCCCTTATAAGTTAGAGCCGTCGAATAGCCGGGTCGCCCGCCCCGCGTATCAGGTCTGTGATTGCCCACACGAGAGCGTCCAGACGGTCAGGACTTTTGCCACCAGCACCGGTGAAGTTGCACAACTGGTCCTCCAGTTCGCTAAACGGTTTTGCGTGGCGAACGCGGCCCTGCTCGTACAGCGCTGCAACGGGTTCAGCACGTATCCACTTGCCCCGAGTTGCCCGCACCTGTCGGATGGGCAGAAGCGGGGCCACCTGTTGCAGCACACTTGCCACCATTTCGCCGCCCTGATTGACTTCCGCCACAACCCGGTCGGCTTCAAATTCGTCAAAGGCACATGCGACCCGTCCCGCCCAGTCCGCCGGTTTCAGCCGCCCCCGCGAGCGATCGGCCATCACATAGAAAATGCCATCCCGGGCTACGCCCGCCACGATAATCCCGCACTCGTCTGCGGCCACTCCAGACGTTGCAGGGGGGTCAACCCCCACCACCATGCGCACCAGTTCGGGCACTTCGTCGCAGCGCGTCTTCTCGATCATGGCGCGCGACCACAGCGCGTCCGGGTCGTCTTCGAGCATTTCACCGTCAAGTTCCTGACGCCCAAGCCGCGTTCCCTCGTAGGTTCTAATCACCGTCGAGAAGAACGCATGGGCAAGGTTTGCCCGATTGTCGTAAGTCGTTGCGCGTGTGACGCGGACCGTTTTGTCGGCTAGCAGTTTTTTGACGAGAGGTACCGCACGCGGCGTCGTGGTCACCACCTGGCGGGGGTGTTCTCCAAGACGCAGCCCAAACTGCAACATTGCCCAGGCCGCTTCCGCGTCCGGCCATTTCGCGGCCTCGTCACTCCAGGCCGCATCAAACTGCGGCCCGCGCAACCCTTCCGGGTCGCTTGCAGAAAAGAGCGTTGCAACCGCCCCGTTTGGCCAAAGAAGGCGCCGCCGGGTGGCCTCATACCGGGGTCGTTCGCTTTCCGGCCCCAGAGCACGCAGGCCTGCAACGCCTTCCACCATCACTTCGCGCGCTTCAGCGTAACTCTCTCCGATCAGCGCCAGGTGCCCGGCACGCCCCTGCTGCACCTGGGCGCGTACCCATTCCGCACCGGCGCGGGTTTTGCCTGCACCGCGCCCTCCCAGAATAAGCCAGGTCGTCCAGTCACCCTGTGGCGCGCATTGTGAAGGTCGCGCCCAGAACTGCCAGTCGTGGGACAAAAAAACCAGTTCCCGGGCTGACAGGCTACTCAGAAAGCTCCGCTGCTTTTCTTGTGGCAGCGAGGCGAGAAAGGCGGCGTGCAAGCTCAGCTCGGATCGCCTCTCCATCAACTTTACTTCCTTCTCTATTTTTATTCTCACGTACGCGCAGAGCTTTTGCAGCTCTTTCGTCGTCTGCGCCGCGTTTCAGTTCCACCAGCTTGTCCAGGGTTCGCGTCAGGTTGGAGAGCGTGCGGGCATCGCGTTCCTGATCGCGGGCCTCGCCTGTTTCACAAAGTCTGCTTTCGATCTCTCTTATCTGGCGTTCGACAAGACCGGTCAGGCGCGCCGTCAGGGGCACGAGGCCCGATCGTTTCGACCCACCCGCGCGGTGCGCTCCCGGTTTTCTATTTTTCCTCAGCGGCCAGTTTTCCGCCCGTGCACGCGCGGTAATTTTTTGAACCGTCACCCCGTACTGTTTCGCCATTTTTTCCAAGGCCCCCTCCCCCTGATAGAAGCGCGCTATGTGCTCCCAGTCAGGCGCGCGCGCAGGGGGAGGTACCTTCGGGTCGTCCTCTGTCATGAGGCTCGCTTTCGGATTGTCTGTTGGGCATAGTTCTGGAGATGAATAAACAGATGGTTTCGATCGTCACGATGTCAAGATCAAAACCTGAATTTATTACAAACTCAATCCGTGTGAGGCTGCGTTGGCCAGGTGACAATACGGCTTTCAATGTCCGTCATGTCCACATCGTCTTCCAGCAACACACGCCCTCGAACCGAGACGCCCGCCAGGTGAATGCTTTCGTCCTCGCCGCTCACAAGAGGGTGCCACCAGGGCAGGTCTTTGCCTTCCGCAAGCAATCGGTACGCGCAAGTCGTCGGCATCCAGGAAAGCTGGTGCACGTTCTTTGGTGTCAGCTCCACACAGTCGGGTACTCTGGTGGCGCGGTTGGGGTAGTCGGAGCAGCGGCAGCTTTCACAATCAAGAAGGTTGCAGGCAATGTCGGTATATTCCAGATCGCCTGTGTCTTCGTCTTCCAGTTTGACGAGGCAACATTTTGCGCAGCCGTCACAAAGCGACTCCCATTCTTTCGGGGTCATCTCGGTGAGGCTCTTTGTCTGCCAGAAAGGCTTCTCTTCCATCATTGCTCCATCATTCACCCTTAAGCAGGGCCGGGTAACAATCTGTCTATGCCAGAACTTCCACCTCCTGTACAAGCAAGTCCTTGGGGGTGCCAATATAAATCAACGCGCGGCATGAGGCTTGCGACAGCAGGTGAGACGATGTCGACAGACGCCTTTTCTGTGCCAATTCGGTACATTTTACCCTGATGGGGAGAGACTTTCGGTGAGCCAAGAACATAACGCCCAGGATGTGCCGCGATCACGCGGACGCCTCAGCTCCATCCGAACCCGCCTCGTGGCAAGTGTATTGTTCGTGTCCCTGATCCTGTTCGGCGTCCTTGTACTGGACACGTTGCC
>CAZNLO010000136.1:0-4860 GCA_964573935.1 uncultured Parvibaculum sp. | reverse complement strand
GGTGCGATTGTCAGGCTTGCTTTTCCTGTCGCGGCACTGCTTGGTGTCCTGGCGCTTGCCTATATGGGTGCGACCCGGTTCGTCACCCAGTTTGACGTTTTTCCACCGGAACAATGGTATCTCAATCCCGGCTATTGGATGACTTACGGGCATCTGGCTTTGCCTTTTGTCTTTTTGGTGCTCAATCTTGTGAGCCGCCGTTACGGCCCCGGCACCGCGATGGCGTCGGTTGTGGTGAGCTGGGCGCTTCTGGCGGGTGGGCTGGGCTGGGCGATTGCGACATATGGTCTTGGCGTGGTGGAGCGCCAGCTTGCTCCGGTTGGTGTGGCAGCGACCTTTTTTGGAGCGCTTTTTGCCGGACAGCTTGTTGCCATCTACCTCTTTGACCAGATCAGGGGTATTCCCTGGTGGCGGGCACCGTTTTACGGTGCTCTGGTCGGCGGGCTGGTGTTCGCAGGCTTTTTCTACGGACAGATGATGTATGGCTCGGATGAGCCGTGGGCCAACCGGCTGGTTGTGCTGGGGGGGCTTTATGCCGGGGCGGCGTTTGTGAATGTGTTTATCTACTATCTGCTGCGCGGGATGATCCGCCCGCTGCCGGGGTTCGGCGGGGCCTGACGGATTATTCCGTGAGAGCAAAAACCAGCAACAGGGTTTGTTGTAGCGGGTTGAAATTATTGTCTGACACCAGATAGAGCAGGGTTGTTCCGTCTTCTGTCTGGCGGATAGACAGGCCCTCCATATTGTCGATCGACCGGGAATTGTTCGCTTCCAGCAGAACTTCGCCGTCAAGGGGGGCGTTCTCCTCCAGTGCGCCTGCCGGAATGCGTCGCATGAGAATGCTGACACCTGCCAGCACTGAGTAATGTCGCTCAAGCGTTATAATATCTCCATTGGGCAGGGTGGCCATATCGGTCAACATGTAAGGGAGATGCTGGCGGAGGGTGACCGGGGTTGCTTCTGTCTGGGTCAGACGAACCCCGACAATATGTCCGTCTGCATTCAGGGTTTCTTCCGACAGTGCGAGGAGCGAGCCGTCGGGCAAGCCGGTCAGGGCTTCAAGGCCTTTATTGTTGATGAGATCGGTGAAGACTCCAAAATCGGGAACGATTTGGGCTCTTGCCTCAAAGCCACTGCCGGCCAGATCAAACTGCCGGATGCGGTGGTGGCGCTCGAAGCTTATCAGGACAGGGGCGGTTTGCAGGGTGGCGCCGAAGGGGAGCGCCAGTGCCTCCGCATCACCTTCTCTTTTGCCCGAAAGGGGCTGGCCCTGGGCAGAGAGGAGGGGGGCTATGATTGCGTTGGCAAACCCGGTTGGCCGATTTCCCTCGGAGTGTAAAACTGCGGTGATCCAGTTTCCCTGGTCACTAACGGCGATAAAGGTATTGCCGTTCTCGCCGACGATAAGGCCTGAGAGGCCGCCAAAGTCCGGGTGGTCAGAGGTCAGGGTCAAGCCGCCAACATAGGTGAGCTTTCCGGCCTGCATATTGTGCGGTTCTTCCGGGTTCCAGAAAACAGTGCGGCTATGGATTGTTAGGGGCGCAGGGCCAGCGTATGCCTCTGCCTCTTGCCCGTCGAACAGGCCTGCCATGACTGTGGTGCCTGTGAGCGCAATTGCTGCGCCAAGTGCCCAAAGGATGCGAGGCGATGGAATATGTTTCATGGCAGTTCCGATTTTAGCGTGGTCAACCACATGCAGCCTATCAGAAAGACTGAGGTGTACTCAGGGCCCTTTGACCGCGCGACCGACCTGCTGGAAGCTGGTTTTGCGAAGGGCACCTACTGTGCTTTCGCTGCGCGGGGGGCTAGGCTTAGAGCCGGGTTTTTTGCGCTTGCGTCGTTTTGACAGAGGGTTTTCCTGGTCCTCGAACAGCTCGGCGAGCTTGTCCGTCATCGCTCCGCCCAATTGTTCGGCGTCAATGATGGTGACGGCGCGTTCGTAATAGCGTGTTACGTCATGGCCGATGCCAATGGCGATCAGTTCGACGGATGAGCGGTTTTCAATGTCATCGATCACCTGGCGCAAATGACGTTCCAGATAGTTGCCGGCGTTGATGGAGAGGGTACTGTCATCGACGGGGGCACCGTCGGAAATGACCATCATGATGCGTCTGTTTTCCGGGCGGGCGAGCAGGCGATTGTGCGCCCAGATCAACGCCTCGCCATCAATGTTTTCCTTAAGCAGTCCTTCGCGCATCATAAGGCCAAGGTTGCGTCGTGCGCGACGCCACGGACTGTCGGCGGATTTATAGGTGATGTGGCGCAGGTCGTTCAGCCGACCGGGGTTGGCAGGCTTGCCTTCCGCGAGCCATTTTTCGCGGGCCTGACCGCCTTTCCACGCCCGGGTGGTGAAGCCCAGAATTTCGACTTTCACGCCGCACCGTTCCAGGGTGCGGGCCAGAATGTCTGCGCACAAGGCTGCCACGGTGATGGGGCGCCCGCGCATTGACCCGGAATTGTCGATGAGCAGGGTGACGACAGTGTCGCGAAACTCGGTGTCATTCTCCATCTTGTAGGCAAGGGGCATCATCGGGTCGGTGATGGCGCGGGTGAGGCGGGCAGCGTCCAGAATGCCTTCTTCCAGGTCGAACGACCAGGTGCGGGTCTGCTGGGCCATCAAACGGCGTTGTAGCCGGTTGGCGAGGCGCGAGACCACGCCGTGCATTTGCTGCAATTGCTGGTCCAGATATTGACGCAGGCGCGACAGTTCTTCGATGTCACAGAGGTCTTCAGCATTGATTATTTCGTCATAGGCGGGGGCAAATACTTTGTAGGCGGGCGCGTTGGAAGGGTTGTTCGCCCCATCAGGACGCCAGGGCTGGTTGCCCTCACCCATCTCATCCATGTCCTCAGCGTCGGTGGGCATGTGATCGCCATCCACCTCCCCCATCTGCTCATCGCCTTCTTTGCCTTCTCCTTCGTCAAGGTCGGCCTGTTCTGCGCTGGCTCCTTCAGGCTGCTCGGCCTCTCCGGCCTGGGCGTCCTGATCGGCCTGGTCCTCGCCGCCTTCTTCGCCATCCTTTTGCTCGTCTGTATCGTCGGGGCTGTTGCCCAGCTCGTCCCCCATTTCCAGGTCAACGAGTATATCGCGCATGACGCGGGCAAAGGCCTCCTGGTTTTCGAGCGTATCACCCAGCCGGTTGAAACCTTCGCCGGCGCGTTTTTCAACAAAGGAGCGCCAGAAGTCCACGAGGTTGCTGGCGGCGGCGGGTATAGGCGCGCCGGTCAGTTTTTCGCGTGCCAGAAGTGCTATGGCCTCGGCAAGGGGGGCCTCGTCTTTGTTGGTGACTTTGTCAAACCCAAGGGATCGGCACCGTTTGTCGAGGGCAGCGGAGAGATTATTCTTCATGCCGGCCATCTGGTTTGCCCCAATGGCCTCTACACGTGCCTGTTCCACGGCGTCAAAAATGGCTTTGGCATTGTCGCCTTCGGGTTCCAGACGGGCGTTGATGGCGGTGTCGTGGTGGGCCAGGCGGAGCGCATAGGCGTCTGCAAAGCCGCGCACCTGGGCCACTTCATTGCTGGTAAGCTCCCGGCTGGGCAGCGGCAGGCGTGCGCGTAAGCCCCGTAGCCCGGGTGGTTCCGTGCCAAACGTCACCGTGAGCTCTTCCTGCTCTGCGATGGTTTTCATGGTCGCCGTCAGAGCACGCTTAAATGGCTCGATGGGACCTTCTTTGTTCTGCATCGTTTGACCCTTTAAGCCTTCAAATGCGGCCTGTTAGGCGACCATGACTTTGGCGGCGGTTTCAGGCAGATCTTCTCCAAAGCAGCGCTGGTAGAACTCCGCCACGGTGGCGCGTTCCAGCTCGTCGCATTTGTTGAGAAAGGTGAGCCGGAAGGAAAACCCGATGTCGCCGAATATTTCTGCATTCTCCGCCCAGGTGAGCACTGTGCGCGGGCTCATGACGGTTGAGATGTCGCCTTGAATAAAGGCAGCGCGGGTCAGATCGGCCACGCGCACCATGGCGGAGACATCTTTTTTGCCTTTTTCTGTTTTGGCATAGCTTTTGGCCTTGGCAAGGATGATGGCGGTTTCGGCGTCATGAGAGAGATAGTTTAGGGTGGTGACGATGTTCCAGCGGTCCATCTGCCCCTGATTGATCTGTTGTGTGCCGTGATACAGGCCGCTCGTGTCGCCCAGGCCAATGGTGTTGGCTGTCGAAAACAGACGGAAGTGGGGATGGGGGCGGATTACTTTGTTCTGGTCGAGCAGAGTGAGCTTTCCCTGGACCTCAAGGATACGCTGGATCACGAACATCACGTCCGGGCGCCCGGCATCATATTCGTCAAAGACGAGTGCGACGGGGCGCTGGAGGGCCCAGGGCAAAAGCCCTTCGCGGAACTCCGTTACCTGTTTGCCGTCCTTAAGAACGATCGCGTCTTTGCCGATCAGGTCTATACGGGAGATGTGGCTATCCAGGTTGATGCGAATACACGGCCAGTTGAGGCGGGCGGCGATTTGTTCAATGTGGGTGGATTTACCTGTGCCGTGATAGCCCTGCACCATGACGCGGCGATTGAAAGCAAAGCCGGCCAGAATGGCGAGGGTTGTTTCACGGTCAAACAGATAGTCGGCGTCAAAATCGGGAACATACTCGCTGCGTTCTGAAAAAGCCGGTACTTCCATGTCTGCGTCAATGCCGAAGACATCGCGCACATTTACCGTTGTGTCGGGGCCTGCTGTCGACATGATCCCTTGAACTTCCGCTTCCATGTTACTCGTCTTTCTTTCGCTGGCTCTAATGTTTTTGCGGGCACCGTCGTGGTGGCTTGCCCGGGCAAATCGGCAAACCAAGCTGCGTCAGCAGGCGTATGTGTGCCGCTGGTGCCGCGTTTCGTTAAAAGCGGGGAGGATGACTT
>CAZNLO010000135.1:0-5004 GCA_964573935.1 uncultured Parvibaculum sp. | reverse complement strand
CAAGTGTCGAGCACATCCTCATCGCGCGTCAAAACAACATCGTCCCCAAGCGCCGCTTTCGCAAGCACATAGGCTTCACCTTCATCATGCGCGACAAACACTTCGCCATCAGGCGCATACCAAGCAGGTATCTGATGTCCCCACCAAAGCTGCCGGGAAATACACCAGGGCTGGATGTTGCGCATCCACTCAAAGTAGGTCTTCTCCCAGTTTTTGGGTACAAAGACCGTGTCTCCCCGCTCAACCGCCTCGATAGCCGGCTTGGCAAGTGTGGCCGCGTCCACATACCACTGGTCGGTCAGCCACGGTTCAATCACATCGTTTGACCGGTCCCCATACGGCACCATCAATGTGTGCTCATCTATTTTCTCAAGGAGCCCGAGTACGTCGAGGTCTTCAACAACTTTCTTGCGCGCATCAAAGCGATCAAGCCCGCGATAGGGCTCGGGCACTTCATCATTGAGGCGTGCCTTGGCGTCCAGGATGTTGATTTGTGGAAGATTGTGGCGCTTCCCGACCTCAAAGTCGTTGAAGTCATGGGCAGGCGTGATTTTCACCGCCCCCGACCCCTGCTCCGGGTCGGCGTATTCATCGGCCACAATAGGAATGAGCCGCCCGACCAGGGGCAGAATAACATGTTTGCCGATAAGATCCTGATAGCGCTCATCGTCCGGGTTTACAGCAACAGCGGTGTCGCCGAGCATTGTTTCGGGTCGCGTCGTCGCAACGGTGATGTAACGGTCCTTCTCACCTTCAATCGGATACCGGAAATGCCAGAGGCTGCCCTGCACCTCCTTCTGCTCAACTTCCAGATCGGAAATGGCGGTCCCAAGCGTTGGGTCCCAGTTTACAAGACGCTTGTCCTTATAGATCAAACCTTCTTTGTGGAGCTGCACAAAAACCTTCAGAACCGCTTTCGACAGGCCTTCATCCATCGTGAACCGCTCACGCGACCAGTCGCACGAGGCGCCAAGACGCCTCAACTGATGGGTGATGGTTCCCCCGCTATCCTCTTTCCACTTCCAGATACGCTCGACAAACGCCTCGCGGCCCATATCCCGGCGGCCGATACCACCCTCATCCTCAAGTTGGCGTTCGACCAGCATTTGGGTTGCAATGCCCGCATGGTCCGTACCCACCTGCCAAAGAACATCCCTTCCGCGCATCCGTTCAAAGCGAACAAGAATATCCTGCAACGTGTTGTTGAGGGCATGCCCCATATGCAGAGAACCGGTCACATTGGGAGGGGGAATAACAATGCAGTAGGGCGAGGCTTCCTCCCCCGGACGGCTCGACGCTCCCGCTTTGAAAGCCCCGGAGGTCTCCCAGTTTCTATAAAGACCTTCCTCAAGGTCTTGAGGCCTGAACGTTTTTTCGAGCATGAAGAAGAACCCACAAAGTACAAGGAAACTAGGTCCTCAGCGGCGTATCGGCGCTTGGCGCATTGCCCGACACCCTTTGAGGCAATCAAAGAGTGTCGTTACAACACGAAGGACCGTAGGTCTGCAAGTACCTTAGGAAAAATGACGTGTCTACCAGGCGTGAAGCCTTAGCGACCCCGCCTGGCAACCCGCTCAATTTCCTCGCGAACCATTTGCTCCACAAGATCGGGAAGGTTTTTATCCATCCAGTCTTTCAGCATCGGACGCAACATTTCAGAAACGAGGTTTTCCAGTGTTTGGGATGTACCGCTAGAGGTAACCATTGAGCTGGCGAGAGCACCAAAAGCCGCTGCGGCTGCCACTTCCGTCGCACCGGAAATAAGAGGCGCCTCCTCTTCCTCTGCAACAGGCTCTTCAACCTCCTCAGGGGTGGGTTCCGCCTCGGCCATTGGCATCGGCTCGCCAAAATCAATATCGTCTTCACCTGCATCCTCAACAGCGGGTTCTGGCTCAACAGCAGGTTCCGGCGCGGTTTCCACCTCCATCACTTCTTCTGGCTCCATTTCAGGTTCCGGCTCTGGTTCAGGCTCTGGTTCAGGCTCAACCACGGGATCGGCCTCAGGCTCCTCAACGACCATGTCGGTGAGTTCCATAACTTCTTCTTCCGGCTCCTCGACAACCACGTCGGTGAGTTCCATCGCTTCAGGTTCTGCTTCGCTCGCTGGTTCCGGCTCGGCCGCTGCCTCAGCAGGCGCTGCGTCCCCCCCTTCATCGTCTTCAGAGATAATCCGGCGAATAGAGGCTAGAATTTCCTCCATGGTCGGTTCTTGGCTTTCGGTTTCGTCGCTCATTTCGACCACATCCTACTATCTGTTACATCTGTTACATCTGTTACGCGCCGACATTCGGCCAGAAAAATCTTACGGTACTCGATCCACTTTTCCAACTGCGCGTACCTCGCACAAGGTCTCTTTTTACAAACAAACGGCTATTCGTCGTTGGTTCCCCACCCGATGAACTGGTACTTCACATCATTGTAATTTTCAGATGGATCATAATGGCGGACAGACAGCCCAAGGTCGCCCGCGCCCAACTGGCCAACGGAAGACAGCAGCGAATATCCGGCAACATACTCATCACGTTCAGCCCCTACGAGCGATACCTGACTGTCCAGCAGCTCCTGTTCCGCATCAAGGACGTCCAGCGTCGTCCGTGAGCCGACCTGCGCCTCCTGACGAACCCCGTCAAGAGCGATCTCGTTTGCCCGCACTTGCTCCTTGTTGGAATCAATCTCGGCACGAGTGGCCCGCAATTGCTCCCAGGCGTTACGAACCGCCTCCTGAACCTGCCTCAAAGTATCAACGGTTTGCAGACGACTTTGGCTCTCAAGGTGTTTTGCCTCACGAATGGCGGAGTACTGGGCCCCTGATTGATAGAGCGGGATCGTGAGGGTCCCCAGCAAGCGCGTCGTTGTGGAACTCTCAGTTGTACTCGAAGGCCCCTCCGCCTCCTCATACGTGGCGTCAAATGAGAAGGAAGGCAGAAGCCCCCCCTTGGCAACGGTCACGGCATTACCGGCCGCACGCTCTGCATGCCGTGCAGATTCAAGTGCGGGATTGGCTGCAATAGCCAACTGTAAGGCCTCTGCCTCGCTTTGCGGAAGCGCCGGCAAGGGTGGGACCTGCTCAAGCGAACCTGGCGCATGGCCAACAACGCGTTCGTAGAACGCCCGGCTGGAAATGAGTGCCGCCTCAGCCCGAATTAAATTTGATTTGGAGCCGCTCAACCGTGCTTCAGACTGGGCGACATCTGTACGTGTAATCTCACCAACCTGGAAGCGGTCTTGAGACGCCTCCAACTGCCGCCGAAGCACCTCCACGTTTTTTTCACGCAAGGCAACCACGGCTATATCGCGAATAACATCCATATAGGCTGTGACCGTATCCAGCAGCGTCTGCTGTTCCACATTGCGCAGGTTCTCACGGCCGGCAAGAACTGTTGCCTCTGCCTGTCGGGCGCCATAGAGGGTGCGCCCGCCATTGAAAATATTCTGAGAGAACGCAATCTGCCCCGTCAGCGGATCAGAAGTCTGCACTCCGCCGAATCCGGGAAGGGGAATGGAGGAAACGGAATCTGTTTCAACCGAACCGTACGACCCGGTCGCGGTCAGCGAAGGGCGCCAACCTGACAAAGCCTGCGGCACCTGTTCGTCCGTCGCTCGAAGTCCCGCACGTTCAGCCTGCAACGCAGGATTT
The DNA here is from genome assembly GCA_964573935.1 of uncultured Parvibaculum sp. Taxonomy (GTDB): domain Bacteria; phylum Pseudomonadota; class Alphaproteobacteria; order Parvibaculales; family Parvibaculaceae; genus Mf105b01. The sequence goes on along the minus strand of CAZNLO010000135.1, from coordinate 1,367 downwards.
GACTGGTACGCAGACGCCAGTGCCTCAAACAGATTTTCAGCTTGAGCAGGAGATGCCAGCAGAAGCGCCCCAAGCGCAACGCCTCCCAAAAGACGTTTCACCCCCGCACCAGATCTACGCGCATCATGCGCGTTTCCCGCTTTTCTTTGTGAGGCTCGTTCAGACCGCTTCATAAATCTTCTCCATCACAAATACCTGACACCTGACCCTAAACACCCCTCATGCTGCCTTGCACTGATTTTATTGCAAATATCGCACAAAAGAGCGGTTTCCACCCATATTGAGGCCAAAAAGTAACCGGCTTGTTAACACTACCGAAAGCTAAACAGGGCTGGCGGGGCTTGAACCCCCAAAGTGCCTGTAACGATCCTAAAAAGCAAAGGTTTCAGCCACTTCAAAACCCGGCAGAGGGTGAATGCCGGCCTCGAAAGCATCTCGATAATCACAACGACCGTGGCTGTTTGTATAGACACGGGCCCTGCCGACCGGGCCATCCCATACGACACCGACCAGACGCCCCCCCTCTTTCAGTTGCTCAAGCAGTGGCCCCGGGACATAGGGAACGGAACCATTAAGAAATATCACATCAAACGGCCCCTGTTTACTGCTGCCATCCGCCAGAGCCCCCTCGATAACCACGGCATTATCAACCCCCAGTCCCTGCAGGGCAGCATTTGCGGTCTCGATAAGCTCCCGGTCACATTCAAGCGCAACAACCGTATCTGCGAGTTCAGCCAGCAAAGCTGTGGAATATCCGGTTGCCGGACCCACATCCAGAACCAGGTCCGTTTTTTGAATGGATGCAAGTTCTGCCAGTTTGCCCAGCGCGCGCGGGTCCATCAAATACCGTTCCGGGTGGTCTTCCGATGCATCCATGATCCGCAGATCATCGCCGATATAGGCGATGGGCCGCATTCTCTCAGGCACAAATTTTTCCCGCGCAACGGCCTCCATTGCCGCAAGGACCCGTTGATCCGTGACACCTGAGGGTCTCACCTGACTTTCCACCATATTATGCCTGGCGGCTTCAAACTCGCTCATCGTTCCTCGAATATGACATCCCAACGAGGTCTAACTGTCGGATGTGGTTGTACAAAATCAGACATTCCCGGGGCAGTGGCCCGTCACTCGAATACGCCAGAAACCCCGCTTCCATCCTCGCGTTTATACTTGTGCGGGGCCGTAAAAACAATTGGCTATGTCGACACAGTGGAGGCAAGGGTGCCAAATTTCTCCATTTTGGGCGTTGTAGCCCGGCGCTGAACTTGTTATATCCGCGCTGCCCTGCTGTTATCGTATGGGCCAGAGGCCGCGTGGCGGAGTGGTTACGCAGCGGATTGCAAATCCGTGCACCCCAGTTCGATTCT
>CAZNLO010000134.1:0-5061 GCA_964573935.1 uncultured Parvibaculum sp. | reverse complement strand
AAGCTGTACCCGAAATGTCGCGTTGGGCAGCAGTTCCACTACTGTCCCCGGAAATTCGAGAAGTTCTTCCTTCGCCATAATCGCCCTTTGTCAATTTTGCGGGAGAATGCGCAAGCCTGCCTCGGAAATCAAGGGGCTTGTCCCTGATTTCGGCCCTTCAGCGCACTATTTCATGGATTTTTGCGTAATCAGACGTTTTTGTCAGCTTGCCTGGACAACCTGCTCCCCAAAACGCTCTTTTATCCGGGCAATCAGAGCGTCGCGCAACTGCCGGTATGCCTCCAGGCGCTGCTCGCGCGCACCCGTTTCGCGGGTCGGGTCGGCTGCCGGCCAATATTCAACCGCAACCGCCTCCCCGCTGACAATTTCGTGCGCCTTGTCGCGTGCTTCGGGCGTCAGCGCGATGATGAGATCAAAGGCGTGGTCCTGAAGGTCATCCAGCGACTTGGCGTGATGCTCTTTGCGCGCGTAGCCAATTTCTTTCAGCACTTCGAGCACGAATGGGTCAAGCTCCGCACAGGCCACCCCGGCACTGTCCACAAAAATACGTGTGCCATACAGATGCTTCATCAGCGCCTCCGCCATGGGCGAGCGCACCGCGTTCAGCGTGCAGGCAAAAAGCACTGCGCCGGGAGCTGATTGATCTGAAGGCGAGCCCACCCCGTCAGCCCTTTATATGAAGCACGCAAATCAGCGTGAAAAGGCGCCGGGCGGTGTCGAAATCGACATTTATCTTGTTCTCAAGACGGGCTTTTAGAAGTTCCGAACCTTCATTGTGCAGGCCGCGTCGTCCCATATCAATGGCTTCGATCTGGGCGGGAGCTGCTACTTTGATGGCGTCGTAATAGCTTTCGCAGATCAGAAAATAATCTTTGACGATCTTGCGGAATGGCGTCAGCGACAACATCACCTTGCCATGCACTTCTTCTGCGTCAGTGCGGATGTCAAAAACAAGCCTGTTTTCTTCCACCGACAAGTGCAGCCGATAAGGGCCTCCCCCCGAGCCTACAGGGTGAAAAGTGTTTTCCTCCAGCAGGTCGTAAATCGCCACTTTGCGCTCATGTTCCACATCTGGAGACCGGCGCACCACAGTGCTCTCGTCGAGGGTAATCTCGACAAGATGATACGTCTCACCGTCGCGCTGAGCGGATGCGGCGCTCGTGTCGTCCAAACGCACGGCTCCTCGACTGTCTGGTCCCTGTTTCATGGGGTCACTCTATGCCCAATTGGGGGGGCGAGGCGAGCCATGACGCACAATCAGGGTTAAAATCATGGCTGGTTGGAACGAATAGCGATTGATTTGGCATGGGCCTGGAGGCCTTCCGCGTTCGCCAGCTTCATTGCGGCCGGGCCGACCCTGGCCAGAGCCTCAGGGGTACAGCGCACAATTGAGGTGCGTTTCATAAATTCAAGCACAGACGGAGGAAAAACGCGCTGAACGAGCTGTCGGGAGCACATGATTGGTGCCCGCCACATAATCGCCAATCGCTTCTGGCGTATAGCGCCCCAAAAACATAGCGCCTGCATTGCGAATTTTTCCCGCAAGCACCTCTGGGTCAGCCACGGCAATTTCCAGATGCTCGGCTGCGATCCGATCCACCAGGGGGATCGCTGCCTCCAGGCTTTCAACCAGAATGACCGCACCAAACTCCTCCCAGCTTGCGCGTGCAATATCGGCGCGCTTCAGGGTCGCCAACTGACTCTCGACCGCCTGCGAGACGCGCGCCGCAAAAGACCGATCATCGGTGATGAGAATGGACTGAGCAACCGGGTCGTGCTCGGCCTGAGAGAGCAGGTCCGCCGCGATCCAGTCCGGGTCGTTATCCCCATCTGCCAGCACCAGAATTTCCGATGGCCCTGCAATCATGTCAATGCCGACCGTGCCGAACACCTGGCGTTTGGCGGCAGCGACATAAGCATTACCGGGGCCGACGATCTTGTCCACAGGCGCAATTGTTCCGGTCCCATACGCCAGGGCAGCGATTGCCTGCGCGCCCCCCACCCGGTAAATCTCGGTGACGCCCGCAATGTGAGCCGCGGCCAGCACCAGCGGGTTCACCACGCCGTCTGGCGTTGGTACGGTAATGACGATGCGTTCCACACCGGCCACTTTGGCCGGGACCGCGTTCATCAGCACCGAGCTTGGATAGGCCGCCGTGCCACCGGGCACATAAAGCCCTGCGGCTGCAACTGCCGTCCAGCGTTCCCCCAGCTCCACGCCCGCCTCGTCCGTATAACGGCGGTCCTTCGGTATCTGACCTTTGTGAAAGGCCTCAATCCGCGCGGCAGCAAACTTCAGGGCATCCAATGTTTCAACATCGCAAGCAGCGATGCTCTCATCAATTTCAGTCTGCGTGAAAGCAAGCGTCGCGGGTGTCAGTTCCAGCCGGTCGAACTTTGCGGTGTAGCCGATCAGGGCGCTGTCACCTTTCGTCCGCACATCGCGGATAATTGCCTCCACGGTCCTGTTCACATCTTCCGACACTTCGCGTTTTGATGCGAGGAAGGTTGAAAATGCGGCGTCAAAGTCTGCGTCGTTCACGTCCATCCGATAGGTCATGAGGTGCTGCCTTCCGTATCATGTGCCGGCCGGTTGGGCGTCTCCCACCGACCGCCCATGTCACTTAAATGGACATCCAGTGCCTCAACATCAACGCGCATCTCCCCATCACCAGAAAAAGTCAGCACCAGTGTCCCCGACGGGGCCTCGGTTTCTTCAAAAGAAAGGGTCAGCAGGCTCAATACACCGTCCGGCGTGGCCTGGGAGATATTGCGCGCTGTCACGCCTCGTACCTGATCGAGGTGCACGCCTGTGCGGGCGCGCAGGTGAGTGCGACGTTTTGGTGCCGCGCTGGTTTCTTCTTCCCAGCAAAACCGGTTCATCACCAGAGCAAAGCGCCGCGTGGCAGGCAGGTGCACAATATCTTTCACCAACAACACCGCATCTTGCAAATAGGCGGCGATGACATCGAGATCACCCTTGTCCCGGGCTATCAGTTTCAGGTTGCTCATGGCTGAGTTCGCTTATGTTTTTTATCTGTTTTGAACGCGCGAGCCCGCTTGCCCACCGAACATTTCTTACACCGAACGGGCACACAATGGCACCCCTGTCGCTCTGCCGAAACAGCCAGCCTAGCGTTCAGGCTTTTTCGCGCCAGATATCTGCCCCGCAGGCGCGCAGCTTTTCTTCAATCTGTTCAAAGCCCCGGTCCAGATGATAGACCCTGTTAACCACCGTCTCCCCTTCCGCCGCCAGGGCCGCGATGATGAGGGCGGCAGATGCCCGCAGATCGCTTGCCATCACCGGCGCCGCTGTGAGCTTGGCAACCCCGTGCACCAGGGCCCTGTCTCCATGCAGTGAAATGTTTGCGCCAAAACGCGCCAGTTCCTGCACATGCATAAAGCGGTTCTCAAAGATACGCTCCACGATCTCCGCGTCGCCCTCGCATACCGTCATCAGGCTCATAAACTGCGCCTGAAGATCGGTCGGAAAGCCCGGATAGACCTCCGTCGTCACATTGACCGGCTGAAGCGCACCTTCTGTCCGCGTCACCGTCACACTATTGGTGCCCACTTCGATCCGGGCTCCGGCTGCTCTCAGTGCCGACAGGGCCGCCTCAATGGTTTCGGGCACGAGCCCGGTGAGCGTGATCGGACCGCCTGTCATGGCAGCAACGATGGCGAATGTACCTGCTTCAATACGGTCTGCCAGCACCCGGTGTCTGGTCCCGTGAAGTCCGGCAACGCCTTGTATGCGAATGGTCTCTGTGCCGGCACCCTCGATCCTGGCACCCATTGCATTGAGGCAGGCAGCAAGGTCCGCCACTTCCGGCTCACGGGCGGAGTTTTCAAGAACGGTCTCTCCGTCCGCCAGGGTCGCGGCCATCATCAGCGTATGGGTTGCCCCCACAGAAACCAGAGGAGAGCGAAAGCTCGTGCCTTTCAGCCCGTCCTTGGCGGTTGCGTGGAGGTAGCCTTCAACAATCTCAATTGTCGCCCCAAGGGCTTGCAGGCCCTTGATATAGATGTCGACGGGACGTGCACCAATGGCACAGCCGCCGGGCAGTGAGACCTGCGCGTTGCCAAAGCGGGCAAGCAGCGGCCCCAGAACCCAGAAACTCGCACGCATCTGGCTGACCAGCTCATAAGGGGCCAAGGTTGACGTGATGTTCCCGGCATTCAGGCGCAGGCTCTGCCCAAAAGCGCCCTCGCCCGCCGGTCCCGTTTCCGCCTCACAGCCAAGCTCGCGCAACAGGCGCTGGAGGGTTGCCACATCTGTCAGGCACGGCACATTGTCAAAATGCACATCATCGGGCGTCAGCAGGGCTGCGGTCATCAAAGGCAGGGCAGCGTTTTTTGCACCGCTGATCGGAATAGTGCCTGAGAGCGGCTTACCGCCCTTAATATGAAGCGTGTCCATGCTGTTTGATCGTCTCCAAATCGGTAGACCAGAGAGCTGGCCTCATCAAAAACCGGCGCCGACTGTCCAATAAGAAAGAGGCAAAGAAAAGGCTGAAATCCCCCCATCGCCCGACGTGGTTAAAAACCATCCCTTTGAAGCACCCTGCAATCAGGATGTCCGCCCACGAGGATCGGTTTCACTCTTGCGCCCTCTCGCCTGGGTCTTGCGGCGGCGCAAATTGGCCCGAAGGGCCGCCGCCACCCGGTCTTCACGCGTTTCGCCGCGCTTTTCATCCTTGTTGACCGGTGGCTTGTCCGCCGCCCCACCGCCTTGTGCGTCGCCGCCTTGCACATCATTACCCATGCCGTCACCCTCCTAAGGCTCTTGCCATTGATCCTAGCTGCCGGGACCACGGGGGGCTGGCCCACGCATTTAGGCAGAACCGTCACCAGAACCTGTGGCCCCCGATCAGCGCTGATGTGGCACGCTGTCCATCTGCCGTCAACCACAGGCAAGAAAGGCCCGGTTCTGCCCCATGAGCCCTTGCGCGCGCCGTTCCCCTGTGGCACTTTCCCCGCGATTTGGTGGATAATTTCCCCGCCCAGTGCTGCCGTAGCTCAGGGGTAGAGCACTCCCTTGGTAAGGGAGAGGCCGAGTGT
>CAZNLO010000133.1:0-5348 GCA_964573935.1 uncultured Parvibaculum sp. | reverse complement strand
GGGGCATGTTCGGGGGGGGAGCTGGCTTGTCTCTTGTCGTTGACCGTCGTTGGCGGAGTTGATTCGGTCTGTCGTCTGAAACGTTGCAGCGCAGGCCAAAAACCTGGTTGAGATTTGGAGAAAAGCCGGAATTGCGTACATTTTTACGCAATCTTTACCACGGGCTGGTTGTTATGAAGGACCGTGGTGCTATAAAACGCGGCGAACTTTTTTCCACCCAATGGTCGCAGTGTTGCGTCCGTCCAGTTGGTCAATTCCCATGAACATTCATGAATACCAAGCCAAGGCAGTGCTCGCGAAATACGGCGTGCCTGTTCCCAAAGGAAAACCCGCGTTCAGCGTTGATGAGGCTGTTAAGGCGGCCGAGGAGCTGGGAGGCCCTGTCTGGGTTGTGAAGGCCCAGATCCACGCAGGCGGTCGGGGCAAGGGCGGGGGCGTCAAAGTTGTCAAGTCCATAGATGATGTGCGGGCTGAGGCGGAGCGTATACTGGGGATGACACTGGTCACCCCCCAGACCGGTCCGAAAGGCAAAAAAGTCGGCCGTATCTATGTGGAAGACGGGTCTGACATTGACCGGGAGCTTTATCTTTCGGTGCTTATTGACCGGGCAACATCGCGGGTGTCGTTCATTGTGTCCACCGAAGGGGGCATGAATATCGAAGAAGTGGCGGCCGAGACGCCTGAGAAAATCCTGACATTTGATGTGGACCCGGCCAGTGGCATTTCGGGGTTTCATGGGCGCAAGGTCGCTTTTGCCCTGGGCCTGTCGGGTGATACGGGCAAGCAGACGGTGGCGCTGATTTCTAAACTCTATGATGCTTTTGTTTCAGAAGACATGAGCCTTCTGGAGATTAATCCGCTGGTGGTCACGCGTGCTGGCGATGTGATCTGTCTTGATGCAAAAATGAATTTTGATGACAATGCGCTGTACCGGCACAAGGACCTGGTGGAGCTGCGCGATCTTGCTGAAGAAGATGCACATGAAGTTGAAGCCTCCAAGTATGACCTTAATTATGTGACGCTGGATGGCACCATCGGGTGCATGGTGAACGGTGCCGGGCTTGCCATGGCGACCATGGACATCATCAAGCTTTATGGGGCGGAGCCTGCGAATTTTCTGGATGTGGGCGGTGGCGCTACAACGGAGAAAGTGACAGCAGCGTTCAAGATCATTCTGTCGGACCCCAATGTCGAAGGTATTCTGGTGAATATCTTTGGCGGCATCATGCGGTGTGATGTCGTGGCGGAAGGGGTGGTGGTGGCTGCCAGGGAAGTGAAGCTTTCGGTGCCGCTGGTTGTCCGTCTTGAGGGCACGAACGTGAAAGAGGGCAAGGAGATCATGGCGAATTCCGGGTTGCCTATTATTTCTGCCGATAGTCTTGGTGATGCCGCAGAGAAAATCGTTAAAGCCGTGAAGGAGGCCAAATAATGGCTGTTCTTATTGACGCAAGTACCAAAGTCATCTGTCAGGGCTTTACAGGCAATCAGGGGACGTTCCATTCGGAGGGCGCTATTGCCTACGGGACGCAGATGGTTGGCGGTGTGAGCCCCGGCAAAGGGGGCAAAACGCATCTCAATCTGCCGGTTTTCAACACTGTAGCGGAAGCTGTTGCTGTGACAGGGGCGACAGCGACTGCGATCTATGTGCCGCCGCCGTTTGCAGCCGATGCCATTCTTGAAGCGATTGATGCTGGTATTGAGCTGGCGGTTTGCATCACTGAGGGCATTCCTGTTCTGGATATGGTTAAGGTGAAGCGCGCCCTCGATGGCTCGAAGACGCGGCTTGTCGGCCCTAACTGTCCAGGTGTTATTACGCCCGGTGCCTGCAAAATCGGCATTATGCCGGGCCATATTCACCAGCCGGGTTCCGTCGGCATTGTGTCGCGGTCGGGAACGCTGACATATGAGGCTGTGGCGCAGACCACGGCGACAGGCATGGGTCAGTCCACCTGTATCGGGATCGGTGGTGATCCGGTGAACGGCACCAATTTTATTGATTGTCTGGAGATGTTTCTGGGCGACGATAAGACCCAGTCGATCATCATGATCGGGGAGATTGGCGGGACGGCGGAAGAAGAAGCCGCTGAATTTCTGAAGGCCTCGAAAGTGAAAAAACCCGTTGTCGGGTTTATCGCCGGGGTAACGGCACCTCCTGGACGACGCATGGGCCATGCCGGTGCTATTATTTCCGGCGGAAAAGGGGGCGCGGAAGATAAAATTGAAGCCATGCGCTCTGCCGGTATCACGGTCTCTCCGTCTCCGTCTGCCTTGGGCACCACTCTTGCTGATGTAGTGAAGGGCTGAGCAGGCTCAGCTGCTGACCGGCCTTGGCGATCTACCCGGATAATGCGGTGCCATTGGTGCCATTGGTGCGGCTGGACGCTGTCACCTGTTGGTGATGGATAGTTGAATTTCCCCACACCATTTAAATGGCTAGTTAACGGTCTGCATGCAACACTTATGAAATTAACCATAAACTCTGGTTTGGTTAGTCCCTTTGTCGAGGGATCAAATCTGGAGATTTGAGAGGAGCGCGGGCAAGCCCCGTGCTGGTGATGATGAGCAAAAGCAGTTCCAACGAACAGTTTGAACGGACATCGTTTCTGTCCGGGACAAATGCCTCCTTCGTTGAAGAGCTGTATGCCCGGTTTCAGGAAGACCCCCGGGCGGTTGACCCTGAATGGCAGAGCTTTTTTTCTTCTCTGGGTGACGCCCCAGCGGATGTTCTCAAGGAAAACCGTGGGGCTTCGTGGGAGCGGCCTGACTGGCCTGTTGTGGCCAACGGGGAGATGGTCAGTCTTCTTGATGGCGATTGGGGGGCAGCGGACGAGGCGGTGATCCGCGGGAAAGTGCAGGCCCGAGCGGTCGGCGCTACTGAGGAGGAAATTCGGGCTTCAACGCTGGATTCCGTTCGCGCCATTATGATGATCCGCGCTTACCGTATTCGAGGGCACCTTGACGCTGACCTTGATCCATTGGCTTTGCGCGAAGAGAGCCAGCACCCGGAATTACAGCCGGAAAGCTATGGCTTTGGTCCAGATGATTTTGATCGTCCGATTTTTCTCGACCATGTGCTGGGACTGGAAACAGCGACCGTGCGCGAAATGCTTGTCATTCTTCGGCGCACTTACTGCGGCACGTTTGCGGTTGAATTCATGCATGTTTCTGACCCGGAAGAAAAAGCATGGATACAAGAACGCATTGAAGGGCGTGACAAGGAGATTAGTTTTACCCGGGAAGGGCGGCTGGCCATTCTCGATAAGCTTATTCATGCTGAGGGGTTTGAGAAGTTTCTGGCCGTAAAATATACCGGTACAAAGCGGTTTGGTCTTGATGGAGCAGAGGCGACGATCCCGGCGCTGGAGCAGATCATCAAGCGGGGCGGTGCGCTGGGGGCCAAGGAAATCGTTATCGGGATGCCACATCGTGGCCGCCTCAATGTGTTGACGAACGTGATGGGCAAACCGTTCCAGGCTATTTTTCATGAGTTTTTTGGTGGCTCGGCCAACCCGGAAGACGTGGAGGGTTCGGGCGACGTGAAGTATCACCTCGGCGCGTCCTCTGACCGGGAGTTTGATGGCAACACGGTTCACCTTTCGCTGACAGCCAATCCATCACATCTGGAAATTGTTGACCCGGTTGTGCTCGGCAAGGCCCGCGCGAAGCAGGATCAGCACCATGACCGGCAACGGGGGTCGGTGATCCCGTTGTTGCTGCATGGGGACGCTGCATTTGCAGGTCAGGGCGTGGTGGCGGAATGTTTGGGACTTTCGGGTTTGAAGGGCCACCGGACCGGGGGGTCCGTCCATTTTATTGTCAATAATCAGATCGGCTTCACGACAGCGCCTCACCATTCGCGTTCGTCGCCCTATCCGTCTGACATGGCAAAAATGGTCGGGGCACCGATCTTCCATGTGAACGGGGATGACCCTGAAGCGGTTGTCCATGCGGCAAAGGTTGCGATTGAGTTTCGTCAGAAATTCGGCAAGCCGGTGGTGGTGGATATGTTCTGCTATCGCCGCTTTGGTCACAATGAGGGGGATGATCCCTCGCTGACCCAGCCGCTGATGTACAAGAAAATCGCCAAACAAAAGACAACGCTGGATATCTATTCTCAACGGTTGGTTGATGAGGGACTTGTCACCCGGGAAGACGTGGATGAGCGCATTGCCAAGTTCAGAGCGCAGCTTGATGGCGACCTTGCCGCAGCAAAGAGCTTTCGGCCTGACAAGGCGGACTGGCTGGACGGGCGCTGGTCGGGGCTGGCCCCGGCGCAAGGGGATGCACGTCGCGGAGAAACATCTGTTGAGCTTGGTAAGCTGAGAGAGATCGGCCGGAAAATAACGACCGTGCCGGATGATTTTAATGTGCACCGTACTATACAACGGCTTCTCGTAAACCGTCGCAAGATGGTTGAGGGTGAGGCTCCCATTGACTGGGGGATGGCGGAGCACCTGGCTTTTGGGTCGATCCTTGATGAAGGTTTTGGGGTGCGGCTTGTGGGGCAGGATTCCGAACGGGGCACATTCGTGCACCGGCATTCGGTTCTGAACGATCAGGAAGATGAAGGCCGATACTATCCGCTGAACTCGGTTGCTACGGGCAATGGCGAATTTGAAGTCATCAATTCCATGCTGTCGGAAAATGCCGTGCTTGGATTTGAATACGGGTACAGCCTTGCAGAACCAAACTCGCTGGTTCTATGGGAGGCGCAGTTTGGTGATTTTGCCAATGGTGCGCAGGTGGTGATCGACCAGTTTATCTCAAGCGGTGAACGCAAATGGCTGCGCATGTGTGGTTTGGTGATGCTTCTTCCACACGGGTATGAGGGGCAGGGGCCGGAGCATTCGTCAGCCCGGCTTGAGCGATATCTGCAATTGTGTGCTGAAGACAATATGCAGATTGCAAACTGCACAACGCCTGCGAACTTCTTTCATATTCTACGGCGGCAGATGCACCGTAATTTCCGTAAACCGCTGATTATTATGACGCCGAAATCGCTGTTGCGTCACAAGCGGGCGGTGTCGACACTCAAGGAACTGGGGCCTGGCTCCTCATTCCACCGGCTGTTGTGTGATGATGCTGAATTGCTGCCGGACCAGGAGATCAAGCTGGTTGATGACAAGAAGATACGCCGGGTCGTTATGTGCAGCGGCAAGGTCTATTTTGATCTCTACCAGGAACGTGAAAAACGCGGCATTGATGATGTTTATATCCTGCGGGTCGAGCAGCTTTATCCGTTTCCTGCACGCGCTCTGATTAAGGAACTGTCCCGTTTCACGGATGCTGAATTTGTCTGGTGCCAGGAAGAGCCCAAGAACATGGGTGCGTGGACGTTCCTCGACCGC
>CAZNLO010000132.1:0-5353 GCA_964573935.1 uncultured Parvibaculum sp. | reverse complement strand
GACTTTCTCTGGACTCGTCCATACGAGGATTTATCAGAATTGCCCAATTATTAGACAGCAAACTATGTTGGCACAAATTTTAGGCAATCGTTGGTCGCGCCTCCAAAAATGCTGAGCTGTACTCCGTATTTCCTGCGAGCCCGTTTTTTGTTAAGCTTTCTGTCAAATCGAAGGGGTGCCGGTCCGTCACGGGTCAGGCAAGAACAAACAGGGGTGGAAACTGCATGTCCAATTTTTTGCGGGAAAAATGGCCCGTTCTGGTGAACGGAGCCGCAGGTAGCTTTGTCGCAATTATTATGCTGTTGCAGTTTGTCGGGGGAGGCGCTGCTCCGAGCGGCGTTGCCAATGTGCCCATGGTCACCGATATGGCGACGGACACGTTGTCTGATGTCCAAACGGAGGCAGGGGACGGCGTTCCTACCGGGGTCGGGAGTGTTGACGGGGCGCGGATTGAAAATGCCGACAGTGAGCCTGGAAACTGGCTGAGCCATGGCCGGACCTATTCAGAGCAGCGTTACTCTCCCCTGACACAGGTGTCGGACCAGAACGCGTCGCGGCTGGGGCTGGCCTGGTCGTTCAGGACGGGCACGGTGCGTGGCCTTGAGGCGACCCCTATCGTGGTTGACGGGGTACTGTTTACGACCGGCAACTGGGGCGTGGTGCATGCGCTTGACGCCAGAACAGGCGAGGAATTGTGGGAGTTCGATCCTGAGGTGCCGGGCGAATGGGCGCGTTATGGATGCTGCGACATTGTTAATCGCGGGGTGGCGGTCTGGAAGGGCCGGGTTTATGTCGCAAGCTTTGACGGTCGGTTGTTTGCCCTCAATGCTGAAGACGGGTCTTTGCACTGGGAGGTGAACACGATCCCCGGTCCGCCCTACACGATTACCGGTGCGCCCCGGATTGTGAACGGCAAAGTGATTATCGGGAACGGCGGCGCTGAGTTTGGCGTGCGTGGTTACATCACTGCCTATGACGCTGAAACAGGCGATGAGGTCTGGCGTTTCTATACGGTTCCCGGCAACCCGGCGGATGGGTTTGAACATCCTGAGCTTGAAGCCATTGTTGACACCTGGAAGGGCGGGCGCTGGTGGGAAATTGGCGGCGGCGGAACGGCCTGGGATTCCATGGCGTACGATCCGGACCTCAATACACTCTATGTGGGTGTCGGGAACGGCTCTCCGTGGACGCGTGCCATTCGCTCGCCCGGTGGTGGTGATAATCTTTATCTCTCCACCATTCTCGCTCTTGATCCTGATACGGGCCGCCTGAAGTGGCACTATCAGACGACGCCCGGCGACAATTGGGACTATACCGCCACGCAGCACATCATTCTGGCCGAGCTTGAAATCGATGGTCGGACGCGCAAAGTGTTGATGCAGGCGCCGAAGAACGGGTTCTTCTATGTCATTGATCGCGAAAGCGGTGAACTTCTGTCCGCCGAACCCTATGTTACTGTTACGTGGGCGAGCCATGTTGATCTGGAGACCGGCCGTCCGATAGAAAATCCGGCTCAGGACTATGATGGCTCCACACAGTTTGTGCTGCCGTCCGCCAATGGGGGACATAACTGGCACCCCATGGCTTACAATCCCGACACCGGCCTTGTTTACATTCCGACCCAGGAGATTGCCGGCATCTACACGCTGGCGCGTGAGTGGAAAGAGGATGGAGAGTTTTCCGTTCGTGAAAACTGGTGGAATGTGGGGATGGACTGGGCGGACTATATTGATGCCATCAATGCACTGCCGGAACTGCCAATTGACCATGGCTATCTGAAGGCGTGGGACCCGGTGAAAGCGGAAGTGCGCTGGGTGGTGGAAATGCCCGCAGCTCTCAATGGCGGTGTGTTGACCACGGCGGGAAATCTGGTTTTTCAAGGAACCGCTGACGGACGCTTCGTTGCCTATACGGCAGACACGGGCGTGGTGGTCTGGGAGGCCAATATCCAGACGGGCATTGTTGCCGCGCCGGCTACTTATGAAGTCGACGGTGTTCAGTATGTTGCCGTGATGGCGGGGTGGGGCGGTGTTGCGCTGGCGTCCGGGGACGCGCGCACGTCTGCTGCCGCCAAGTATGAGAACGATGGCCGCCTGCTTGTGTTCAAAGTGGATGGGACGCAGGAACTGGAACAGCTGGCGCTCAAAGATCTGACCATTCCCCTGCAGCCGGAGGTTTCACCGACGCCGGCGGAGTTTCGTAATGGGGAAGTTCAGTACATGTCCACATGCGGCCTGTGTCATGGGGCGCTGGTGGTGAGCGGTGGTGTGCTGCCCGACCTTCGACGCATGAGCCCAAGCGTGCGGGACAATTTTAAGGACATCGTCATTGGCGGGGTGCTGTCGGACAATGGGATGGCCGGTTTTGGCGACATTTTGACCGAGCAGGATGTGGAAGACATCTACTCCTATATTATCACGCGGGCGACCCAGGACAGGCAGCTTCAAAGCCCCACGGAATGAGCGTTGTTTGTGATGAGTGAAAAGTCCTCGGGAGACCTACTCCTGGGGTTTTTCGGAAACTCATAAGTTTACTATGGTTGAAAAAATAGGTTATAAACCCTATGTTTCAAGCAATCGTGGCGGCCCCTCTGTTCTTCGGATCATGGGTCGTCCTTCGTTTCCAGATACCTGAAATATGGCCAGGTATCAAAAACCATATCTCACCGTTTCAAAACAGATTGACCTGCTGAGGGAGCGGGGCATGGTTATAATTGATGTTGGCAGAGCGGAGCGATGTCTTCTCCATATTGGCTACTACCGACTATCGGCTTATTGGTTTTCATGCCGTGAGCAAAATCCTGATGGCGATCCGATACGCCGAAGAAACGCGTTCAAGCAGGATGCGCAGTTCTGGGACGTCGTAGACCTTTATGTTTTTGACCGGCGCCTGCGGCTACTCTTTCTTGATGCAATTGAGCGGATTGAAGTATCCGTTCGAACCAGTATTGCCTTGGAGGTTGGTCAGGCTGACCCTTACTCATACCTTGCTCCTGAAACATATCAGAGCAGGTTTACGACCAGACGAGGGAAGACACCGGATAGTCATTTTGATGACTGGAAAGACAAACTTGCGAGACAACAAAAATCATCGAAAGAGGATTTTGTTAAACACTTTCTAAATACATATCCAGCCTCCGACTTTCCTATCTGGATAGCTGTTGAGCTCTGGGATTTCGGTATGCTATCCAAGATGATGTCAGGCTTGACATTGGGACATTTGAATCAGATCACGGGTGCTTATGGGGTTGAGCAGGGGAAAATCATGGCTGCCTGGTTGAGATCTCTAAATTACACACGAAATGTCTGCGCTCATCATGCGCGCCTGTGGAACCGGAGCAATGTCTTTCAACCCAAGCTCTCGAAGCAGGCTGGCGAGCTGGGGGAACTTGAACATCTGCGCTCATGGGGAGTTGATTTGAGCAGCACCTATGCGGTGGCCGCAATTTTACAATATCTGACGGGTCAGATCAGCTTGGAGAGTACGTGGCTATCTCGGTTTTGTACTTTGGTTAGCTCCTTTCCGGGGACTGACCACTTTCGCTTGCAAGATGCTGGGTTCCCAGACGGCTGGGAAAGCCTTCCTCTGTGGACCCAATAGATTGCCACGCATCTTGGTTCTATTTCGACGGCGTGGTTGAAGCATAGGGGGAGTTTCATCCTGCCTGCTGCGACAAATGTGTGGTGGACATTCCGGCTTATCCGGGGGACGGTGCGCGCATGGTATCTGATCCAATAGAGAGTGATGTGGTGGTCTGTGGTGGGGGCCTGGCGGGGTTGCCACTGGCGCTGGCGCTCGGGCAGGCGGGGCTTAGTGTCACGGTGATCGATATGCTCGACCCGGCGGCGGACCTTGATCCGGCGTTTGACGGGCGGGTCTCTTCCATTGCGGATGCCTCCCTGGCGATGCTGCGGGTGCTTGGGGTCGCCAGCCACCTTGAGGGTCAGTTACAACCGATCAATGATATTGTTGTCACCGACGGGCAGGTGGGGAAACCTGTGGCTCCCTTTTTTCTGCATTTCGATCATCGGGAAATGGGAGATACCCCGCTTGGGGTGATGGTGGAAAACCGGCATTTACGTCAGGCGCTGAAAGCCGCTCTGGCGCAGACGCCTAACATTACGCTTATTGCTCCCGACAGGATTGAGACGTTTGAGGCCGAACCCTCTCATACGTCAATTCAGTTGTGTTCCGGCCAGCAGCTTAAATGCAGACTACTTGTCGGTGCGGACGGACGCGGTTCGCAAGTGCGCGAGCAGGCGGGGATCACGACTTTTGGGTGGGACTACGGACAGTCCGGCATAATCACAACGGTTGAACATGCGCTGCCCCACGACGGAGTGGCGCAGGAATATTTTTTGCCGAGCGGGCCGTTTGCAGTGCTGCCTATGGTGGGCAACCGGTCTTCGCTGGTCTGGACGGAGCAAACCGATCTGGCCGAGGCGCTTCTGAGCCTTGATAATGATGGGTTTGCGCTTGAGTGCGCTAAACGCTTTGGACCTTATCTTGGGGAAATGGCACCGGTGGGGCCGCGCTGGTCCTATCCGCTGAGCTTACAGTTTGCGCATGACTATGTGCGCCCGCGGGTGGCGCTGGTCGCAGATGCGGCGCACGGTATTCATCCGATTGCGGGCCAGGGGCTCAATTTGGGGCTTCGTGATGTTGCGGCCCTTGCCGATGTGGTGGTCGACAGTTACCGGCTTGGTCTTGATTTCGGGTCGCTTGTGGTGCTTGAGCGGTATCAGCGCTGGCGCCGCTTCGACAATGTCTCGCTTGGGCTGGCGTGCGATGGGCTCAACCGGCTTTTCTCCAATGACATTGCTCCGCTGCGGCTGTTGCGGGATGCGGGTCTGGGGCTGGTTAATCAGATCGGCCCGGCGCGGCGTTTTTTTATGCGCCTTGCTAGTGGTGGTGTTGGTGATCTGCCGCGTCTTATGCAAGGCAAGTCGCTCTAGGCCGACACGTTGCTGTTGCGTTTGGGCAGATGCTGGTGTTGGCTATGGGGCAAGCTTGGCGTGCGTTACGCGCGCCATATAATCCGCCCACCGCGCATCCTTGTCGCGCCCCAGCTCATACAGGTAATCCCAGGTGAAAAGACCGCTGTCATGGCCGTCATCAAAGGAAATGCGGACCGCGTAGTTACCAACCGCGTCCAGTCCCGTAATGATAACAGTTGCTTTTCCGGTCACGAGCTTCTTCTGGCTTGCGCCGTGACCTTGAACCTCGGCGCTGGGGCTCTCTACCCGCAGGTACTCCGCTTCAAGGGCAATGGCTGTTTCATCCTCGAATGAAACGTTGAGGGTTCGGCCCCCCGTACTGAGCCGTAACAGGGTGGGCCAGGGGCGTTCATCAG
>CAZNLO010000131.1:0-5484 GCA_964573935.1 uncultured Parvibaculum sp. | reverse complement strand
TGGCGGCGGTCCGTTTTTCCGGATCTGGCCTCTCAGCTTCCTGCACCTGCAGGTTCTTGACGCGAATAAGCCGCAGATCGGCGGGCACCTTGTCACCGGAGCGCAGGAAAACGACGTCTCCGGGGACAAGCCCGTCGGCGGGAATGCGCCTCTTTTTTCCGTCGCGCACGACGCTGGCATGAAGCGACAGCATGCGCCGGATCGCCTCCAAGGCGCGCTCCGCCTTGCCTTCCTGGATGAAGCCGATCATGGCGTTGATCACGACCACGCCGACAATCACGGCGGTATCGATCCAGTGAGCAAGGGCTGCCGTGACCATGGAAGCAGCGAGCAACACATAGATGAGGACGTTGTGGAACTGGAGCGCAAAGCGAACGAGTGGCCCTCGGCGGTGGGGCGGGCGAAGCCGATTCGGGCCATATTGTACCAGGCGAGCTGCGGCTTCCGTCTCACTCAGCCCACTGGGTTGCGCTTTCAGGCGCGCAAGCACCTCTTGCGCAGACAGGCCATGCCATTGCCGGTCACGCGCCTGCGGATCATTTTTCTTCTCGCCGCGCGGAGAGGTGTTTTTCATTCCGACACCCAACCGACCCTCCTAACCGCCCTTTGATCCCGTTGCGGATACCCCCCGCCTAGCCCTGCGTCTCTTTAGACGGGTCGGCCACTCTATGATAGCCTAACATCGGACGGACATCGTCGCGACGGAAAAGCCCTAAGGTTGGGAGCAAGCATGAAGGTAAAACAACAGCTCTTTCGGCGTTATGCGGGCAATCCTATCTTGAAGCCAGAGCAATGGTCACACACGGTGAACGCTGTGTTCAATGCCGGCGCCGTGAAATTCGACGGCGAGACATTGCTTCTGGTCCGCGTCGAAGACCGCAGCGGCATCTCCCACCTCGGGGTGGCTCGCAGCCGGGACGGCCTCACCGACTGGCGCATTGAGCCCGAGCCCAGCCTTCAAATGGATCCGGGACGCTATGAAGAAGCCTGGGGCATCGAAGACCCAAGGATTACCCAGGTTGGTGACGAGTATCTGATCGTCTATACGGGGTATTCTCGCGGTGGTCCTCTTGTGCGTCTCGCCTCGACACAGGATTTCCGCACCTTCCAGCGCCGCGGCACCTTGATGCCTCCAGACGATAAGGATGCGGCCCTGTTTCCCTGCAAATTTGACGGCCGCTGGGCGCTGCTCCACCGGCCGGCACCGCAAACTGACGGATCGGGCAGAGTTGGGGCACATATTTGGCTCTCTTGGAGCCCGGATCTGCGCCATTGGGGCGACCATACGGTCATCATGCATGCCCGCCAGGGCGGCTGGTGGGACGCCAACAGGATCGGCCTTGGGCCACCGCCCCTGCTTACCGATTATGGCTGGCTTGTCCTCTATCACGGCGTGCGCACCACGGTCTCGGGTGCGATCTATCGCTTAGGGCTTGCCATGCTCGACCGGAATGATCCCAGCCGCTTGTTGGTGCGCGGCACTGAATGGGTGTTTGGCCCTGAGGCAGAGTATGAGCGTGTTGGCGATGTTCCCGATATTGTCTTCCCCTGCGGTTGGATCCTGGACGATGACGGCCAAACCATCCGGCTCTACTATGGGGCCGCCGATACCACCGTTTGCGCAGCCACGGCAAACCTCGACGAGATAATCGGCTACCTCTACCGCCACTGCATTTGTGGCAAAATCCACACGCCGGGAGATTGTTGCCCAGTGGCGGCTCAAGAGCCGGGCGAAGTTACAAGCATGCGCTAAGGCACCCGGCCGAAATCATCCTCGAAGCGGACAATATCGTCCTCACCGAAATAGTCTCCAACCTGAACTTCGATGAAGACAAGAAGCTCTGGCCCGGGATTTTCCATGCGGTGAACACACCCGGCGCCAATAAAAACATGCTCTCCCGGCCCCAGTGGAATGTCGCGCCCGTCTAAGGTTGCAACCGCCGCTCCGCGCACCACTACCCAATGTTCCGAGCGTCGCTCATGGGCCTGTAGACTGAGACGTTTTTTGGGCAGCACGGTGATCATTTTAACTTGATGATCCACTGCGGATCCAAGTATGTCGTAACGACCCCACGGACGTACATTTCCTTCACTCATATGGCCCTTCGCTCATCTGCTGGCTCCTCTTGCCTCTGACGAGAGCGCCTCTTAGGAAGCCAATTGCGGGACTTCCACCGCCTTGGTCCGACGCTGCAAATCATTGACCTCGACAAGATTCTCAATGGCGCGCATTTCTGTCAACGATTGCAGAAACGCCAAGGTTGCTTCCGCACCACGGTTCTCGTTGGGTCGGTCTGCATGCAACCCGTCCCGGCAACTGCCCGATAGTGGGTCATAAAGAGATTCACGCAAATCATTCTGCCCGAAGAACCAGTCAAATGCCCAACGGGATCTGGCCCGCCACTCCGGATCATCGGTCGCGCGAAAAGCATCCAGACAGGCCGACACCAAGGCTTGCGCTTCTGTCGGTTGCTGATCAAAGCGCGCCTGATGGCTCCCTTTTGGATAAAAGCCATTCGATCCAATGGGCGAAAAACATGTGCCTGACAGGTTTTGAACATCCACCAACCATTCAAGCGCCTTAAGGCCGCCCGCGATCATATCGTCATCTTCCATCGCTTTACCGCTGATCAACAAGGCATGAGGAAGCACGGCGTTGGCATAGCTCAAAATGTTCTCAAACCAAGGCCAGTCCTCGCTCGCATACTCATGAAGCGCCTGCAGCAAACGCTTGGCCAGAAGATTGCGCATATGCTGCACCTTACGGTCGCCTGAGAAATGCGACAGATACTCGTGAAACCCGAGAAGGGCGAAGGCCCAGGCCCGCGGGCTTGTGGTCTGCTCTATCGCTGGAAATGCCTGATCGAATATCCGCGTCGCCATACCGCGATAGGCAGAAACTTCCGAGCGCCCAACCACGGTTCCCAGCGCCCATAGTGCCCTGCCGTGGCTGTCTTCCGACCCGGTCTCCTCCAACCATCGCCGGTCATAGGCCATGAAGTTTCGGAACCGGCCGTTCGATGGATTGAAAGCATGCATCAGAAATGCCAGGTAGCGGACGCTTAATTCCCGGGACTTTTCGCTCCCTTTCCCGGATGCTTCAAGAAGCGTCGTGACCAGAAGGCCACGGGCATTGTCGTCGGTCG
Source organism: uncultured Parvibaculum sp. (assembly GCA_964573935.1). GTDB lineage: Bacteria > Pseudomonadota > Alphaproteobacteria > Parvibaculales > Parvibaculaceae > Mf105b01. The sequence continues at coordinate 2,338 of CAZNLO010000131.1, read as the reverse complement.
TATACCCGTCACTGTAATTTGGCACGACAAACGTCGCGTGCTGCAACAATCCGGTGTCGTCAGTAAGCCGCTCCAGGTGCTGTAGGTCGATCTTGGGCAATTCCCGGGGCCGAACATGCAGCGCAGATGCGTGGGAAACAGGCCTGGGGCTAGCGACCCGACCTTCGGCGACCCGCGCAAAACAGTCGAGGTACTTAGCCGCAACCACTGGCCAAATCATATTACGCCCCAGCGCATAAGCCTGTTTGCGCAGCCCGTGGAATTTCGTCTTGTTTTGCAGGACCTGCATCACTGCTTCGGCCGTCGCATCGGGATCAGCAAAGGGAACCAGTATGCCCCGGCCGTCACTGAGCAATTCCTTCGCATACCAATAGGGTGTCGAAATGACAGCTTTGCCCATGCCGACGGCATAGGCCAACGTACCTGAGGTGATCTGCGCTTCGTGGAGATAGGGCGTAATATAAATATCTGCGGCGCCGATGAATTCCAGCAGCTCATCGAACGCGACAAAGCGATTATAGAAGACGACATGGCGCTCAACACCGAGATCGGTCGCCAAGCGTTGCAGCGACAGGCGGTAGGTTTCACCTTCTTGTTTCTTTACATTGGGGTGGGTTGCGCCCAGCACGACAAAGACCACGTCGGGATGGTGTTTGACGATCTCCGGCAGAGCACAAATGACATTTTCAATGCCCTTGCCGGGCGACAGCAGACCAAAGGTGAGGATGACGTCCTTGCCTTCGAGACCGAATTTGTCCTTGTAAAAAATCGGGTCGATGAACGGCACATCGGGAATCCCGTGGGGGATGAATTCGATCTTCTCATCGGGAATAGAATAAATGCCCGAAAGAATGTCGGCGCCCATTTTGCTCATGACCACCAGGCGGTCAGAAGAATCGGCTAACTCGTCCATGACACCCCTCTGGTCGGCATCGGGGTCGAGCAAAATGGTGTGCAGCACTGTGACAAGCGGGACCCGCAGTTCTCTGACAAGAGTCAATATATAATTACCAGCCGCGCCACCGTAGATGCCAAATTCGTGCTGCAGGCAGGCAACATCGACACCACTGATGTTGAGAAAGTCTGCGGCATAACGATAGGATGAAAGGTCGTTTTGCGGTATCTCAAAGCGAACACGCGTCGGATAAGAGTACCCTTCATCCCTGTCTGTAATTGGCACCGCAAAGCAGTTTGTGCTTGGCGACACCTGACTGATCGTCTCCACAAGGTCAGCCGTGAATGTGGCGATACCACATTGGCGAGGTGGATAATTACCGATCAACGCCACGCTCTTGAGAGAAGTGGAGCTGTTTACCCGAGTGGGCTCTTTTCCCTGTTTTTCAGTTTTGTGTTTCTTGGTGAGCATTGACAACACCATTTTCTCGACCAGCGCGATTGCATTTAGACCTGATCTCTGATGAAAACAAAAAAGGAACTAAATGAACACTCAAATTTACTATATCAGAATAATGATAAGGATCGCCAGCTGGCGCAATGATTTAGATCAAGATCACAATAACTACAAGATCCCAATCGCTGGGTGTGGTCCTCAGCTGGTCAGTGCCTGCATGAGGTCCCGAATTTCGATCGTTGCGAAATTGGTGAACGTGTCTGAGACTCCATAAGGCAGGATAATCCGCTCGCCATGGCGCATGGCGCCGCACGTATAGACAACGTTCGGCACGTAGCCCTCACGCTCCTTAGGGTCGGGACGAATAAGCGGCTCGTGTGATCGCGCAAGAACCTTTGAGGGATCTTTCTTGTCCAATAGAACGGCTCCGATGGCATATTTGCGCACCGCACCCACCCCGTGGGTCAGCAACAGCCAACAATCATCCAATTCGATGGGCGACCCGCAATTGCCGATCTGGACGAACTCCCAAGGATATTCCGGCTGGAGGATCGGCTCACCACCCTCCCAATTGTAAAGGTCGTCTGAGTAGACGAGATAAAGGTTTTCATTGTCGTGGCGGGCAATCATGGCGTAGCGGCCATTGATCTTGCGCGGGAACAGGGCCATTCCCTTATTGCTTGCCGCCCGCCCGCCTAATGGCTTCAGTCGAAACGATTTGAAATCCTATTCGGAGCGCACCTGCCGGCCGCTATAGGCTGTGTAGGTCGCGTAATAGACTTGGCGTGAGACGTCATCGAATTTCACAAAACGTGCATCTTCGAGGCCATTTGCTTGGGCGCCGGTGATCGGAAAAATGACCCGCTCGCAAAGCGGATCGCCATGGTTGAAAATGACTTCGACCTCATCCCCGTTGTTCCCGGCGACGTGGCTTTGAATATCAGGTACGGAGGCCAGGCCTGTCGGCGCCTCGATGGTAATATGTCC
>CAZNLO010000130.1:0-5562 GCA_964573935.1 uncultured Parvibaculum sp. | reverse complement strand
TATTTGTTTCACTCACCAAATCACTCCCGATTTTTCTCGAAAAAAATTCATGCAAACGCAGTTTTGACAAAATCTATACATATTTTGCTCAGACATACGAGAGGATGAACCAAAATTGTACCTTTAATGAGAGTAAAGCCTTTACCCGTCGGCTAAATAAATCCAGCGCTCATTTGAGCAGGGACTACCTTCATGGTAGAATACATATGATATCATAGGTTCGATGAGGCTCGGTGAGACCCGCCGGACACCGCTGAAGCAACAGTTCCATGAGTTACATAAGAACCGATGAGTAAAACAAAACGGCCGAGTAAAAAGTACCTGCAACAATCTTGCAGTCCTGCGGAAAGGATAGCCTGATGCGCCTCCTTCTCTGCACGTTACTCGCCTGCGGCCCGTTAGTGCTGGGCCCCGCGGTAGCAGTTTCCGCCACTGATGCCGGCACCGTCGACATTCACGAGATTGAAACCAACAGAGCGGCCGACCGGGCCCTTAAGCAAACAGAAGCGCTTGCAACCTCGATCTCATTTGCCTTCGACTATCTCGCAACGTTCATCGGCGAGACAGGCCCCCCCCCCATCATCGTTCAAGCAGAACTTCAGGCCAGTGCAGCGCGCCTCAATGGCGTCCGGTCTATTCTGGTAGTCGGCGAGAACGGAATAATCCTGCACGACGCCTTGGCTCGACCTCCGCCAACAATCAACTTGAGCAATCGGAGGTATTTTCAAACAGCGCTCGAAACGCCTGGGTTACATTTTGGCCAAACTATTGTCGGTCGAACGAGCGGCTTCCCCTTTGCGCCCATTTCCACTCACAAACCTGCAATGAATGCTGTTTTTACAGCTATCGTCAATCTGCGCGCTATGAGAGAACCGCTGGATTGGTGTCTGGCTTTATGCGGCGGCGCCATACTCACTGATAATGGAACACTGATTGCCGCATCTCCGTCAGAACTGATAATCCCTCAGGAGGTTATTGATCGCATCGTTGAAAGCGAGGCAAAACGTGATCTGATTTCCGTCACGCAGGAGCATTTTACGATGCTAATCGCTTTCAGAAAGAGTGAACGCTTCCGCGTCACTGTTTTGACTATCCGCTTCATTGCACCCACTGAAAATCTTACCGTCCAGTAGATACGTCATCGCAGCACGTCGCTGGCTGGCACTCAATATAGCCCCATCAGCATCAACCGCAGAACGCGCCGCAAGCCACGCCTGACCCGGCGTGTGAACAGCACATGATGACAATATCGCCAGACGGCCTAATTGCTCATCCCCTGGAGCTGTTGGCCAGAAATAGAAACCCGCAGCACCTGACACAACAAAAACCGCAGCCATCGACCAAGTTAACCTAGGGGAACGCTTGGGTTGTCCAAGCACTCGCGTCAAACGTGCTTTTCCTCGTGCCTGCATTGCAGCATCCAGCATATTCACCCTCCTAACGAAACATTAGTTCTACCATAAATCTCCGATTGTGCACATTGCACAATTACACAGGGAGAAAAAAATGAACTTTGATATTCGTTCCGCCACTCTCGACGATGTGGCCAAGATCACCCGTCTTCACGTTGATAGCTGGAAGGACACTTACCCGTTCATGCCAGCCGAAGTCCAGATCAGTCGATCCTACGCATACCGATACGAAGAGTGGTTAGAAGCATTGAGCAATCCAGACCCCGACCAGCTCATCCTGACCCTTTGGGACGGAGAGACGCTTGCCGCTTTTTGCAATTGTAACGCAAACCATGACCCAGACTTACCTGAAGCAAAAGGAGAGCTACATGCGATGTATTTTCACAAAAAATACCGCTATCGCGGTCATATAGCCAACCTTTACCTAATAGACCGAATGATTCGCTTCCTCTTGAAGAGGGATCTTTGGCCCGCTAGCATGTGGTGCTTCGAGCAAAACCCGTTTCGCCGCACATACAAAGACCGAGGTTTTATAGAACGCATTCATCGCGACCGCATTATCGCTGGAATAGCAATCCCAGAGGTTGGCTATTTAACACCAGAAGATCCGGCGGAACTCTATGTCAAGATGAACGATCGATTGCGCCGCGCAGTAGGCGCCGAACTGCAAATGACACCACCTGCTCGGCCACCTCACCATCCTGTTCCAGTAGCTGGTCAAACAGATCCTGAAACGTTAACGCAAAATCTTCTGGGTCAAGATTGATATGCCTGCTTTCCTGCGCTAGCAGGTAAGCAACGTTGAAGACAGCGACGCGTGCGGCTGCCGGCTTAACGGCTGCTGCGCGCGCGTTGGCTGTGTCCGTACGGACATCAACGGCGTCCATGTCCCCCTCACCCGTCAGCAACCAGACCTCGTTAATACCAAGACGCGCCAGGTCCATCAGAATATTGACCTTGGGCATTCCCGTGCCAAGTTCGTACCGCTCCCAGGTCTTGCGTTCCAGGCCCCAGAAAACGGCCATTTTGGAGGCACTGATACCCATCGACGCCCGCACCGCGCGCAGGCGCAAACCAAAAGCCAGCAAGTCACTTTTCTCAATCAAGCAAAGACCTTTCTCAGCGGCTGTATCCAGCAATCCAGTGACAGTACACCCGGCTCCCCCCGAACGTCAATTAACGTAGGGATAACCTTACTTAAAACACCTTTCTCAACCTTCATATCCCACCGGGGGTCATGCCGGAGGGAGAGACAGGTCGCCTGGTCAAAAGCCTGGTGCGGACGGCGGGACTCGAACCCGCACGGGCATACGCCCAACAGATTTTCATACCAACTACGGTTTTCACCGCCGCCCTGTATGAGCGTTTGTGGTCTGGACTATCCCTTCACCATGGTCAGTGAGCCTGACGTTAGGTGCTGCCCGTCTAGTCTCTACACCTTCCTCAAAGCGTGAGCTTCAAGGCTTGGCTCGGGATTGCCAACAGCCAACCTGTAAGGTTTCCCCGAATTTGAGCAGTTCTACTCCCGGCGTTTCCACTGGGGCACTCAATTTTTTAAGTCTGTAGTGTCTACCAGTTCCACCACGTCCGCATTGCACGTAACTAATCTCAAACTCCACACCGTTCGGCAAGCAAAATCAGAACCGCTGTCATGAAGGTCGCACCCCCTCCCGCACGAATAGGGCCGACGCAGCATAATCCGCAGGGGTACGGGCAACCCGCCATGGATGTACCAAACTTTGATTCTAGCAATGGTCCGGCCACCCTGCTTCAAAATTCCCCCAAAATACGGGTGTTTATTGCTCTCTTCACACACCTCACACCCATTAGCGCTCCGTTAACTGACCTTATAGTAGGTTTTAACCAAGTTGTTCTCAGTTGTAGCCCGGCCTCCGGGTCGAAGAACTGAAAGCACAAGAGCCTGGGTGTGGGCTCAATGGGTGACGTCCTTCGGGGCAAAAAAGCGGGTGAAAAAATGAACAAATATTTCGATCTTTCAAAACTCACGGGTACGTTCCGAAATCTGAATGTCGCGCACAAAGTAGTATTCGGAACGGGATCGATTCTGGCCTTTCTTGCTATCGCAAGCACTGTTGCCTTCTTCGGACTCAGAACTGCCGATAGCAATTTCAAGGAATATCGGCAAGCTGCCCGCCAGACCGCCCAACTGGGTCAGATACAGGCAAACCTCCTCTCCGCACGCATCGCGGTAAAGGACTACATTATCGGTAATTCCGATAAGGCGGCAGAAACAGCGGAAACGCGCCTGACCGCCACCGTTTCCCTATCAAGGGAAGCAGAAAAATTCTTTACTGAGCCACAGGAAGTCGAGAACTTTCAGACTGCAGCAACCGAACTGGCTGAATATCAGGAGGCGTTCCATCGCATCGTTGGGTTCGCCGCACATCGCAACACCCTCGTTGACGAGTTGAACGCCCTCGGTCCACAGGCCGAGCGCAAAATAACAAGCATCATGAAGAGTGCATTTGAGGCGGGAGATGCCAGTGCAAGCTACTATTCAGGCGTCACCCTTCGCAACCTGCTGCTGGCCCGCCTCTATGCCAACCGGTTTCTGGTTGACAACCTGCCCGCCTCGGCGACACGCGCTGAACAGGAGCTGACCGCATTCGGTGTCGCAGCCGCAAAATTGGCAAGCGAACTTCAGAACCCAACGCGGGTAAGGCTCGCGCGCGAAGTAAAAGAGGTAGCAGCCAGCTACCAGACAACGTTTGCAAGTGTCGTAGGGGTCATTGAAGAGCGTAACGGCGTCATTACAGGCACTCTCGACCCATTGGGCGCACATATTACCGAAGTCATTATGGACATGAAGTATGCCAACAAAGCGCAAAAGGACATCCTCGGACCCCAGGCAAGTGCTGCAATAGAGCAGTCGGTTATTACAGGATTGATTGTTGCAATTGTCGCAATGGTGCTGGGACTTCTTCTATCCATAGTAACCAGCCGAGCTATTGCCGGGCCGATCAAGCTGATGACAAATGCCATGCGCGATCTTGCAGGTGGCAACATTAATGTCGACATTCCAGCAAAGGGGCAGACAGACGAAATCGGCCTGATGGCAGATACCGTTGAAGTATTCCGCCAGAACATGCAGGAAACAGATCGCCTGAAGGCTGAGCAGGAAGCTGCGCAGGCCAAAGCGGAGCAGGAAAAAACCGAGACAATGCAAAGTCTTGCCAACTCATTTGAAAAAAGCATCGGAGGCATTGTCGACGGGCTGGAAAGTGCAGCTCGTGAACTCACGACATCTTCTGCCGCAATGAGCACTGCGTCCGAGACAACATCCAACCGGGCAGATACTGTCTCTTCCGCGGCGGACGAAGCAAGTGTCAACGTTCAGACCGTTGCCTCATCAGCAGAGGAACTCTCTCACTCAATCGCGGAAATCCGGCAACAATCCTCCCGCTCCGCAGAAATTGCTGGACGGGCAACCATCGAGGCAAAGCTGACCACCACCTCCATGGGCAGCTTGAACAGTGCGGCAGGACAAATCAGCGAGATCGTCTCGATGATTTCAGACATTGCCGCACAAACCAACCTCCTCGCCCTAAACGCAACAATCGAAGCAGCCCGCGCCGGAGAATCAGGGAAAGGGTTTGCGGTTGTCGCCAGCGAGGTCAAAAACCTTGCGAACCAGGCAGCAAGCGCGACCGAGGATATCTCAACGAAGATTGCTGAGATGCAGACCGCCACAAACGACAGCACCGAGGCAATTGATCGTATCGCGACCGTAATTGCCGAGCTTGAGGAAATCTCCACCGCCATTGCATCGGCTGTCGTGGAGCAGGGGGCGGCAACACACGAAATTGCGGCCAACGCTCAACAGACGGCGCAAGGTACCGATCAGGTGTCGTCAAACATCACTCAGGTCAAACAGGCTGCACACGAAAGCTCGCAGGTCGCTGAACAATTGTCAGCAACCTCACTTGATGTCACCGAACAGTCGAGCAACCTACGTACCGAGGTCGAAAAATTCCTCTCAACAATCCGCGCCGCTTAACGACACGGATTGCGACCGGCCAAATGCAGATTGCACCGGGAGGTGTGCGCGCGATAGCTCTCGCCGCACCTCCCGGCCCGCCCGCAACCCGCGCAGCAGATAGGGGTAGGTCTTATCGCCCTTCGCTGCCTT
>CAZNLO010000129.1:0-5655 GCA_964573935.1 uncultured Parvibaculum sp. | reverse complement strand
TACCATCAACCCTGATTTCAAAAAAAACTTCAAAATCAGGGGGTTAAACAAATGTAGGGACTCAAGGTAGAGCCCCTGTCTCAAATTCTGTCAGGCGTTATACAACCAACCGGCGCTGACGTCCAGACAGATACCCGGAAAACCCGCCCGACACCTCTAATCAAGGATACAGCCGGTCTCCCCTTCATAGCGCGCCCGGCCCCGTACAACCCAGTACACTGAGCTGTGGACAGACTGTGCCTGTTCATCCAGAAAGGTGGCGGCAAGGTCCGTGCCCACAGGGCTGTCCGCCAAACAGTCTTCGAGCAAGCGTCCCTCCACAAAAATACATGTGCAGGCGGTTTTCGCCACCGAGTTAGCAAGCACACGAAGGCCATCCAGCCTTTCCCCCGCCGCCGTCATGCCAAGCCCAAGCACCAAAGCGAGGGTGAGACCGATGATAAGGAATTTGATATTCATCCCGAGCCTGCCTACCGTGCCAACAAACCTGAAGTTTAAGTGTTTATTCCCGGGAAAACGAGCAACCATGCGCTCCTTCATTCAGTTTCTTTTCATCACGGCCCTCATCGCCAGCGCTTCTTTTCCCGCAAGCAGCGCCCGGGCCGAAAGCCTGCTGGTGCCATTGCCAACCCAGGAGGAAGCCACCCCCTGGCCAATGGGCATGTGGCCCCAGGGTGAAACACCGCTGGCCCTGGTCCGCACCCTGGACGCCCTTGTGGAAGGAACAGAACCCAGGACGCCAACAGACACCCGCGCTGTACTGGTAATAAAGCGCGGAGAGTTAATCGGAGAGCGATATGCCCCGGGATTTGGACCCACATCCCGGTTCCAGTCCTGGTCGATGGCCCAGGGCGTCATCCATGCCCTGATCGGCATTCTCGTGCGCGATGGGCAGATCGACATTTATGCACCAGCAAAAGTACCCAGCTGGAACCGCAAGGTAGAAGACCCCCGCGCGGCCATCACCGTTGAGAACCTGTTGCGGATGGAAAGCGGCCTCGCTTTTCTGGAAAACAGCACAGACCCCCAAAATTCCAACACGCTGCAAATGCTGTTTGGTCGCGGCCACCTCGACACCGCAGAATACGCAGCCAGTTTTGCGCTGGAAGCAGACCCCGGAAAGCGCTGGCATTATGCCAGCGGCAGCTCGAATATTCTGTCAGGCATCATCCGCGATGCCATTGGGACAGAAAGTGCCATTGATTATCGCAACTTCATTGCTCAGGCCCTCTTCCGACGCATCGGCGTCACCTCCGCCGTACCGGAGTTCGATACCGCCCATACCTTCATCGGCTCTTCGTATGTGCATATGACGGCACGGGACTGGGCACGGCTTGGCCTGCTCTACCTGCGAGACGGTGTCTGGGACAGGTCGCGCATTCTGCCTGAACTCTGGGTGGATCATGCCAGATCACCGACGCCGGGCTCTCGCGGTGCCTATGGGGCACATTTCTGGCTGAACGCCGAAAACCCGGAAACCCGTGAACCTGCCATATCGCCACATATTCCCGGCGATGCTTTCATGCTCCGCGGGTTTCGGGGACAGGTTGTCCTTATCATCCCCTCGCTGGATTTGATTGTGGTCTATCACGGCCGGGCCCAGAGCGACCCTGCCCGCATCATGCAGGCAATCGCCGATCTCGTCGGAGCCGCTCAATAGGACGTCGTAACCTGTAAGTTAGTGGGAAGGTCTGGAAACAGGCAGGCGCTGCACACCACGGGTGTCGCGCTGCTCTTTCTTCTCATTGCCACCAACAGAAGTTCCAATGGAACCTGTGATAAGCATGTCGTCTTCTGACATGCCTGAAACCGGCCCGCCGAACTGTGCCTGCTCAAAGAGAAAATTGAGGCTCGCACGATCGTAATCACGCAAGGCCTCATCATTGGCCAGCACCGGCGTCACCAACCCCAGTCCAAACACAAAACCCGCAACCAGTCCACGAGTCATCATGACACATCTCCCATCAAGCTCCAGCAGCAACCACCCCTAGGGGTGCAGTGCTTCATTCAAATACATCCCGTGATTTTAACCACAAGACGACACCAAATCCTTAACGAGACAAAAAATGGCATCGCCATACGGGTGATTGCAGGTCCTGGCCCTCCAGCTTAAAATACCAGACGAAACACAACATGCACCGCCATTTCCAAGGCCAAAATCCATGCAATACGGTAAAAATCTGAAAAGCAGAATGCGCGATAATCTGGACCGGTTCAGCTTTACGGAAAGTCCCGATACCCGTCTTAAACATGCTGCCGTGGCCATTGTTATCGCCCCCCACAAAAGCAGAGCGACTTTTATGCTGACCCGTCGCGCGGCCCGGCTCAACGCCCATGCCGGTCAGTGGGCCCTTCCTGGTGGCCGGGTGGACCCGGGCGAAACAGCGCGCGAGGCGGCTTTGCGCGAGCTAAACGAAGAAGTCGGGATCCCATCCAGCGACATCCAGATACTTGGACAATTGGATGACTACCCCACGCGGTCGGGCTACCGCATTACGCCCCTGGTCATGTGGGCAACGACAGACCTGACCCCGACAATCAATCCCGACGAGGTTGCCTCTCTTCACTACATCCCCCTCAGCGATCTTGAAAAAGACGGGGCGGTAGAATTTCTCTCGATTGCGCAAAGCAAGCGACCGGTCATCCGCCTGCACTTTCAAGACAGTCATATCCATGCCCCCACAGCAGCCCTGCTGCACCAGTTCAGCGAAGTCGCACTACAAGGACGCCAGACACGCGTCGCCCACCTGGAGCAGCCCGTCTGGGCCTGGAAATAGGCAGGCAGTCCGCAGAAAGCCTTATGTGGCAGGCATTTGCGCCCAGGCCCGCTCGTGAAAATAAAACACTACCGTATTCACAGCAGGCTCGACCAAGGCAACACCCGTCGCAACGGCAATCGAACCCGTCAGAAGGTAGGTGACACCAAAACCCACGGCAAAATGGAGCATGGCAAAGCTTGCTGTTTTAGAAAGGTTTTGCATAGCTACGTCCTTTGTATTTATATTAATAATAAGAATTATTATTAATATTGTCAAGAGTGTACGCGAACTAACAAAGCCATACAAAAGAAACGCACGAAAGAAAAAGGCTGCCCCTATTTTGGAGCAGCCCGACCGTTATGAAAATTGGCCCTCACCCGGTCTGACGCTACCGCTGCACCATCTTCAACGCTTCCTTGGCAAATTTCTTGGCCTCCTCGCCATCCCCTTTGCGAAGCGCCTCAAGATCGACCGGTATTTTAATGCCAGCCTGTGCGGCAGGGCGCGCGGCGATCTGATCGATCCAGCGTTGCAGGTTAGGCAGATCATCAATTTCCACCCCGGACCATTTATGCGTTCGGAGCCAACACCAGTTCGCTATGTCGGCAATAGAATAGTCACCTGCAAGATACTCATTGTCTTGCAGGCGGCTTTCAAGAACGGTGAAAAGCCGCTTGGACTCGTTTTGATAGCGATCAATCGCAGGTTGAATTTTCTCTGGAAAATACCGAAAAAAGACGTTGGCCTGACCCATCATCGGCCCAACCCCACCCATTTGAAACATCAGCCACTGGATCACCTGCGAGCGACCCTTTACGTCCGTCGGCATCAGCTTGCCGGTCTTCTCTGCCAGATAGAGCATGATGGCGCCGGTTTCAAACACCGCGAAATTGTCTTCGTCCCGGTCCACAATGGCTGGAATACGACCATTGGGGCAGATTTTCAAAAACCAGTCCTGCTTCTGTTCATTCTCCCCCAGATTGACCGGATGGGTTTCATAGGTAAGGCCCAGCTCCTCAAGCGTCACCGAGGCCTTCCAGCCATTGGGTGTGGACGCGGTATATAAATCAATCATCCGTTCTCCCTTTTTTGAATGTTGTTTGAGGTATATCCCATCGCAATGCGGGGAAATTCCACACCGCTCATATTGGTATGAGCCTGTCCGCTTGCAAGCACCCCCTCACAGGCTCCGGACGCGGGGTCAGTTCCGAACCTTGAAATACAACGCTCTTTATCCTAAACACTTTCTATTCTCCCTCTCCTGTCTCTTGCGCTCTATGCAAAACCGTTGAACACTTCTTCGCGCAGGTGGGCAAAGGCATTCGACCTGCATGTGTTAGGGGGTGTCCTATCTCGACCAGAGGATTAGACAATGAAACGTAATAGAGGGATGTCAGGGCTTTTACAGGCACTGTCTCGCCGCCAATTTGTTCAAGGAACGGCCGCTGTAGGGTTCACAGTGACTTCCATGCCAACCCTGGCTTTAGCGGAAGAAAAGAAACTCAATTTCTATAACTGGGATACATATATCGGCGAAACCACTCTGGATGATTTCAAGGCAGCCACCGGCATTTCGGTGACCATGGACCTGTTTGCCGACAATGATGAGCTCTTTGCTAAACTGCGCGCTGGGAACCCGGGCTATGACGTCATCGTGCCGTCAAACAACTATGTCGCCCGGATGGCTGCCGCTGGTATGCTGGAACCTCTGGATCACTCCAAAATCCCCAACATTTCGCATCTTTATCCACGCTTCCTGAGCGAGGATGTCGCGTTTGACCCGGGTCGTAAATATTCCCTGCCCTATATGTGGGGAACAATCGGCATCGGGTACCGCAAGTCCGCCGTAGAAAGCACACCAGACAGTTGGGCCGTCTTGTACGACTCCGAACAATATGCCGGAAAAATTGCCCTCATGAGCGACTGCGAAGCCCTGCTTCAAATGGGCCTTCGTTACCTGGGCTATTCAATCAATTCCCAGAACGATGCGGAACTGGCGGAAGTCGAGGCCCTCATCATAAAGCAGAAGGGAAACATCAAAACCTTCCATGAGGACAATGGTCAGGACCTTCTGGCATCTGGTGAAGTCGATATCGTCATGGAATGGAACGGCGACATTGCCCAGCTTATGACGGAAGACGATGACATTGGCTATGTCATTCCTAAGGAAGGCGGCCTTGTCTGGGAAGATACGCTGTGCATTCCCAAGGGCGCACCCCACCTGGACAATGCCCATGCGTTTATCAACTATGTCCACCAGCCCGAAGCGAACGCGCTCATTTCTAAGCTGATTGAGTATGCAACGCCAAACCAGACGGCAGCACAGTCGATGGATGCATCGTACCGGAACAACCCGGCCATCTTCCCACCAGAAGATGTTCTGGCAAAATCGGAAAGCTCGCTCTATCTCGGCGAAGATCACATCGCAAAGATAGACGAAATCTGCACACGCATTTTTGCGGCGTAGACAAACAGACAGGAGCGGGAACATCCGGTTTCCGCCCCTATTGTCCCTGCTTTCTCAAGCACCTCTTCCACAGTTCCGCAAGGTCTAAGATAGTATGGACCACTGGCGCAAATCAGCCGGCGCATTCTGGGTTGCTTTCGCGCCACCGACCCTCTGGCTGCTTGCTTTCTTTCTGGCACCCCTGTCACTGATCTGGCTTTTCAGCTTCGGGGTTAAGTCAGGCATCACAGACATAGATATTGTCTGGACGCTTGAGCAATATGCCCGCGCCCTTGAGCCACTCTATCTGGGCATTTTCGGCAAATCCCTCTGGATGGCGGCCCTCACCACAGCCATCTGCCTTGTCGTCGCCTTTCCCGGCGCCATCGGCATTGGCTTTGCGCCCCCCCGGATGCGCAACTGGCTTCTGTTGCTTGTTATTCTGCCCTT
>CAZNLO010000128.1:0-5853 GCA_964573935.1 uncultured Parvibaculum sp. | reverse complement strand
GCTGCTGGCGATCTTTGACACCCTGCGTATCGAGCACACCACGAATGATGTGATATCGAACGCCCGGCAAATCCTTTACACGACCACCGCGGATCATCACCACGGAGTGCTCCTGAAGGTTATGCCCCTCACCTGGTATGTAGCTCGTTACTTCAAAACCATTCGTCAGCCGCACACGCGCAACCTTACGCAGCGCTGAGTTCGGCTTCTTCGGTGTCGTTGTATAGACCCGAGTGCACACACCACGCTTTTGAGGACAAGCCTCCATTGCGGGTACTTTATTGCGCTTCACCGGCGGCTTGCGCGGCTTGCGGATTAGTTGTTGGATCGTTGGCATATTTTTCGCTCGACCGTCACTCTTGTTTATCCAAACACAAAACCGTGCGCACCAAGGAAACATTCCATTCGGCTGCACACAGCAATCAGGCACACAGCAAAAAAACTGCCGGTACCTAAACTTGCAGAGGACCCCAGGGTTTCCCGGGGTCATGCCCCAGTCCTCATCTTCGGTTTTTTGCGCTAGCGTTTAGGCTGTGGCGGCTGCGCCGCTGAAGACCTACTACCTAACGCGAAAGTTGGCGGAAATTACCGTCGCCCCCCTCGCCCGTCAACCCCGGATATTAAGAAAATGGAAGAATCTTCAAGGTTTTCGGCACTTCTTCGTTAAAGCGTCCGTTTCCATGGCACTTTGCCGCTCAAACAGGCCTGCCAGCGTCTCCTTTTTCCTCAAAAGGTCCCTTAAGGTCGTGATTCTGTACGCGAATCCACTTGGGGGATATTCTAGTTAGTCCTTGATTCTTCAATTAACACACTTATATTCCGTAAAAGGAATTTATGGAGAAAATTATGTTCGGAAAATCCGCTGCCGCAAAGTCCCCCCGCCTTCCACAAGTCTCTGGCTTTTTCCACGAACCAACAAACACGGTGACATACCTGGTGGCGGACAGCATCACGGGCGAGGCGGTAATCATCGACCCGGTCCTTGACTACGACGCGGCGGCGGCCCGCACCTCCACACGCTCGGCTAACACTCTGCTGGCTGAAATTGAAAAGCAGGGTCTTGAGATCGTTTTCATCCTCGAAACCCACATTCACGCAGACCATCTCTCTGCCGCTCACTATCTGAAATCGAAACTCAGCGCCCCTATAGCCGTAGGGAACCGGATTTCAGCAGTCCAGAAGACGTTTGGACCGATCTTTGACCTACCCTACCCCTTCACACCTGATGGCAGCCAATTCGACCATCTGTTTGGCAATGGCGACACATTTCAGGTTGGAGCGATAGATGCAAAAATAATCAGCACCCCCGGACACACGCCCGCCTGCGTGTCCTACGTCATCGGCGACGCAGTGTTTGTTGGCGACACGCTCTTCATGCCGGACTTTGGAACAGCGCGCTGCGACTTCCCTGGCGGCGATGCAGAGACCCTCTATGACTCAATTGAGAAAATTCTCTCCCTACCGGACGAAACCCGCATTTTCTTATGCCACGATTACCCACCGGAAGGGCGCCCGCCGACATGGGAGACAACCGTCGCCATCCAGAAGGCGGAGAACGTGCATATCGCCGGGAAAACAAAAGCGGAGTTCTCAAAGTTGCGCCAGGAAAGAGACCGCCAGCTCGCCATGCCTGCCCTGATCCTTCCAGCCATCCAACTGAACATACGCGCAGGAGAGCTGCCGCCTGCAGAAGACAGTGGCACCTCCTATCTCAAAATCCCACTCAATCAGGTGTAACTTGAGACGCGGGTTTCTCAGATATCTATGGGACCAATAGAAAAGCCGCTACGCAAAAACGTAGCGGCTTTTCAAATCCTTAATCAGGAACCCGTCAGTCAGTCAGTCGTAAGCCCTTCAGCCGGCGCTTCCGTACTCACCTCATCAAAAACCGTCTCGGGTGTCACCTCCACACTCTCGTCCGATGCTTCCGCAGAAGCTGGAATTTGAGCACTGGCGAGCTGTTCCCGAAGAATATTCTCATCACGCTCCTGCGCTTCTCCGCGCAACAGTTCAACCATACGTCCCGTACCAGCCGGGATCAGACGGCCAACGATAATGTTCTCCTTAAGCCCGCGAAGCTCATCGACCTTGCCGTTAACGGCAGCGTCTGTGAGCACTCGGGTCGTTTCCTGAAACGATGCAGCCGAGAAAAAAGAACGCGTCTGTAGCGACGCCTTTGTAATCCCCAGAAGAACCGGATTACCCACGCCTTCCTCTTTTCCTTCCGCCCGCAACCGGTCGTTGACTTCATCCAGTTCGATCCGGTCAATCTGCTCACCAGAAAGATACGGAGCATCGCCCGGGTTTGTGATTTCCACCTTTTGCAGCATCTGGCGAACAATCACCTCAATGTGCTTGTCGTTAATGCCCACACCCTGCAATCGGTAAACATCCTGAACTTCATCCACGAGATAGGTGGCCAGTTCTTCAACACCCGAAATGGCAAGAATATCATGCGGTGACGGATGGCCATCAAGCAGGTACTCGCCCTTCTCGATAATGTCGCCTTCCTGCACTGTCAGATGCTTACCCTTCGGAATGAGATATTCCCAAGGATCGCCACCATCCTCCGGGTGAACCAGAATGCGGCGCTTATTCTTGTAGTCCCGGCCAAATTCAACCTTGCCGGTTCCTTCGGAAATAACAGCATGGTCCTTCGGACGGCGCGCCTCGAACAGTTCCGCAACACGTGGCAAACCACCCGTAATATCCCGCGTCTTGGCACCTTCCGTTGGAATACGCGCAAGCACATCACCCGCGTGCACATCTTCATCGGATTCAACGGACAAGACGGCACCAACCGACAACAGGAAGCGTGCCTCATTACCATTCGCCAACTTCAGTACTTCCCCGTCTGCCCCTCTAACCACCACGGCAGGGCGTAACTCCCCTCCGCGGGGGCTTGTCCGCCAGTCAATGACGACACGCTGGGAAATACCCGTTGCTTCATCCATGACTTCCCGGATCGACATGCCATCCACAAGATCTTCAAACGCAGCGATCCCGTTGATCTCTGTCAGAATTGGCACCGTGTACGGGTCCCATTCAGCAATACGCTCCCCACGCTCGATTTTGCCGCCTTCATCCACCTTAAGGCGTGATCCGTAGTTAAGCTTGTGAGCAGAGCGCTCATGACCATGCTCATCAAGAACCTGAACCTGAACATTACGTCCCATAACAATGAGCGTACCTTCAGAGTTTTTGACGATGTTACGGTTGAGCACGTGGATCGTACCGGAATGGTTGGACTCCAGGAACGAAGTATCAACAACCTGTGCAGTACCCCCAATGTGGAAGGTACGCATTGTCAACTGTGTGCCCGGCTCCCCGATCGACTGAGCGGCAATAACGCCAACAGCCTCACCCATATTGACAGGCGTTCCGCGCGCAAGGTCACGACCGTAACAAGAGGCGCAGATGCCATTGCGGGTTTCACAGGTCAGGCCGGAGCGGATCCGGATTGATTGAACATTCGCTTCTTCAATCACATCGATATCGGCTTCATCCAGCAAATGCCCGGCTTTGAACAAAACGTCCCCTGATGAAGGGTTTACAATATCGTCCGCAGGTGTCCGCCCAAGAACGCGCAGGCCCAGGGACACAATCTCTTCACCAGACTCAATCACCGCCGCAAGTGTAATGCCGCCCTTCGTACCGCAATCCTCTTCGATCACGATGCAGTCCTGTGCAACATCGACAAGGCGACGGGTCAGGTAGCCGGAGTTGGCAGTCTTCAACGCGGTATCAGCAAGACCTTTACGCGCTCCGTGAGTTGAGTTGAAGTACTCAAGAACGGTAAGACCTTCCTTGAAGTTGGAAATAATCGGTGTCTCGATAATTTCGCCCGATGGCTTGGCCATCAAACCGCGCATGGCGGCAAGCTGGCGCATCTGCGTAGGCGAGCCACGCGCACCGGAGTGCGACATCATATAGATCGAATTGATCGGTTTCTCACGCTTGGTTTCTTCATCAATCTGAACCGCTGAAATCCGGTCCATCATGGTGTCAGCAACCTTGTCGGTACATTTCGCCCAGGCATCCACAACCTTGTTGTATTTCTCACCCTGTGTAATCAGGCCATCAATGTACTGTTGCTCATACTCTTTCGCCAATGCGCGTGTTTCATCAACAAGTCCAACCTTCTCTGTTGGAATAATCATGTCGTCCATACCAAACGAAATGCCGGCACGACACGCCTGACGGAAACCCAGACCCATAATCTGGTCACAGAAGATAACGGTCTCCTTCTGACCACAATGACGATAAACGACATCGATCATGCTCGAAATCTCACGCTTCGTCAGAAGCTTGTTCATGATCTCAAACGGAACTTTGTGATTTTTCGGCAAAATTTCCGCAATCAGCATACGGCCAGGCGTTGACTCAACAACGTGAGAAACCAGATTTCCCTCTACATCCTTCGTCGTCCATCGCGCCTTAATTTTAGCGTGCAGCGTCACAACACCCGTATCAAGAGCATGTTCGATTTCCGCAATGTCCGAGAACGCCTTGCCTTCACCGGGCTCGTTCTCCTTCATCTGTGAAATATAGTAGAGACCCAGAATAATATCCTGCGACGGCACAATAATGGGAGTGCCGTTTGCCGGATGTAAAATGTTGTTCGTCGACATCATCAAAACGCGCGCTTCAAGCTGTGCTTCAAGCGACAACGGCACATGTACCGCCATTTGGTCACCGTCGAAGTCCGCGTTAAACGCTGTACAGACCAGCGGGTGAAGCTGAATAGCCTTCCCCTCGATCAGCACCGGCTCAAATGCCTGAATACCAAGACGGTGAAGTGTCGGCGCCCGATTTAGAAGGACCGGATGCTCGCGAATGACTTCCTCAAGAATATCCCAGACTTCCGGGCGCTCCTTTTCAACAAGTTTCTTTGCCTGTTTAACTGTCGAGCTAAGTCCCTTCGCCTCAAGGCGGGAATAGATAAACGGCTTGAAAAGTTCCAACGCCATTTTTTTCGGCAAGCCACACTGGTGCAGTTTCAGTTCAGGGCCCACCACAATCACGGAACGGCCGGAATAGTCTACCCGCTTTCCAAGCAGATTCTGACGGAACCGTCCCTGCTTACCTTTCAGCATATCGGCAAGCGATTTCAAAGGACGCTTGTTGGCGCCTGTGATAACGCGGCCCCGACGACCATTATCGAAGAGCGCATCAACAGATTCCTGCAACATCCGTTTTTCGTTCCGAATGATAATATCCGGCGCCCGCAATTCCATCAGTCGCTTCAACCGGTTGTTCCGGTTGATAACCCGGCGATAAAGATCGTTCAGGTCCGATGTCGCAAAACGCCCCCCATCAAGCGGCACCAGTGGGCGCAGCTCTGGCGGAATGACAGGTACAACTTTCAAAATCATCCATTCAGGGCGGTTCCCGGAATGAATGAACGCCTCAATAACCTTGAGCCGCTTCGCCAGTTTCTTAGGCTTAAGTTCAGTCGTGGCTTCTGAAATTTCAACGCGCAGGCCAGCCGCGATTTTTTCCAAATCCAGGGTTGCCATCATATTGTGAATGGCTTCCGCGCCAATATCCGCGGTAAAGCTGTCCGCACCATATTCGTCCTGCGCGTCCATATACTCTTCTTCGGTCAACAACTGCTTTTCTTTCAGCGGCGTCAACCCTGGCTCGATCACTAGGAAATTCTCAAAATAGAGAACTCTCTCCAGATCTTTGAGCGTCATGTCCATCAGCAGGCCAATCCGCGATGGCAGTGACTTCAAAAACCAGATGTGAGCCACAGGAGCAGCAAGCTCAATATGCCCCATCCGCTCTCGGCGAACCTTTGAAAGAGTAACTTCCACGCCACATTTTTCGCAGATGATGCCCTTGAATTTC
>CAZNLO010000127.1:0-6018 GCA_964573935.1 uncultured Parvibaculum sp. | reverse complement strand
CCTAAGCGGAAAGCCGCGAAGAAGAAAACTGCCAAGAAGCGGAGATAATCACGCTTGTTGGCGGGCTTGTGTCTGCCAACTGAGCTTGTGCCGTCTTTTCGGGTCGTGGTCCGGACGCTGGTTCTTCCGGGGGGAAGTATCTGTAGTTGTTTTACGACCTGTAATATCAATATCTAGTAGGGCGGGTGCGGGTGATACCGGATCCGCCCACTTTTTATCGGGCACCCGGAAACCTGTTTCGGAAGCTGAAAGAGGGATGTTGTGGCCTGTTTTTCGCCTTTGGCGGTCTGGTCAGGCCTTGTTGCAAATCAAAACCGTGAATGAAACAGCCAGTTAGACTTGAGGTTCTGTTTTGTTTGAAGATAGGTTTGCTTGAAAGCCTGACCTCAATAGGCTTATTTTGTTTTGTTGAGCGTTGCGCTTTCCCTTGTTCAGTTTGGAGTCACATTATGCGCATTTCCATTGTCTCTATTATACTGTCCCTTTCCATTGCTTATGTGAGCCCTGCAATCGCCGTTGATACTCTTACGGGGACGGGAACGCGCGTCGAAAATGACACTTTTGGAACGACGAAGCACTGGGGCAGAATGCTTTCAGTTCCCCGGGAGGGAGTTATTATCCGTGTTATGGGCGGAACTTACGGTTTTCAGATACTTGATGCCGAGGCGCGGATCGTGGGTGACTTTCTATTTCCCGAGCAGGCGGTAGGCTTTTCCCTGGCCGCCGGGGAATACAAAATTATGCCTCTTGTCTGTCGGGTGCACCGTCATCACCATGTTGAGGTTACTGTGGCGTACTAAGGTCGGCCCGCTTGGGCGATGAACCCGTAATAAATCTCATTTTTATCAAATTTCTATCGGATTTTTAGGCGGCGGGGCAGAAATCCGCCGTTTTTTTGTTGCCTGCGTTAACTAAATTTTCAATAGGGAGATGATCTCCTCACACATGCAAGGAAGACCTTGCAGTTGCTATTGCGCACGGACGAGTAAAGGAGCGGTGCGCAACAAGGGAGGAAGACAAGATGGCCAGACTTGATATTGATCTGTTGCAGAAATGCGAACTAGCGGCTGAAGCCGGAGCGCCGGAGGCGCTATACAACCTCGGTTTGATTTATGCGACAGGAACCGGTGTTGATACTGATTTCATCAATGCACACAAGTGGTTCAATCTTGCAGCGATGCGTGGCAGTCATGCTGCGCGGGACAGTCGGGCAGAACTGGCGCTTGAAATGGAGACCATACAGATTTCCGAAGCGCAGCGGCTTGCCCGCGAATGGTTGTCCTGCCACTAGGCCTTTCTGCATGTTGTGAGTGGAGGTGACTCTGGCTACCACACGGCATATGGTCCGCCCAGTTTTCATTAAAGTAGACGGACGGTATGAACGACGCAGTAGAAGACCTGATTGCTATTCTCGATCTGGAGCAGATCGAACTTAACCTGTACCGGGGGCATAGCCCGGAGACGAGTTGGCAGCGCGTTTTTGGCGGTCAGGTTATCGGACAGGCGCTCATGGCGGCGTATCGCACCGTTGACGATGACCGTACCTGTCATTCCCTTCATGCCTATTTCATTCGACCGGGCGACCCGAAGGTTCCTATCCTCTATGAGGTTGACCGGGCCCGCGACGGCCGGAGTTTTACAACGCGCCGGGTTATCGCCATTCAACATGGTCGGCAGATTTTTAATCTCGCTGCCTCATTTCAAATTCAGGAAAAGGGTTTTGAACATCAGGCGCCGATGCCGGTTGTTCCGGCACCAGAGGAGCTTCCGACGGACCGGGAGCGACGCGAAGCGATTTTGGATAGGTTGCCGGAGGAAATGCGGAGCCATTTTTCGCGTCCGCGCCCGATCGAAATGCGTTCGGTCAGCCCGCAGCAGTTTATCGATCCATCACCGGCTGACCCGGAGTTCAAGGTCTGGTTTAGGTCGGCTATTCCAATGCCCGACAATGTCGCGATGCAACAATCGGTGCTTGCCTATGCCTCTGACATGACATTGCTGGATACCTGTATTAGGCCACACGGGGTCAGTTGGATTTCTGGCAAGCTGCAAGCTGCCAGCCTTGACCATGCCATGTGGTTTCATCGTCCGTTCCGCACTGATGACTGGATGTTGTATGTACAAGACAGTCCCAGTGCTGTCGGAGGGCGTGGTTTTAATCGCGGAAGTATCTTCACCCGCGATGGGGTGCTGGTGGCCTCCGTCGCCCAGGAAGGGCTCATTCGTTATCGCGGATAGTTTTTGCTTGGGCGTTCTACCTAATCAGCTCGTAGTCGTTGAGGTCGACCCTGGACGTTGCATCCGCATAATCGCGGGTGTGGCTGGACCAGTTTTGCGTGATCCGGCCCTCAGCGTCCTTATACCAGGATGCACAGTCCGGGTCGGCCCACACGGTTTTTGACAGTTCGGACTGGATTTTTTTGTTGAAACGGTCCTGTGCTTCTTTGCTTGGCATCATGGCCTTAGCGCCAGTGTCTTTCAGCGATGCGAGCGCCTTTACCGTGTAAGAAACCTGTTGTTCGAGCATGAAGGTTATTGTGTTGTGGCCAAGATTGGTGTTGGGCCCATAGAGGACAAACAGGTTCGGGAAGCCGGACGCTGTGATGCCGAGATAGGCTTCAGGGTCTTTCTCCCAGAGGGCATTCAACTGCTGCCCTTGTTTCCCGGTGACTTCCATTGACCAACGCCATCCGGTTGTTTCAAAACCGGTTGCGTAAATCAGCACGTCACAGTCGTGGTGGCTTGCGTTGGCTGTTTTGACGCCCGTCGGGGTGATGCCCGTTATGCCGTTTGTCTCCAGGGAGACATTGTCTTTTATCAAAGTGGGGTAAAAATCATCCGTGATGAGAATGCGTTTGCATCCGATAGGGTAGTTGGGGGTTAGCTGCGCGCGCAGGGTGGCATCTGGTATCTGGGCTTTGAGGTGGTTGCCGGCCTGTTTGGTGAAGGCTGCCCGGCCCTCGGGCGTCCATTCAAAAGCCTTCCAGAAAAAATGATCGGCATTGTCGTAGATGAGCTGCCTGTTGCGTTTTGCAATATCCATTGCAAATTCAGGTTCGCTCATTGCCAATGCTTTGTCTTCCTGCGTCACCTCACGATCAAGCCGTGGAATAACCCAGTTGGGGGTGCGTTGAAATACGGTAAGGTGTGCCGCTTCCTTTGCAACTTCGGGGATGAGCTGCACAGCGCTTGCCGCAGAGCCGATGACCCCGATGCGTTTGTCCTCCAGGGAAACACTGCTGTCCCATCTGGCGGAATGCATGGTTGGCCCGCTGAATGTCCCCATTCCGTCTATTTCGGGAAAGGCAGGGCGGTTGAGCTGCCCCATGGCGGCAATCAGCGCATTGGCCGCAAATTTATTTCCGGCCTCGGTAGTCACATGCCAGCAATTGTCCGTTGTATTCCAGATAGCGCTGACTACTCCCTCACCCAGACGCAGATGCGAGGTGACCTGGAAAGTGTCAGCGATGTTCTGGGCATAAGCCTGGACCTGTGCTGCGCGCGGAAAGTGGTGGCTCCAGCCTGCGCCGGGGGCAAATGAAAATTCATAGAGGGCCACGGGTGTGTCGCAACAGCAGCCGGGATATTTGTTCTCATGCCAGACACCGCCTACTTTCGCATTGCGTTCAAAGACCAGAAAGTTTGTTGTCCCGGCCTCTTTGAGTTTTATGGCCGCACACAGGCCGCCGAGCCCCGCGCCGACGATAGCGACGTCCAGTTTTTCCATGACCTGCCTCCCGATTGCGTATTTTCCGGGAGATAAGGTACCGCAAAGAGTGCAATGACCCAATATGCGAACGCATGTGCAAAACTGGATGTTTGCGTATGCAGAATATGACAGGTTGCCGTAGGGGATGAGCCTTGTTTCGCGTTGATATATCTTGGCCAAAGTGGAAGGCTTCTGCCTATGAAGACAAAGACATCAATGCGCGCCTGCACATGATGGGCGGAACGGGAGAGCAAGATGGCCGGTTTTAAGCTGCTGATAAATGGAGAGCTTGTGGATGGGGACGCAACGATGGATGTTGTGAACCCTGCAACTGAGGGAATCGTGGCGACTTGTGCGCGTGCGTCGGAAGATCAGTTGAACCAGGCGGTCGCGGCTGCGAAAGCTGCCTTTCCTGCATGGTCTGCCACGTCGATTGATGAGCGCCGGAAAACGATCAACGCGATTGCAGATGTAATTGAGGCGAATGGCGAGGAGCTGGCGCGTCTTTTGACTCAGGAACAGGGGAAACCTCTGAGCGATGCCACAGGTGAAGTGTTTGGAACAGCGGCTTTCTTTCGTTATTTCACCTCCCTTGATCTGCCGATAAAGGTGCTGGAGGACAGCGACGGGCGCCGTGTTGAGGCGCACCGCAAACCTCTTGGCGTGATCGGCGCCATTGTGCCGTGGAACTTTCCAATGATCCTGATGGCGTTCAAGTTGCCTCCAGCCCTGTTGGCGGGAAATACCGTGGTGCTGAAACCAGCGCCGACGACCCCTCTGACAGCGCTTCGTCTTGGCGAACTCATAAAAGATATTCTGCCTGCCGGCGTTGTTAATGTGATTGCGGATGGCAATGACCTTGGGGCTCCTCTGACGGCACACCCGGATGTCAGAAAAATTTCCTTCACCGGCTCCACCGCGACCGGGGCCAAGGTGATGGCAGGGGCTGCGGGGCTTTTGAAGCGCATTACGCTGGAACTAGGCGGCAATGATGCGGGCATTGTGCTGGAGGATGTGAACCCGAAAGAAACTGCTCCCAAACTCTTTGAAAGCGCTTTCCGGAACAGCGGGCAGGTTTGCATTGCGATGAAGCGGCTTTATGTCCATGAGTCCATCTATGACGAGATGTGTGACGAGCTTGCCACGCTGGCGGATGAGGCCGTCATTGGCGATGGATTGGAGCAGGGGACGCAGTTAGGACCTCTGCAAAACAAGATGCAGTTTGAAAAAGTAAAAGAGCTGATTGAAGATGCGGGCAAGAGCGGCAAGATTATTGCCGGTGGCGTGGTGCCTGAGCAGCCCGGCTATTTCATTCGTCCGACCATTGTGCGCGATGTGACGGATGGTGCGCGGATTGTTGATGAAGAGCAGTTCGGCCCTGTTTTGCCTGTCATTAAATACACGGATGTGGATGACGCGATTGCGCGGGCAAATGCTTCTCCTTATGGCCTTGGCGGATCGCTATGGTCTGGCGATTTGGACCGGGCTTACGCGCTGGCTGACAAAATGGAAGCGGGCACCATCTGGATAAACAAGCACGCAGAACTGGACCCCGCTATTCCGTTTGGTGGCTCGGGCATGTCGGGCCTTGGTACAGAACTGGGCGAGGATGGGCTGGAAGAGTTTACGCAACTCAAAATTATCAATATGGCGAAGTAGGCCCTCGCTCGGGGCGATGCCCGGCCTTGCAGTGATTGCGAGGCCGGGTTTTTCTATGAAGCGTTTTTTGTCGTCAGATTGGCGCTCACCAGAAGCATCACAGTCAAAACGATCTCCACGGCTACGAAGAGGGTTGCAAATTCTGCCCCGTGCAGCGCCCATGCGGTAGTGCGGAAGAGGGCGGCGCCGCCCAGAAGCAAAGCGGCCCCATAAAGCCACGTTACATTCTGTCGCCAGGCTCCCAGAAAGCACATGAGGGCCGAGGCAACAAAGAATGCAGTGAGGTCACCCACCTGGGTGCTTCGGGCAATGCCGTCCAGCAGGGGCATACCGAGACTTTCGGCCGCATCAGCCGGTCTGGTGATCCACAGGGCAGCGTTTCCCCCCATGGCGAGGCCGGGCAATATGGCCAGAATACGTGCAAGCATTGTTATTTCCCCCGTTGAAAGCCGTTATGGAGCCAGTGTGATCTGATTCTGCTCGGAGGGGAAAGTATTCCCAAATTCGGGGGCTGAGCAGACTAGCTTCTCAATGTGGCCAGGGCCTGAAGTGCTCCTGCTTTCCCCCTCAATTCAATGCTTGAAACGTAAGGGTGCCTAGGGCATACACGGCGGTGGAGAGGTGGCCGAGTGGCTGAAGGCGCGCCCCTG
>CAZNLO010000126.1:0-6353 GCA_964573935.1 uncultured Parvibaculum sp. | reverse complement strand
AGACCAGCCTCTAGCACCTTCAATGGTGCCCAGTTTTGATCAGAAGTGGTGCACCGGGAGGGATTCGAACCCCCGACCCCTAGATTCGTAGTCTAGTACTCTATCCAGCTGAGCTACCGGTGCATCCTTCAGACGGTACAGCACGAAGGCCGCAGCCTGCCCGCAGGCGTTGCCGCCAATTGGGAGCGCCACTCATATAGGGAACCTATTTTAAAGGCAAGCAAAGGCTGGACTTCTCCTCCCCGACCGCAGCTCAAGGCCTCTCCAGCCGTCCAAATGAGGAAACAGGCCTCATTCAGGGCCTATCAGCGCTCAATCTTACTGATTTTTCGAACTTCTGCTTTCGCCATAAGGGCTTGTGGCCTAGAATCTTCTTGGTTAAATTGCATTCGCATCCGCGAAGGGCAGTCACGCGCCCCAGCGCGGCAACTTCTGAGGAACGTCGAGGCCATAGCGATATGGACGTTCCTTAAAAAAGATGCGGTAAGCGTGCCGCCGAACCGCTATTTCCGATACGGAAATGGCCAAATAACGGGTGTGGATTCAAATATCATGTCGAGTCAGATCGGTTCCCCAAACCTTCCCGGTTTCTCTAACCTTCGCCTTCTGGCCCTCAGTGCCGCCCTTACCCTTGGCGGATGTTCCTTCGCCGACGAGGTGATCTGGCCAACTGTTGCCGGAGAGGGGGTCAGAACAGGCACAAACGCTGCGCCCCTTCTTGGCACAGCAACAACAACAGGGCTGCGCGTTACGCCCGGCCAGCCAACAGGCACGCAGGTTGGTGCCCGCACCGCCCAGTTGCGCAGCGATCTTGCCGGCCTGCAGGGGCAGATGAGTACCCGCAGCACAGAGCTGGAGACCATTCGCGCGCAGACCCGCACGCACGCAAGCGCCTATCACACAGGCAAGGCGGCGATTGAAGCAAAACTCCAGGTAGGCACCACGCCGGGCAATCCACGGCTGGTTGAACAATGGAACCAGACCCAGGCTGAGCTGGACCAGATGGCCCGGGACATCAACAATATGACGGCGCTTTCAACCGTCATTGCCGGGAATGCTTCCACCGCCACTTTTCTTCTGGACACGATCCAGGCAACGTTTGGCCTCGCAGGCGCGGTCGATGAGGACCATGTGCAGCTTGAAGCCCTGCAGGACAACACCAAACAGACCGTTGTCACCATCAACAGCCTGCTGAGCGAGTTGCGCGAAGATACAGCGCGCCAGACCACCTATCTGGCCAATGAACGTGCGGCCCTCAATACACTTTCAAGCGCCATTAAACGGGGACAGATATTTGGTGGGCGCGGGCTGGCCACGACACAAGTCCTGAGGCAGTCGGCTCCCAGCCTGACACCGGCAGCGCCGCGTGCTGCGGGAGAACTTCCCACCACGCCACCGCTGGTGGTGATCCGTTTCGATCGCGCGGATGTTGAATATGAGCGTTCTCTCTATACGGCACTCAGCCAGGCGCTTGAGCTGCGCCCGGGGGCTGAGTTCACCGTTCTGGCAGTCTCGCCTTCTGGCGGCACGGCGGCGAACGTGCAACTGGCACAGGCCGCATCGCGGGCGAATGCCGAGCGTGTTTTCCAGTCCATGAGCGATATGGGCCTGCCACCCGACCGGGTGCAGCTTTCATCCACAACCATTTCAGGCGTGGCGACCAATGAGGTGCGCATCTACGTGCGCTAACCCCGCCTGCTCAGAAATCACTTAGCCCGGCCTTCTGGTTTTCCTGAAGGCCGGGTTTTTTTATGGGCATCGCGATAGGCGATCATCCCGCCCAATGTTTCAGCCTCATAAACGCCTCGCGCAATCGCCCGGGCAACGCAGTCGCCCGCGTACGTCCCAAGGGCGGTCAGCTCCCGAATGCGGGTTTCTTCTCCCAATGAATGCGCTCCGGTTGCCAGCACAAAGATCACATCGCCATCCACCGGCGCATGCGCTGGCCGCAGGGCACGCGCGAGCCCATCATGGGCCATCAGGGCAACACGGTGACACTCCGCCGCACTCAGGTCAGCGTTCGTCGCCACAACTCCGATGGTCGTGTTCTGGCGGGGCTCCGTATCGTCCGCCTTTGTTCCTATCTGCCAGGCGTCGGCGTCCGGCGCGGGGGCACCAACGCCGGCTCCGCCAAATTCGGCGTTCCTCTCAAAGGGAGCGGCCCAAAAACTGCCGGTTCCGGGCACAATGGCCGATCCAAAGGCATTCACAGCCATCAGGGCTCCCACCTGCAATCCCTCTTCCGTGTACAAGGAAGCTGAGCCCGTCCCGCCGTTCAGGCTTCCCGCTTTTGCGCCATACCCCGCCCCTGCATTCCCGAGCGCGAAGGTTTCGGCCGCGCAGGCAACAGCCTTTGCCCCCAGCTCGCGGTAGGGCGGGGTTTCTCCCCACCCTTTGTCGCCGCCATTGGCAAGGTCGAACAGGATAGCGCCGGGAACAATAGGCGCAGTGACATCTGTTGTGTTAAACCGGTAACCGCGTCCACGCGCGCCCAGCCAGGCAACAACGCCTGATGCCGCATCAAGCCCATAGACCGACCCGCCCGACAGCGTAACCGCGTCGATGACCCCGCCTAAAAGCCTTGCCGGGTCCAGAGCGTCGGTTTCGCGGGTGCCCGGCGCTCCCCCCATTACACTGACCGCCGCGACAACAGGCTGCTCGGCCAGGATGACTGTGGTGCCGGTGCGCGCGTCGGCATCGTCGGCGTGACCGACCTTGATCCCAGCCACATCCGTAATCAGATTGAGGGGGCCTGGTCGGGGTGCGATGTAATCCATAGTGTCCTCATGAATTTTGGGGGAAGAGCTGAACGCGGCGGACGCTATCGGCCTTCAACGGGCTGGTCAATCGCTGGTAAAAGTACGCTATGCTTCCGCATCTAGTGGCCAGATACCTGCTTTTCAGAACCGTCAAGGAGAGAGACATGCGCTTTTCCCGTATTGCCGCCGCTTTTATTGCCGCTACCATCGTCCTCTCCGTCATCGTGTTCTCGGGCAGTTACACTGACACACCGACAGAACCGGCTGCGACACAGGGGGCCTATATGGTGTCTGCCGCTCACCCGGAGGCGGCCAGGGCCGGGCGTGAAATTCTGGCGGCGGGGGGGTCGGCGGTTGATGCCGCCATTGCCGTGCAATTGGTGCTCACACTGGTGGAGCCGCAATCCAGCGGTATTGGCGGCGGTGCGTATATGTTGCATTGGAAGGATGGTGATCGCCAGCTCACCGTCTATGACGGGCGCGAGACTGCCCCCACCGGGGCCACGCCGGAACTGTTCCTGGATGAAGCCGGCAAGCCGCACTCCTTTTTTGATTCAGTCGTAACAGGCCAGTCCGTGGGTGTGCCGGGTGTGGTCGCCATGCTTCACCTTGCACACGAGGAACAAGGCACCCTGCCCTGGGCCAGGCTTTTTGAACCTGCCCTCCGGCTTGCAGAGGATGGCTTTACGCTCAGCCCGCGTCTCAACATGTGGATTGACTGGTCTCCCGCCCTGCCGAACCTTCCCTGGTCGCGCGCCTATTTCTTCACAGAGACAGAAGACGGCGAGGCGGTTCCTCTGGCGGCAGGAACGCTGCTCAGGAACCCGGCCTACGCCACCACCCTGCGGCTGCTTGCAGAACAAGGCCCGGAAGCTTTTTACAAGGGTGACATTGCCAAGGCGATTGTCGCGATGGTGCAAAATGCACCGACCCGTCCCGGCACGCTCAGCCTTGCGGACATGGCCGCCTACAAGGCGATAAAACGCGAGCCCCTCTGTCTGGCATACCGCGTCTATTCGGTATGCGGCATGCCGCCCTCCAGTTCGGGTGGGCTTACCAGCCTGCAAATACTGGGCATTCTGGAAAACTTCGAGATGGGCAACCTGGAGCCGGGATCACTTGAGGCCGTCCATCTTATTACCGAGGCAAGCAGGCTCGCCTATGCGGACCGCGATCTCTATATCGGCGACCCCGGGTTTGTTGATGTGCCTGCGGCCGCCATGCTGGACGAGAGCTATCTTGCATCACGTGCGCGAACCATAAGCACACAGAGCAGCATGGGCCCAGCAAACGCCGGACGCCCCGCCGCCACAGATCAGGCAGGTGCGTTGCGCAACAGTCCTTATGCACCCAATGTTTCGCGCGCCAGACCCTCCACCAGCCATTTCAGCATCGTCGACGGACAAGGCAATGTGGTTTCCATGACCACCTCGGTTGAAGCCCCGTTTGGCAGCCACCTGATGGTGGGCGGGTTTTTCCTGAATAACCAGCTCACGGATTTTTCGTTTCTGCCGGTGGTGGATGGAAAACCCGTGGCCAATGCGGTGGCGCCGGGCAAACGCCCGCGCTCTTCCATGTCCCCTACGCTTGTTTTCGATGAAGAGGGGGAGTTTTACGCTGCCGTCGGGTCGCCCGGAGGCAGCCGGATTATCGCCTATGTTGCGCAGACCCTTATCGGTCTGCTCGACCACGGGCTCACCATGCAGGCCGCCATTGACCAGCCCCGCCATGTTACCCGCAACGGGCCGCTGGAAATCGAGGCCGGCACCGCCCTGGTTGAACTTGAAGAGGCGCTGAGGGCACTTGGACATCAGGTTTCCGTCGGGCCTATTACCAGCGGGCTTCACGGCATTCGCCGTACAGCAAACGGTCTTGAGGGCGGCGCTGACCCGCGACGTGAAGGCGTCGTGTTGAGCGGCCCCTAACGTTCAGCCACCCTGGTCGCCGCAATTTCAAACAGGCCTTTTAGGGTGGGGTCCGGGGCCGTCACAAGGTAAGTCGGGATCGCTTCAAGGTAAGTCTGCATTTTGCCCCGCGCCTCAAAGCGTGCACGGAACTGCTGCCCATCGAACAGGCCGCCCCAACGCGGTACAATGCCCCCGGCAATATAGATCCCGCCGCTGGCCCCCATGGTAAGGGCGATATTGGCCGCTGCCGCCCCAAGCCAGGTGGTAAAATGAGAAATCGTTTCCGCACTGACGGGCTCTCCCCCCGTTGCGGCCCGGGCCGCGATTTCGGCTGCGCCCACCTTTTCGCGAGGGCACCCGTTCAGTTCGCAAAGCACATCGTGAAGGGTTTCGATACCCTTGCCCGACAGAATGGTTTCGGCATCCACCACACCGAGACGCGCAAGCAAGCGCTCAAAGATGGCAAGCTCGCGGGCATTGGCGGGCGCAATGTCGGCGCACCCCCCTTCGCCGTCAATGAGGACATAGCCCCCCTCACCGTCCGGCACGAGGCCCGCAACCCCAAGGCCTGTTCCTGCCCCCAAAACCCCCATTGGCCCACCCTCTTGGCGCGTTCCCCCACCGATCTGACGTAGATCACCCGGCTTTAAGTAGGGCAATGCGTGGGCGAGTGCCGCAAAATCGTTCACGAGAGACACGCTCGTCGTGCCCAGCCTGTCTGCCATCGCCGCTTGCGACAGAACCCAGGGGCAATTGGTCATGTCGATCTGCGCGCCGCCTTCTCCCACAACCACCGGTCCGGCCCCACAGATGGCCGCCGCGCTGATAAGGGGCTGGCCCATTTCATCCAGCACTTCCTGGAGCGCCTCTTCAAAAGTCAGAAATGAAATAGTTTCCAGCACAAAAGGGGCTGTCAGGCTCTCTACCCCGATACGCGCATCGCCCAGCGAAAAGCGCGCATGCGTGCCGCCAATGTCAGCGACCAGAATACGGTGTCCGTCTCTAATCTGTTCCATATACAACTCCCTCTTCAGCGAATTGCCGCAACATACTGAGCTCTACTGAACGGCTCCAGCTTCCACTGCCGTGGTGCCGGGACGATGAGGTATCCGTACCCGAAAGAGTGTACCGTTCTGTGTGGTTTCGACAAGCTCTAACGTGCCCCCATGCGCCTGCACAAG
The DNA here is from genome assembly GCA_964573935.1 of uncultured Parvibaculum sp. Taxonomy (GTDB): domain Bacteria; phylum Pseudomonadota; class Alphaproteobacteria; order Parvibaculales; family Parvibaculaceae; genus Mf105b01. The sequence continues at coordinate 506 of CAZNLO010000126.1, read as the reverse complement.
GTCTGTGGAGATAGCCAGGCCGAGCCCCGTGCCCCCACGGGTGCTCCCGCCGAAAGGCTGAAACAGGCGTTCACGCGCTGCCTCCGGGATGCCTCCGCCGGTATCTTTGATCTCGATGGTCACACCGGCATCATCACCAGCCGCCCGCACGGTCATTTCGCCACCGTGTTCCATTGCCTGTACCGCATTGCGCCCAAGGTTGAGCAACACACGAAACATGTGGTCGGGATCGGCGTCCATTTCCAGGTCGTTTTCGATCTCGATATGCACGGTGATCCCTGCACCGTCGGAAATTCCCACGGCGTCGATCGCGTCTGTCACCAGCTCCGCAAGTCGGACCGGGCGTCTGACGGGTGGCGCCTCTTGCGCACTGCCAAACGTCAAGGTGCTGGTGCACAGGTTTATCGCCCGGTCGATGGAGGCAAACAAGCGTGGGGCCAGACTTTGGACAGCCGGATCGTCGATCCCTGCCAGCCTGTCGGAAATAAGCTGGGCGTTGGCGAGAA
>CAZNLO010000125.1:1360-6376 GCA_964573935.1 uncultured Parvibaculum sp. | reverse complement strand
TATGGCTGTTCCAAAAAGTAAAATCAGTGGCTCCAAGCGCGGTATGCGGCGCTCAGCAGATGCGCTGAAGCGGCCAACCTATGTTGAAAACCCCGATTCCGGCGAATTGCACCGTCCTCACCATATTGACCTGAAAAGCGGTATGTACCGCGGACGTCAGGTTCTTGAGCCAAAAAGCGATACCTGATATTTCGCATATTGTGTCGGAATAAAAAACGCTGGGTTTCCGGCGTTTTTTTCTTTTAAGGGGCTGCTTTGGTGTGCGGATCAGCGGGTTGAGGCCGGGTGTCGTAATTTGGTCGCACAATTGAGGTGGTGTCATGCCATGCTGAGCGTACAGTCTGGCTACGCTGGTCTTATATGTGGTGGAAGCCAATCCACCCATCCCAATATGATAGCAAAGGGGAAATCATGCTTGGAAGTTTGCCTCTCATGGCGATCGTTGTCATTGCCTACAATGTCATGGCGCTTGTCACCGGGCCATCGATGGATACGGCTTTATTTGATGTGCAGCTTCTGTCCGGGGCGATTTGGACGGTCAGAGTTTCGGATGCACTTATTGTGCTCGCGCTTATCCTGCTGTTCCTTGAATTGATAACAGCCACCCGGACCAGCGGGTCGACCGTTATTAATCACGGCCTGTCTCTTATCGTCTTTATCGTGGCGCTCGTGCAGTTCATGGTGCTGCCGGAATTTGCGACAACCACTTTCTTTATGATTACGATGTTCGCACTGCTGGATGTTGTGGCAGGCTTTACCATCACAATTGCCACTGCCCGTAGAGATTTCTCTGTCGGGGAATAAGCTCTCGCGTACTGGAGAATTAGGAAGTACTGGGCAACCAAGAACAAGAGCGACGGGCATCATGTCCCGTCGCTTTTTTGTGACCGGCTCGTTGTTTTATGCCGTCAAAGGAGGTGTGTGTTGACGAAGGTGATGTTTGAAGGATTGATTGTTGCTCTGGGCTTGCTTTTTACGGTCGTTTTCGCTGTCATTGTGGTTCCGCCACTTCTGGAAAGTGGGGATGTACTAGGCGGGTTCGCAGCAGGTTTTGTGAACCCTTATGCTACCGGATATTCCCTCGATACAATTATCGCTGGACTGATCCTGATTGTCTGGATCATCTATGAACGCCGTACTCTTGGGGTGAAGTATGGCTGGGTCTGTATTATCTTGTGTTTAGTGCCTGGCGTGGCAACCGCCTTTGCTTTTTATCTTCTATTGAGAACCCGCACATTGCCGGAAGCGTGATTTCCAAAGGAGTGTCTGGCCGGAATGATGGCAAGCCTCTCTAAGAGGGGAGGCTTGCCTGTTCGGCTTGTTCAAGAGCTGCGCGTAGTTGACCCATCGCTTTGTGTTCGCCCAGCTTGCGCCCGTCGACACGGGCGAGGCTTTGTAGTCCCACAAGGGAATTGGTCAGAAAGGCACTCTCAACGCTGGCCAGCGTCGAAGGGGGCAGGCTTTCTTCAAAACATTCAATGCCAAGATGCCTGGCGACCTCAATTACTGCGCGACGGATCGTGCCATCCATGCACCCATCGCCTAAAGGCGGCGTGAGGAGGGTGTCGGCGTCCCAAAGAAACAGGTTTGCGGCACTGGCACACACCACCTTACCTTGTGTGTTGAGGAGGATCGCTTCGTCGGCCCCGGCGGCTTCTGCCTCACGTCTGGCCAGTATCTGATCGAGATAGGGCAGAACCTTCAGGTTGGCGGTGGGCGAGAACTCGTTGCGGCGCACTGTTGTTGTTATTGCACACGCAGACAGTCTGGGCGGAGCGCAGGGGAAGCAGGTCATCAGGAGTGTGGGCGTGCTCTCAAGGGGCGGCAGAAGCCCGCGCGGGCCGGGCCCTCTTGTAAGGGTCAGACGCAGAGCCGCCCGGGGTGCTGTTTCCAGCGCATTTCCGGCCAGCAGGGCAGTCATGGCTGATTTCAATGTGGCCCTGTCATGGTTGATTTCAATGCCAAGTATTTTTGCACCATGGGCGAGGCGATCGAGATGCCGGTCTGCAAAAACGGCCTGACCATGGGGCGCCTTCAGGGTTTCAAAAAGACCATCGCCCAACAAGAAACCCCGGTCGGTGGGATCAATACGGGCGTGCTCTGCTTTGGTCAGCTCACCGTTTAACCAGACAATCATGGGCTTAACTCTTTGTGTTCCGGCGGCATTGTGTGGGTGAGGCCGGCGAGGGAGAGAAAGTTGGCGAGGATCTGGTGACCGTGGGGGGTCAGGATGGATTCCGGGTGAAACTGAATGCCAAAGACAGGCAGGTCCTGATGGGCAAGCGCCATGAGGTGGGCGTCATCGGTGGCGGTTGCGATGGGGATGAGAGGGGAGCTGCTCTCAATTTCTGCGACGAGGGAGTGATACCTTGCGGCTGCGAAGGGGGTTGGCAGGCTGGCAAACAGGCCGTGTCCCTTGTGCGCGATGGGAGAAGTCTTGCCGTGCCTGGGGCGTTTGGCGCGGACGGTGGTGCCCCCGAAGGCTTCGGCAATACATTGATGGCCGAGGCATACGCCGAGCAGGGGCACATGTTTTTGGGCTGCGAGGCGTACAATGTCGATGCTGACGCCCGCCTCGGCCGGTGTGCAGGGGCCGGGGGAGAGGATGATGGCATCCGGGTTTTGCTCAAAAACGGCCTCGGCGCTTGTCGCATCATTGCGAATAACGCATCGTTCGTGCCCAAGTTCGCCAATGTAGCGTGCCAGATTGTGGACAAAACTATCGTAATTGTCGATGAGCGCGATCATGTGGGGACCACGCGTGCGATGGCATCTTCTTCGGGTCTGCATCCGCGCACCGCGTTGCAAAGAGCAGAGGCCTTGGCAAGGACTTCATCATATTCGTCCGCCGGTATGCTGTCAGCGACGATGCCACCGCCCGCCTGAAAGGTTACGCTCTCTTTCATAACAGTCATTGTGCGAATGGAAATGTTGGTGTCCATGGTGCCCGAGAAGCTCATGAAGCCAAGCGAGCCGCAATAGGGGCCGCGGGCCTGGGGCTCCAGCTCCGCAATGATTTCCATGGCCCGGATTTTTGGGGCCCCGGTGATGGAGCCGCCGGGAAAACAGGCACGCAGGAGATCAACATTTGTAATGCCTTCACGGCGGGTGGCACGCAGGGTGGAGACCAGGTGGTGGACGGTGGCGAAACGCTCAAGCGCGCAGAGCGTTTGCACGTGCACGGAGCCATCCTTGCTGACACGCGACAGGTCATTGCGCATGAGATCGACAATCATGATATTTTCAGCCCGGTCTTTTTCGCTGGCAAGCAGTGCCTGGGCCTGGGCTTCATCGTGTTTGCGGGTCTGGCCCCGAGGCCGTGTTCCCTTAATGGGTCTCGTTTGGATGGTCCGGCCATCGGATGTCAAAAACTGCTCGGGAGAAGATGACAGAAGAGAGCCGTCGCCAAAGTTGAAAAAGCCCGCAAAGGGGGCGGGGCTCAGGGCGCGCAGGCGCCGATAGAGGGTGAACGCATCATCGTTGTTTTGCAGGCTGGCCTCGAAGCGTTGCGACAGGTTTGCCTGAAAGATGTCGCCTGCATAAATGTCGTCCACAACGCGACTGACGGTGGCTTCATAGTGGGCGCGACTGGTGGCGGGGGTGATAACATTTGTTGGTGCGGGCTCTGTCGGCCAGTGGAGGGGGGGCAAGCCCGGGTTGAGCGCCAGGCGGGCGCGCCAGTGTGCGGCGCGCGCCTCTGCCCGGGCCGCGCGGGCGGCAGGCGTGGTTTGGGGCAGGCCGGTTGAAACAATGAAAGTGCGCCGGGCAACGCAGTCAAAAGCGATAATGCAATCATAGGCGCCGAGGGCCATGTCGGGGGCTCGTGTGTCTGTGTGGGCGTGGCGGTGGCCCCAGGGTTTTCGAGGAGGGAGGGTTTCCAGTTCCGCTCCCATCTCGTAGCCAAAGAAACCTGCAAAGCCGCCGGTGAAAGGGGGCAAATCCGGGTCGTTTGTCCAGCCCGGTTCCAGGGCGTGTGTGTCGAGCTGCCGGGCCAGGAGGTCAAAGCCGCTGCCTTGCGTTGCTTGCTGGTTCAGAAAAACAGTGCCTTCGCGTTTTTCAACCGTCAAAAAAGGGTCGGCTGCGATATAGGACCATCTGCCATGCAGGTGGGTAGCTTTTTGCGGACCGGCGGTGGCTGAATCCAGCAGCAACGCATAAGGGTCTGCCGCCAAAGGGGCGAACAGGGCGAGGGGGTCGCAGAAGGGAACTTCTTCGATAAGGTGGCCTGCGTCATAGACGCGGTGGAATAAGGCGCTTTGCATGGTTCTGGTGTTTTAGGCGCGCGCAGTGTCGGTGCGCAAGGTTAAAGCGTGCACTGGCTTTTCCGCAAAGCCTGCTTCACTCCTTGCCTTGAAGTCTATTGAGCGGCTAAATACTGTGGAATAAGCAGAAGTGAAGGCATGAGTAATGGATGAGCGCGACCTAGATGCAGCCCGCCGGAACCTTTCGGCTCAGCACGGCCCCAATGCAATGAAACGCCTGACCTCCCTTGAACAGCTAGCCTCTCTGGACAGTATGGAGGGGATAGCGCAGGCGGAACCGACGCCGGTTCCAGCCTTGCTGCGCTATGTGCCCAAGGGGGAGCTTGTGCATGCGGTCTACCCTGGGCTGCTCGTGGCGCTTACGATCGGTCTTGCCTCGACATGGCTGTCCAGCCGGTATGGTGCTCCGGTGATGTTGTTTGCGCTGCTGCTGGGCATGGCCTTTCATTTTCTGCACGAAGAAGGCCGGTGTGTTGCGGGCATTGAATTTGCTGCGCGCAGTGTTTTGCGTATCGGGGTTGCTCTGCTGGGGGTGCGTATAACGATTGACCAAATCACGGGCCTCGGCCTTGGGCCGGTGCTGAGCGTCGTTGTCGGGGTTATTACGACGATGTTGTTTGGCTGGGGGCTCGCGCGGGTGCTCGGGTTGCGCCTGTCTTTTGGGGTTCTGTCGGGGGGCGCGGTTGCGATTTGCGGCGCGTCGGCGGCACTGGCCATATCGTCGGTTTTACCGCGTAACCCGGCTCTTGAGCGC
>CAZNLO010000125.1:0-1344 GCA_964573935.1 uncultured Parvibaculum sp. | reverse complement strand
CGATCCTCACGGTTGTCGCTGTAACCAGCCTGTCAACTATTGCGATGGTGGTCTATCCGCTGTTCGTTGTGCCGCTGGGGCTTGATAATGTAGAGGCCGGTATCTTTCTGGGCGGGACCATTCACGATGTCGCGCAGGTCGTCGGGGCCGGGTACATGGTCTCTGCTGAAACCGGGGAGATTTCCACCTATATTAAGCTGCTGCGTGTTGCCATGCTTCTGCCTGTTGTTGTGGTGATTGCGGTGGTTGTTGCGCGTATGGGGGCGGGGGCCAATAAAGGCAAGGTGCCGGTTCCCTATTTTCTGCTGGGTTTTGCGGTGCTGGTGGGGATCAACAGCATGGGGGTCCTCCCCCCTCTTGTGACCGAGCAGATCGGCGATGCATCGCGCTGGTGCCTGGTGACGGCGATTGCTGCGCTGGGCATGAAAACCTCGTTTAAGGAACTTGCTGTGGTGGGATGGCGGCCGGTTGCATTGATTGTTGCGGAGACCGGCTGGATTGCCCTTCTGGTGCTGGGGGCTCTCCTTTTTGTGCTTTAGGCAGGGTTGAATGGGATGCCGTTTGCTGCCGATTGCCCTATTCTCTCTTCATGCAAACGGGAGAACGAGTATGGCACTTTTTTTCGATCAGAGCTGGTTTGACCAACGGTTGGTGGCGGTGGGTGCCACGCCGGATGACATTTGCGGTCTGCTTCACCTTTCAACCGAACAGGTGGAGGAAATCTGGAAAGACCAGCGGGAACTTCTCCCTCATGAGGTCAGTGCCCTTGCCGGGTTTTTGCAAGCCAGCCCTGGCGAAGTGGCAGACCATGCAGGTGTTTCCACGCCCCTTCCCCATCCAGCCGTTGCGACGGACATGGCGTCTGTGAGCGCCCGGCTGGACGAGGTGAACGCCCGGCTGATGCGTATGGAACGCGCGTTGTTTGAATTGAAGACTTTGATGCTTAACCCGGACCGCAATGACCGGGGAGCATTGTGATGCGTGACATGCATTTTCCCGGACGTTCAACCGTTCATAGTCTGAACGGCATGTGCGCTGCCTCCCAGCCGCTTGCGGCGGAGGCGGCCGTTAATGTGCTGCGTCAGGGAGGCAATGCGATTGATGCGGCGATTTGTGCCAGTGCGGTGCTGTGTGTTGTTGAGCCCTACAATACAGGCATTGGGGGGGATTGTTTTGTTCTCCTGTCGAAGGGGGGGAGCGGTGAAGTGATCGGGCTTAACGGGTCCGGGAAAGCGCCCGAAGCTGCGTGTGCCGCGACGTTGCGCGAAGAGGGAATGAGGGATATCGGCCTGTCTTCGGTTCACTCGGTCACGATCCCCGGCGCGGTTGATGCCTGGGTGCAGT
>CAZNLO010000124.1:1277-6424 GCA_964573935.1 uncultured Parvibaculum sp. | reverse complement strand
CCCCATCCTCGTTGGATGCGGTCAGGTCATTCAAAAGGAAACCGATCTGGACAAGGTAAAGGACCCGGCATCCCTGATGGCCGATGCCGCGCGCATAGCCTTGGCCGACACGGGGCTTGAAGGTCTTGCAGACAAACTCGATACCATCACCTGCACACGCTTTGTGATCGACAGTCCCGGTACCCGGGAGCTTCCCATCAATCAGTATGCCAATCTGCCTCAGACCTTGGCAAACAAGATCGGTGCGACCCCTGCCAACACCTGTTACGGGCCGACAGGAGGCAACTCGCCCCAGCTCCTGGTGAACCATACAGCCGAACGTATTGCACAGGGCGACCACGATATTGTTTTGCTTGGTGGCGTTGAGTGCTTTTCGTCATTTCAGAAACTGCTGATGTCAGGAAAGACGCCCGACAATTGGAACGATGATCCAGGCGGCAGCCGTATTGATATTGGCTATGAGAAAGAAGGGGTTTCCAGAGTGGAAAACCTCCACAAGCTGAGCCACCCGGTAAACTGCTATCCGATGTTTGAAAATGCCCTACGAGGCGAAGCAGGGCGCACGGTTGAGGCGCAGCAGGCTTATATCGGTAGGCTCATGTCTGGGTTCACCAAAGTGGCGGCGGAGCACCCCCAGGCCTGGTTTCCCGTTGAACGCAGCGCGGAGGAAATTGCGACCCCAAGCACCTCCAACCGATATATCGGCTATCCCTACACCAAGTTCATGAATGCCATCATGGCGGTGGATCAGGCAGCGGCTATTGTCATGATGTCCGTTGAGAAGGCGCGCGAGCTTGGTGTGTCGGAAGACAAATGGGTCTACCTGCATGGTTGTGCCGATGCCAATGATCTTTGGTACATGACAGAGCGTCAGAATTTTCATTCAAGCCCCGCCATTCGCACAATGGGACAAAAAGCGTTTGCGCAGGCAGGCTGGTCAATCGATGAGATTGATTTCATGGACCTGTATTCCTGTTTCCCCAGCGCTGTGCAAATCGGCATGAAAGAGCTGGGTATTGCGGACGACGACCCCCGCCCCCTAACAGTGACGGGTGGCCTGCCCTATTTTGGGGGTGCAGGGAACAATTACGCCATGCATTCCATCGCGACCATGATTGAGAAAATGCGGGCAAACCCGGGCAAAAAGGGCCTGTGTACATCAAACGGATATTATGTGACCAAGCACGGGGCAGGGCTCTATTCGACCACGCCGACGGAGGGTCCATGGAAACGGGAGAACCCGGCCGACTATCAAAAAACCCTTGATGCGCTGGATCATCCTCGCATGGAGGAGAAACCTGAGGGCGCGGCAAAAATAGAGACATACACCGTCATGCACGGGCGCGAAGGGCCACAATTTGGTATAGTGATGGGGCGTCTGGGAGAGAATGGTGCCCGCTTTGTCTCGCATGTAACGGACCCGGCTCTCGTCCAAAGTCTGATGGACAAAGACAGCCTGGGTCGCTCCGGCACAGTTGAAAATACTCAAACCGGCCTCAATATTTTCACACCCGTATGAAATGGCTGAAGGAAAACTGATGACGAAGGGAGGGGCTTAATGCCACGCATATATATGATCCGCCACGGGGAAGCTGCCGCCGGTTGGGATGCAGACAAGGATCCGGGCCTGTCAGACCTTGGTCGCAGGCAGTCCGAGGCAGTGGCAAAAAGCATAATGGCGCGAGAGGGCGTTGCCCTCCCGGTGCTTTCAAGCCCTCTCAAGCGCTGTCAGGAAACCGCTTTACCGCTCTCCCGGGCATGGGCGCAGACCCCGCGGATCGAGCCACGGGTTGCCGAAATCCCTTCTCCCGATTTAAGTCTCCCTGAGCGGGGTGTCTGGTTGCGAGGTATCATGACCGGGACGTGGGAGGAAACTCTCAAAAACGAGGCCAAAGCCCCTGATTTGATCGGCTGGAAACGACAGGTGGTGGAGGCCCTACTGGAACTTGAGAGCGATACCGTGATCTTCTCCCATTTCATCGCCATCAATGCAGCCGTTGGCCATGCGCTAAAAGATCCTCGGGTGATCTGCTTTCGACCTGACAATTGTTCCGTGACCTTGTTTGAAACCAATGGCAGCAACCTCACTGTCATTGAACAGGGCCTGGAAGCACAAACGAAAGTCAACTAACAGGCGGTTCCGCGTTATACTTCCGCCATGACAGCTATTCTGAGTATCGACCAGATGTATGCCGCCGACCGCTGGGCCATTGCCCACGGCTCCAGCGGTGTGGTTCTGATGGAAGCAGCAGGGCGCGCCTGTGCAGATGCCATCATGGAGCGTTACCCCCGGGGGCGGGCCGCCGTGTTATGCGGTCCGGGCAATAATGGCGGAGATGGGTTTGTCATTGCGCGCCTGCTGCGCGATGCGGGCTGGGGCGTTTCGCTCCATATGCTGGGAAACAGGGAAAACCTACAGGGAGACGCCGCGCACGTAGCCCGCAAGTGGAACGGGCCTGTCCACGTTCTCAGTGGCGCTTCAGGAGAGGGAGCCTCTCTCATTGTCGATGCGCTTTTCGGTGCCGGATTGACCCGCGATGTTGAGGGTATTCCTGCCACCCTTATTGAGCGTGTTTTGCAGAGCGGAACACCCGTCATGGCAGTGGATGTCCCCAGCGGTATCGAGGGCGATAGCGGCTCTGTGTGCGGCGTTGCCTTTCGTGCTTCCCTGACTGTGACGTTCTTCCGGAAAAAGCACGCCCACCTGCTGGCGCCCGGTCGACAGTATTGCGGCGAAATCATTGTCGCAGACATTGGTCTGGATGAGGCTGCCCTGGACGTCTTGACCCTGGACCTGTTTGAGAACACACCCGACCTCTGGCGGGAGAGTCTTCCGAGGCGCGAGTTTGGGGCACACAAATACACAAACGGTCATGCCGTCGTTATATCAGGGCCTCCGAGTGCCACAGGCGCCGCCCGACTTGGCGCGCGCGGTGCCTTGAGATGTGGGGCGGGACTTGTGACGGTCGCCTCGCCTCCAAATGCTCTTCAGGTCAATGCCAACCACCTCACAGCGATCATGCTGAAACGGTTTGAAGGGGCGGAGGGGCTGACAACGCTGCTTGAAGACAAGCGGATGAACGCAGTGCTTGTTGGTCCGGGAAACGGTGTCGGGGCGGCCACACGCGAGAATGTCGCCGCTATTCTTCTCTCCGGGGCGGCGACGGTAATTGACGCGGATGCCTTAACCTCGTTTGAGGAAGTGCCCCGCGATCTCTTTGTTGCTATCGGGAATTATTTTGCGGGGCCTGTCGTGCTGACCCCTCATGAGGGCGAGTTTAAGCGTTTGTTTCCAGACCTTGAAGGATCAAAGCTCGAACGTGCCCGGGCCGCCGCCGTGGCATCTGGCGCCATTATATTGTTGAAGGGGCCTGATACCGTCATCGCCGCGCCCGACGGACGTAGCGCCATCAATGCCAACGCGGGGCCGGAGCTTGCAACTGCGGGCTCCGGCGACGTACTGGCCGGGATTGTAAGTGGACTGCTGGCGCAGGGTATGCCCGCATTTGAAGCCACCGCCGCCGCTGTCTGGATGCACGGTGCAGCCGGTGCGGCCTTTGGCCCAGGCCTCATTGCTGAGGATCTGCCGGACATTCTGCCCGGTGTGCTGGCAGGGCTTCTACAATGAGCGCGCCCTGCTCCATACGGCGGCTTGAAGGGGGCGATTTGCCCGCCCTGAATAGCATTTATAATCACTATGTCCGCACCTCACCTGTGACCTTCGATATTGAACCGAAATCAATTGAGGCACGTAAGGTCTGGGCGAAAGGGTTTTGTGAGACCGGGCGTCACCAGTGTTTTGTCGCCATTGAGGGGGAGAGCCTTCTTGGCTGGGCCTGCTCCGGACCGTTCCGCCCGAAAGCGGCCTACCAGACATCTGTGGAAGTCAGCATTTATCTTGATCCGGCGGCGGCAGGGCGGGGATTAGGCACAAGCCTTTATGAACACCTGTTTGCGGCCATGGAGACGCAAGATGTTCACCGGGTGCTGGCGGGAATGACCGAGCCAAATCCGGCATCTCTGGCCTTGCACAAACGGTTCGGCTTTGTTGAAGTCGGAACCTATAGCGAGGTTGGGCACAAGTTCGACCAGTACTGGGATGTCCGTTGGATGGAAAAAAATCTTTAAGATGGCGAATGCTGGCAACAAATGGGGTGAGACCAAATGAAATTAGAGTTGATGGGAAAAGTGTTCGTGGTCTTCGTCTGCATGTTGTCAGCGCCGGCTTACGCTGAAAGCCCCTCGAATTATCTGATAGGCCGCGGCATGTCGGATATTACCGGCCCGGCCTACGGTATTCAGATGTGGGGCTTTGGTCGCGAAGACCAGCTCACGCAGGGTCTGCACATTCGCCAGCGCGCCCGTGCCTTCATCATTGCAGCGCCCGACAGTACTAGGAGATTGGTTTTCGTCAGTGCCGACATTGGCAGTATTGAACACAATATTGCGCTGGAAGTGGTTGACCGTCTCCAGGCCCTCTACCAGGGTATCTACACGCTGGACAATGTGATCTTGAGCGCCACCCATACACACGCCGGGGCCGGTGGGCACTGGCACACGAGGATAGAGTCCGGCCTTGGGGGGGCATTTTATCCAGAGCACTATGAGCACATTGTTGCAGGGCTGGTTCGCGCCATCGTCAGCGCTCACGAAGACCTGGCACCGGGAAGCATCCTGATCGACAAGGGCGAGGTTGAGGGGGTGGGGATCAATCGGTCGCTCATTGCCTATGAGCAAAATCCGGCAGAGGAACGTGCATCTTATCCAGGCCCGATAGACAAGGAGATGACCCTGCTGAAATTTGTCCGCGATGCAGGCTCGATCGGCACGATCAACTGGTTTGCCGTGCATCCGACCTCCATGACGTACGATAACCGGTTGATTTCCGGCGATCACAAGGGCTACGCGTCGTTGGCTTTTGAAAAGCTGATGGGGGTTTCTTATGGCAATGCTGATGATTTTGTCGCGGCGTTTGCGCAATCCACTCCCGGTGACGTGACCTCGAATTTGAACCTCGACAATACCGGACCTGGCGAAAATGACTTTGAGAGCACCGCCATCATCGGAGCGCGGCAACTCGAAGCTGCCCTTGCCCTGTTTAAGAGCGCGAAGGAACCTTTGTCGGGGGCGTTGGACTATCGCCGTCT
>CAZNLO010000124.1:0-1267 GCA_964573935.1 uncultured Parvibaculum sp. | reverse complement strand
GTGGATATGTCCAATATGGAGGTAGCTGACCGCTTCACCAATGCAGGACCACAGACCACCTGTCCCTCTGCCTATGGATATTCTTTTGCGGGCGGGTCAACGGAAGATGGCGGGGGGCACTTTCTGTTTGAAGAGGGCATGACGGAGCAACGCTTTTACCTGGATTTCCTGATCGGCTTTTTGAGCGGCGCGCCGGACTGGACCCCTGCGGTCAAGGAATGTCAGGCCCCCAAAGCGATCCTGTTTGAAACGGGAACCGGCTCCCCCTCCATTCAGTCCCAGATACGCTCGCTCGGCATTGCCCGCATCGGTCAGTTGGTCATCGTGACCCTGCCAGCGGAAGTTACCACCATGGCTGCGCGGCGCCTGAAAGCCAGCGTGCGAGAAGCACTTGGCCCCTGGGCCAAGCATATTGTCATCGCGGGGTATGTGAACGGGTATGCGGGCTATGTCACAACGCCCGAAGAATATGCCCTCCAGCAGTATGAGGGCGGACACACGCTGCATGGGCCATGGACGTTGGCTGCCTACCAACAGGTGCTTGTGCACCTCGCTGAGGCGCTGGAAGCGGGGGAAAATGTAGCGGACGGAGTGACTTACGATGACTGGCGGGGTCGTTCTGTGCCAACAAAACTTCACAATGGCGCGGCGGATGCAGTGCCGGAAGGGCAGGATTTTGGAGAAGCTCTGCCGAGTGCACAAAACCGCTATGCCGCCGGGGAGGCCGTGACGGTGGAATTCTGGTCCGGCAATCCATCCGCTGATCTCCGGGGCGTCTCGAATTTTCTGCTGATCGAACGAGAACAGGAGGGGGGCTGGTCCCGCGTGGCCACAGACGCAGACTGGGAAACCAAAATCAGGTGGCGTGAGGGCAGCGATGACGATCAGCTCGTGGCGGAGGTCACCTGGGAGACGCCTGCTGATCTTGACCCTGGCAACTATCGCATTACCCACTACGGACTTGTGACGGGCGTCACGGGAGAACAACGCCGGTTTGAAGCGGTTTCAGGCCTGGTACAGATAGACTGAAACGCGCCTGAACCAGCCGCGCGCCCCGAATTGGCGAGGGGTCACGCAAATGCAGGCATTTATTGGGCTTTCCAAGGCTTCGCGCCCTTGCTATAGAGGTCGCGAAATTCGGACGAGCGTGCTTCGCCAGTTCTCGGTGACAGTGCATAAACTCGTTTATGCCCTTTTGGGGCTTAGGGTCATGCGGGCGTGGTGGAATTGGTAGACACGCTAGATTTAGGTTCTAGTGCCGCAAGGC
>CAZNLO010000123.1:0-6499 GCA_964573935.1 uncultured Parvibaculum sp. | reverse complement strand
GCAGCGCGGTTAGGTCTCGGTAAGTGACCCTCTCGGGGGCCTGCTCTTCCCCGGCCTCTCCCCCCGATCCCGAACCGGAAGCCGACCCCGCTTCGCCGCCAGAAGCCGACCCCGCTTCGCCAAACGGGTCGGAGCTGCCACCGCCCTCCCCCTCCTGCGATCCTTGCTCACCTTCCCCCTCACCGGGCTTCTGCATCTCCGCAGAAGTATCCCCATCACCCGGATCATTCGCCGCCGTTTTCGCTCGGAACTGTTCAAAAGAAAAAAACCGGTCGAAACAACCGTCGAACGCGGCTTTCTCTTCATCCGTTTTGGCTAGCACCTGAGAAAGAGCGTCTTTCAGCACCTGTCGGTCCGTAAAACCCACAAGATCCGCAACGCGCCCGGCGTCCACACTCTCAGAAGTTGAAACCCGCACATCATGTGCACGAAGGGCCCGCACAAAATTGGAAAGCACCTGGCTCATGATGGTTTACCTCGCCGCCGTCACGGCCTTTGCCATTAGCATATTAATTTCGCTGTCAACATTGTCTATGTCGTCTTGAAATTTCAGCAGCACATTGAGCGTGCTGCGTACAAGCTCACCGTCGAGTTCTTGCGCATGGAGTAAGGTAAGCGTCCTCGCCCAGTCAATCGTTTCACTGACAGCAGGCGCTTTCTTCAGTTCCAGTTCGCGCAGGCTCTGTACAAAGCTAACAAGCTGCTTGCGCAACCCAGCCTCCACTTCCGGCACCCTAGCCGTGATAATCCGGGTTTCAAGATCAGCGTCGGGGAACGGAATGTAAAGATGAATGCAACGCCGCTTCAACGCATCACCAAGCTCGCGCGTATTATTGGAGGTCAAAAACACAATCGGCGTGCTCTTTGCTTTGATCGTCCCCAGCTCCGGCACCGTGATCTGATACTCTGACAGAAGCTCAAGCAGGAACGCTTCAAACTCGTCATCCGACTTGTCAATCTCGTCGATCAGCAAAACAGACCCGTTTTCCGCCCAAAGAGATTTCAGCAAAGCTCGCGGCTCAAGAAATTCTTCCGAGAAAAATGTGTCGTCAAAATCATGCAGACGCTCCATGGATGCTTTAAGCCCATTAGCGCCTTCCAGCAGATCGCCCAGCTTCTCCTTCAACACCTGCGTGTAAAGAAGCTGCTTGCCATACTTCCATTCATAGAGCGACTTCGCCTCGTCCAGCCCCTCGTAACATTGCAGACGGATAAGCGGTAGAGACAGAAATTCAGCCGTTGCTTTGGCAAGTTCCGTCTTGCCAACTCCAGGAGGTCCCTCAACCAAGATCGGCTTCTCAAGGTTACGGGCAAGAAAAATAGCTGTCGCGATATGCGTATTACAGATGTATCCGGTCCGCTCAAAGCCAGCCTGTATCTCAGCAATTTCTGTGCGTGGATTGGTCACGTTATTTCTTTCATGAAAGTCTCAATGTCTGGTTGGCGTGACTTTATCACAGGTGCGCACTCACGCACGCGTCGAATGGTAGATAATTGCATCAACCGCTTAACGCTGCGGCACGCAGAACTTTTCGCACAACAGCAGCCTGGTCGGCAGCACCCAGCTTAACCTTCAAATGAGCAAACTGCGTCCTCACCGTTGCCATTGATATACCTTCCTGTTCTGCATAACAGGCAAGCGCGGTTCCGTTCGCAAACTGAGCAGCAAGAGCTGCTTCGCGCGGGGAAAGTCCATACCAGACAGCCAGGCTCGCCACATCAATCTGGGTTTCGGGTACATCGTCAAGCAACAATCGCAACACAGCAACCGGCGGCGCAATGCTCCCAGCTTCAAAGGCCGCAAGCCGATGGCATCTCAGCAACAGCGCAGCATCACCGCTAACGTCAATTCGAGCAAAAGACACAGGTTCCGACACACCTCTCTCCGCCGTCGGCAAGAAGGGACGTTTCAGAACATCGGCAAGAACAACATCCACCTCCCTCGAAGTGCCCGTCAGACGCCCCCTCTTACGACGAAGGTAGGGCCCTCTCTCCAGATATTCATACGCAGCCAGGTTAGCGTGAACAACATAACGGCTGGCGGTCAGCAGCAATGTTGGGCATCCGTTTTCCGCAAAAAGGCGAACAAGCCACTCCCGTTCTATCTGCTCTTGAGTAACAAGAGCACCATGCGCAATGCGCCGCTCGATAAATGACCAGACCCAGTCTGGCCCATAGTCCTTGGTCCAAGCAAACATCTCGTCAATACGACGTTGCATATGAGGTTGAATATTGCCCTCCATGATCTCCAGGTACTCCTTCTGAAGACGGTCTCGCTTGTTTGTATTTGTCGCCGGAGGATGGGCGGTGCAGAACTGAACAAATTTTCCAACACTGACAAACAGCGCTTGCATCTGGGAAGAAAATGGCTCGTCACGCTGCAGGGTCGCAGGAACATCATCCCATAAATAAAGCTGAACAGACACTCCCGATCGTTTGGCCTGCTCGGTCAAGAGCCTGGCATCATCCACAAGAATGTCGTTAACATCGGCATGGATATGAAGCGGTGGCAGACCGCGCAGATCCGCGAGAGCCGGCGATGCGAGCGCATCTCTGGGGTCCGCACCTTGCAGATAGCCACTAAGAAATGTCGCCAGAAGTTCAACATCTGAAACACGGCTGTCGTCTCTAATGCGATCGACGTAGGACCCCCCTGACATGGTAAGGTCGACCCAGGGAAAAAGCACGACCACACCCTTTGGCATGGGAGCCCCTTGGTCACGCAGCGACAGAAGTGCCCCAAGGGCAATAGAGGCACCCGCTGAATCAGCCAGAAAAACGATCTGCCCAGATTGCCAGCCATCAGAAAGCAGTTTCTGATATGTTGCAGCAATGTCCTCTATAGCCAGTGGAAAAGCCCGTTCCGGAGCCAGGGAATAGCTGGGCATCAGAACTTCGCCCTGTATCTCTGATGCAATCCGCGCGGCAACCTTCTCGTGTGAGGGCCCGTGGTTCATGGCAAACGTGCCGCCATAAACGTAGAGAACGAGCGGGGGAAGAGCGTTCTGGTGAGGCGCTCGAAACCACAGGCTGGGCACTGGCATATCCAAAGCCTGCGAAATATCAACATTCCCTATCTGCACCATACGATTTTCCTTGGACCTTGAAGTACCTGCCAAATAGCGACCACCTTCATCACAATTGATGAAGAGCAAAACTGCAAGAGAAGAAATACTCCCCCCTAGGAAAAATCTTCAGAGGGTGGTGGAATGTACGGTGCTCATATAGGAAAATTTGGCTTTTGTGGCTTCCTGCTTGGCGCAAGCTTGACGATGGCAACCCCAGCCCTGGCGTCACCCGGCTGTGATGCAGCCAATGCCGGTACTTTTAATCAGTCCGTCGCCGCCAACACCAATCTGTTCACACAAACTGCGAGTGTCTTTTTTCTGGAAGGCGAGACAATTTTCGCAACGGTTACGGGGATACCACTCGGCGTCGATGTCGACTTGCTCCCTGGACCAGAATCTATTCTTTTCGTAAATGGGGCGAACGCCTCAAGTTCCCGGCTCATAACAACCTCGGGATTTCGGATCATCGACATCACACTCGCGGGCGGCCCTAGTGGACCAGCAATTCTGACGTTTAGTTGTACAGAGGCGCCTGCAGGAAGCCCCTCAAGCGCAACGGACCAATCCAGCACGGCAACCAATGCCACCACAACCTCCACCATCGTTGAGAACCGGGCTGTGGGCAACATCATTGACAGTGTGTCACAGGCTAATCCCGAAGAGGAGCGACTAACAGATGATCAGTACGATGAGCAAAGAAATTTACGGATAGCAAACGACCGAAAGAGAGCGAACGCCTTGTATGCTGAACGGGATGCGTTGATTGAGCGCGGACGGCCTCTAGATGAAGATATCAAGCACTTCGAAGAAAACCCAGAAGGATTTAGGGAGAAAGAAGGCGACGCCCTCGCTAACATGTTCGGAGCCGAAGCGAGTGATCTAGAGGACGGCCAACAAACTTGGCTTGAACGCGCAAAGGCCGAAGCGAGGAGAATTTCCACCCGCATAAACCAGATCGACAACATCATCGATAACGAAGAGCTTCCCTTAAGAGAGCATCTGCTAACTCCACGCGAGGGTTTTGAGCTTGACGATGGCGAAGCAATCCTGTTTGCCCCGTTAAGCCCGTTTGATCGGGCCCTGGCCCGGTACCGAGGATTCAGGATCGCCGACACCAGCGAAGGCCCAGGTCCAAACGTGACGCCCCTGTCCTTGACCCGCACGCTGGACGCCAAGACCGTCGGCTGGATCCGTGCTGTCTACACAGACTACAAACAGAACGATGCCTCTCAACAGGATGGCGACAACATACTGATCGCCGCTGGTGCGCATCGGGATTTCACATCCAATCTGCGCCTCGGGGCTTTTGTTACGGCCACCTGGGGCGACGTTGAATCACCGGTCAACAATCTCAGCATCGATACGAGCGGCTACTCTGTCGGGGCCTATAGCCGTTACACAGCAGGAGCGCTCACCTTCAGTGCGTCAACCCGGATCGGCATCACCGACAATGACATCGCCGTCAGTGGCACCACCGGCAACTACGACACAAGGCTGGCCAGCTTCACGCTGGGAGTGAGCGGCAAAGAACAACTTTCTGACAACATCTGGATGCAGCCAGCCATCTCGCTCACCAACACCTGGGTCAATCGCGAGGACTATGTAAACTCCGCAGGCACAGCTATTGGGGGCAATACCACCTGGTCCGGCAATCTGTCCGCAGGCCCCACCATCAGCACCAGTCTGACCCCACCTTCCGGCTTTACCCGGCTGGAGCCCGCACTCGGCCTGCTGGCGACCTATACCTATTCAAACCGGGACAGCCAGTCAGGCTCCGTGCTTGCAACTGACGATGACTATCTCAGCCTGTCCCTGTCGCCACAACTGTCCATGGAGCTGGAGAACGGCATGAGCGTTGATCTGTTCGGGTCCTACTTTGGCATCGGAGCAGACCTGGATGGTTGGTCGCTCGGAGGGACAATTTCGGTCCCCTTCAACTAGCCCGCGCATCAGAACGGGCAAGTCCTGAAAGGCTCAAACGCCGCCAAGGGCTTGCCCCGGCAAGCACCAGCAACCCTGCCAGAATACCAAGGTTCTTGAAGAAATTCTGCGTCTCGTGCGCGGCTTCGAGGCCTTCAAAATTCCAGAAGTCATGGAGGAAAAAATTGATGACGACGATATAGAGCACAAACCCTAAAGAGGTGAGCCGCACATATCGGTTCGCGAGCAGCAACAACCCGCCACCAACATTGGCAACACCTGCAACCATCAGCAAGGGGACCGCATAAGGCAGCCCGTGATGCACCATCAGCTCAATCTGCTGATCCGGCGCGCCAAATTTCGCGAGGCCCGGAAGCAGGAAATAGAGGCCGAGAAGAACACGCCCCGCCGAAGTCAGCCCATTTGAGTTTTCACCAGCCATCAGATCATCCTCCCACCTGCGTGAAAAAAACTCATACAGCAAATCAAAGCACTCAACCAGCACAGGTGATTTTACGCAACGGCAACAGCCGTTCACATGGCAGCACCTCTCTGTCCATCCTTGCACTGGCGCTCAGACGCAATCTGGTTAAAATCGCGACCAACAAAACAAGGTAACAAACCGGGAGGCTCCCCATGGCCGCAATTAACGACGTCACAGATCTCACCAATGAGGGGGACATTGCCGTCCTCACCCTTAATTCACCACCAGTGAACGCCCTGTCCGCCAAAGTGCGCGACGGCATCCACAAAGGCATCAAGGCCGCCATCGACGATGCAAGCGTCAAAGCCATTGTACTCATCTGCGAAGGCCGCACCTTCATTGCCGGCGCTGACATCACCGAATTTGGCGGCGGCGCGCCCAAGGGGCCGAGCCTCTTTGAGGCCCAGTCCATGATCGAAAATGCACCGAAGCCGGTGATTGCCGCCATTCACGGCACGGCCCTAGGGGGCGGACTGGAAGTGGCGCTGACATGCCACTACCGCGTCGCAGTCCCTTCCGCCAAATGTGGCTTGCCGGAAGTCAAACTGGGCCTCTTGCCGGGCGCAGGCGGCACCCAGCGCCTGCCGCGCGTGGTCGGCCCGGAAAAAGCCCTCCAGATGGTAACATCGGGCGTGCCCATGGCTGCCGAACAGTGCCTGGAAGCTGGCCTGATCGATGCACTGGCTGAGGAAGGTGCCTTGCGTGCTGACGCCATTGCGTTTGCCAACAAAGTTGTTGCTGAAAACCGCCCCTTGAAAAAAATCCGCGATAACAACGAGAAAGTGGAAGCAGCCCGCGGCAAGCCGGAAATCTTCGACACCATCCGCAAGGCCATCGCGCGCAAGACCCGGGGCTTCCAGGCACCGGAATATAACATCCAGTGCATCGAAGCTGCCGTAAACCTGCCCTTCGACGAAGGCATCAAGGTCGAACGGAAATTGTTCGCCGAGCTGATCTCGGGCGAACAGTCCGCCGCCCAGCAGCACGTCTTTTTTGCCGAGCGCCAGGTCTGGAAAATTCCGGGCAT
>CAZNLO010000122.1:0-6555 GCA_964573935.1 uncultured Parvibaculum sp. | reverse complement strand
TCCAGCAAAGTCGGGGCAATCGCCAGGCCGAAGGCAACGGTTTTCCCCGATCCGGTCTGAGCCGAAACCAGCATGTCGGTGCCGTCCGCCTCCGGGGCGATAACGGCCTCCTGCACTTCGGTCAGGGTCGAATAACCCTTTTTTTCGAGCGCGCGACCAAGGGCCGGCGGAATGTGAGATGGCAGAGACATGAGGGTCATTGTTCCAACTGAGACGGGGGCGAAAGGCGGGTCATAGACGATTTTGAGGGATCAACCAAATACCATTTGCGTCTGAGCGCACACATAAAGCGCCTTATCTCCGAAAATTTCCCCACAAGGTCGATTTTGAACCTTGTAGCCCCCCTTCTGGTAGGTTGTGCCATCAATATTCAAAATACCGGCCAAGAATACCGGCAATGGCGCTTGCCAGAGCCTGAAGCCGGATCAGGGGACGGATTTCATGAAAATTCAGAGACTTTTAATCGCCAACCGTGGCGAGATCGCCGTTCGCATTGCGCGCGCCGCCGCCGAATTGCATGTGGGGTCGGTTGCCGTCTACGCACGAGATGATGCCCGGTCGCTCCACGTACAGACAGCCGACAGTGCCGTGGAACTCGCTGCTACCGGCGTTCCCGCCTATCTGGATAGCGAAGCGATCATCCGTGCGGCGAAAGAATCCGATTGCGATGCTGTACATCCGGGCTATGGATTTTTGAGCGAGGATGCAGGTTTCGCCCGCGCGTGTGCAGAGGCCGGATTGATCTTCATTGGTCCCAGCCCCGACGCTCTTGCCCTGTTCGGCGATAAAACCCGTGCGCGCGCACTGGCGTTGAAGGCAGGCGTTCCCCTTCTGTCCGGCACAAACGGCGCAACCAGTCTGGCAGACGCCCGAACCTTCTTCGATAATCTGGCTCCTGGTGGAGCAATGATGATTAAGGCGCTGGCTGGCGGTGGCGGGCGTGGAATGCGCCCGGTCTTCAGTACCGCCGGGATTGATGAAGCCTATGCGCGCTGCCAGTCGGAGGCAAAGTCCGCGTTTGGAAAGGAAGATGTTTACGTTGAACAGCTTCTCACCCGTGCGCGTCATATAGAAATCCAGATTGTAGGGGACGGTCAGAGCATCATTCACCTGGGCGAGCGGGAATGCTCGCTTCAGCGTCGCCGTCAAAAACTGGTGGAGATAGCGCCCAGCCCTACCCTGTCTGATGAGCTGAGAGAGAGGCTCTGTGCGGCTGCCGTACGCCTCGCGACGGAGGCTTCCTACGACAACATAGGTACCTTTGAATTTCTGGTCGACGCCTCAAAAGACGGTGATGCTGGTTTTACCTTCATGGAAGCCAACCCGCGCCTACAGGTGGAGCACACAGTGACGGAGGAAGTGACCGGCGTCGACCTGGTCAAAATACAATTGCGAATTGCAGGGGGGGAGACATTGGCGACAATGGGCCTGTCAGAAACACCGGCTCCCACAGGATATGCGATCCAGCTCCGCATCAATATGGAAAGCATGGGTGCCGATGGTGAAGTAACCCCGTCAGGCGGTACCCTTAGCACGTTCCAGCCCCCTATGGGGCCAGGTGTACGTGTTGATAGCTTTGGCTATGCCGGGTACACGACCAGCCCGCATTATGACTCATTGCTCGCCAAGCTTATTGTTCATTCGCCCAACAGCAACTACCTCGATGCCGTTGCCCGTGCGACCCGGGCACTTTCAGAGTTTAACATTGAGGGTGTTGAAACCAATATTGGTTTCCACGCCAACCTGTTGCGACTGCCGGAGTTTGAGGCAAATGACGTTTACACTACTTTTATCGAGGAACACGCGGGCCGGCTAAGCAAACAGTCAAATCAAAAAACACGCTTTTTTGCGTCCGTTGCGAGAACACCTTCCGGGCCTGCCACCGTATCAGCGATGATTGCTGGGCCCGTTGGCACACTGGCTCTTACCGCGCATCTGCAAGGCCGGGTTGTGAGCATTGATGTGGCGGAAGGTGACCCCGTAGCAGGCGGACAGCAGATCGCCGTCCTTGAGGCCATGAAGATGGAACACATCGTGACAGCCGCCACGAGCGGGACCGTGCGTATGGTCGCGGTCAAGGTTGAGGACACCGTTTTGAAAGGCCATCCGCTCTTTTTTGTTGAAGAAGGAGATGTGGCGGCTAACGCCGAGACGACGGCAACTGAAATCGACCCCGGTCATGTTCGCCCGGACCTTGCCGAGGTCATTGAACGCCACGCAATCGGCCTGGATGAACGTCGCCCCGAAGCCGTTGCCCGCAGACGGTCACGCAACCAGCGAACCGCGCGTGAAAACATCGATGACCTGTGTGACGCCGGCACCTTCATTGAGTATGGCGCATTGACGCTCGCCGCACAGCGCCGCCGCCGGTCCATGGAGGACCTGCTCAAGATGAGCCCTGCAGATGGCATGGTGACGGGCGTTGGAGCGATCAACGGCGATGAATTTGGCGAAGACGCAACCCGTGCGTTGGTCCTGTCCTATGACTTTACGGTTTTTGCGGGAACGCAGGGAGCGATGAACCACAAGAAAACAGACCGGATGTTACAACTCGCGCACAAGTGGCAGCTCCCCCTTGTCCTGTTTGGCGAAGGCGGCGGGGGTCGCCCCGGTGACACGGATGTCGCCGGTGTTGCGGGGCTCGATGTTACAACGTTCAAAAGGTTTGCCGAACTGAGCGGCAAGGTACCCGTTATCTCCATCGTGTCCGGGCGCTGTTTTGCAGGAAACGCAGCCCTCGTTGGATGCAGCGATGTCATCATCGCGACCGAAAACTCCAACATCGGTATGGGAGGTCCAGCCATGATTGAAGGTGGTGGTCTGGGAACCTACAGGCCGGAAGATATCGGCCCCATCGGGGTGCAGACAAAGAACGGTGTTGTTGACATTGCTGTTAAGGATGAAGAAGAAGCCGTTATAGCCGCAAAGAAATATCTTTCTTTCTTCCAGGGCACTCTCAAAAATTGGGAGGCGGCTGACCAGCGCGCCTTGCGTCACCTCATCCCGGAAAACAGGCTGCGCGCCTACGACGTGCGGACAGTCATCGAAACCTTATGCGACACAGACAGCGTGTTGGAACTCCGAAAGGAATTTGGAGCTGGCATACTGACCTGCCTGGTACGCTTGGAAGGCAGACCCGTGGGTCTGATTGCAAATAACTCCTTCCATCTGGGTGGTGCAATTGATGCCGATGCAGCAGACAAGGCCGCCCGTTTCATGCAGCTCTGTGATGCCTTTGGCATTCCCATTCTCTCGCTCTGCGACACGCCGGGTTTCATGGTTGGGCCAGAGGTGGAGGAGACGGCGCAGGTTCGTCACGTCTCCCGCATGTTTGTGACAGCAGCCAATCTGTCCGTTCCCTTCTTTACAGTTGTGTTGCGCAAAGGGTATGGGCTCGGTGCACAGGCCATGGCTGGCGGTACATTTCATGCACCCTTCTTCAACGTCTCCTGGCCAACGGGAGAGTTTGGCGGCATGGGGCTGGAGGGAGCCGTTCGCCTGGGGTATCGGCGTGAGATGGAGGCCATTGAAGATGAAGACGAACGTCAGGCCTTTTTTGAGAAAATGGTCGCGCGCTCCTATGAAAGTGGCAAGGCTATCAACATGGCCTCATTCCTTGAGATCGATGGGGTCATCGACCCGTTTGAAACACGCCACTGGGTTATACGCGGCCTGAAGTCCGTGCCCACTACAAAGACCGGGGAACCCAAAGCGCGAACATTCATTGACACCTGGTGAGCTAAGTCGCGATATTGAGTAGCAACAAACGGAGAGATGGAATGAAGTGCCACAAGGTTGATTTCAAAATTATCGGTGATGACCTGCAACTTGTTGAGATTGAGCTTGATCCAGGCGAAACCGTCGTCGCAGAAGCTGGTGCCATGACCTATATGGAGGAAGGCATTACCTTTGAGACGCGTCTTGGGGACGGCGCAAAGGCTGACGAAGGCGTGATAGGGACATTGTGGGGTGCTGGTAAACGCATGTTGACGGGGGAATCTCTCTTCATGACCCACTTCACCAACGAAGGGGGAAAGAAAGCTACCGCTGCATTTGCCGCTCCGTTTCCCGGCAAAATAATTGCTTTCGATATGAGCCAGACCGGCGAGATGTTATGTCAAAAAGACTCCTTTCTGGCCGCAGCGCTGGGCACCAGTATCGACATTGCTTTTCACAAAAAACTGGGCGCAGGATTTTTCGGCGGCGAAGGCTTTATTCTTCAACGTCTGAAAGGAGATGGCATGGCATTTGTGCACGCGGGCGGTACAATTGTTGAGAAAAAACTCAACGGTGAGAAGTTGCGGGTGGACACCGGCTGCATCGTGGCCTTCTCCCCATCGCTTGACTACAACATCGAACGGGCCGGCGGGTTGAAGTCCATGCTGTTTGGCGGTGAAGGGCTTTTTCTTGCAACCCTGGAAGGTAGGGGAACCGTGTGGCTTCAGAGCCTGCCCTTCTCCCGTCTGGCTGACCGTATCATTGAACATGCCCCAAAAATGGGTGGGACGGGCCAGGGAGAAGGATAAGTTCTCGGCAGCGCGTCGCGCATATTTGAAAAGTAAGCTACCGGGTTTTTGAATGTGAAGGGCGGCCGAGCTTGAACGTGGCGCTGGCGCGCGCCACAAGCTCGCCGTCTTCCCGGCGAAGCTCAGCCTCGGCAAAGGCAATTGACTTGCCCCGGTGGCGCACCCAACCCTCGCCGATTAAAGTGCCCGGGTCAGCTCGCCCCAGAAAGCTCGTTTTAAGCTCCAGTGTAACCTGTGGTGTAGGGGTCTTCGCGGATGCTCGCACCGCGTGGCCACACAGTCCGTCGAGCATCGCGGAGAGAAATCCTCCAAAAATACGCCCGCCGCGATTGACGAAATTCTCTCCCGCCAAGAAAGAGGCCTTTACGTAACCACGCTCCGTATCAAGTTCGAGAACCTTTTTTCCCAGTACATGTGCAGCAGGTGACTCCCAGTCTTCAGGTGGCAGATCAGTCATGTAGGCAATCCAAAGACAATCTGAAATTTAGGCTCATGCACCCTGAAGTCTCCGCGCGTAGAGGTCGAACACTTTCGTCCAGACCTGCTCCGCCGCATCTTCCACATAAGCCTCTCGCTCGGGAAAACAAAACCCGTGGCCGGTGCCCGGCCACACATCCAGTATGTAGGGTACTTTATGCGCATCCAGCTCCGCCTTAAGGTCGGGAATAACGTTATCGGGTACCCACTGATCGGTTTCAGCAAAACCGAGATAAAGCTCCCCCTTGATACTGGCGGCAAGCTTATGGGGCGTGTCGGGCGCATCTGTCACGATGCCAACACCATACAGCGAGGCCGCCGCCGCAAAGTGCTCCGGAAAGGTCCCCGCAGCGCTGACCACATACTGGCCACTCATACAAAACCCGATACAGCCCACGGGGCCTGCCTTTGCTTGAGGTGCCTTTTCCAGCCAGTCCAGCATGGCCTTGGTGTCAGACATGACAAGCTTGTTGGAAAGCGAATGCATGGCATCGAACATTTTCTTCAAAAGCGCGTCATCCGCGTTTTCCATGTTCAACCGAATGCGCCCGAGCCGGTAATACATGTCCGGCAACAGAACGAGATACCCCTCGCCTGCGATCCGGCGAGCGAAACCGTAAAGCTCCTCACGAATGCCCGGCGCATCCATGTAGAGGATCACGGTTGGAAATGTCTCCGTTCCCTCAGGCCTGTCGGGCGTGACAATAAACGTCTCCATATCACCATCAGGTGTAACGATTGTCGCAATTCCTTCGTTCATGAATTTTGCCCCCCGGCAATTGACAGGCACAAGGCCCGTGCCCGTCCATTTGTGGATAGGAAACCTAACCGAACAGACCTCCCGCCACCAGTTAATCCAAATTGGTTCTCCCATCAGAGCCCGTGTCTGGTATGAAAAGGCCCACTTTCGCCTATCGCAGTCACCTCTCGCCCCGGTACCAGATCTATGTCAAAAACCGCAACACCATCTTCAGCAAACCCATTGCCCGAATCAAAACCACCCTTTTTCTACGGCTGGTACATCGTGGCTGGCACCTTCGTGGTGATGACGGTGACAGCCGGTTTTGGTTTTTACAATCTGTCGGTTTACCTGGCCGTATTTGTTGCCGAACGGGGTTTTTCTGTTGGGTACACATCAACCGCCACGGCGATATTTTTTGTTTCATCGGGCGTTACCGGAATGGGCGTCGGCTGGTTGATCGAAAAATTTGACCCGCGATGGACCATCGCCGCAGGAGCTTTGGTTTCGGCTCTGGTGCTATCCACAGCAGGTTGGGTGAGTGAGCTATGGCACCTTTATTTTTTCTACGCCCTGTTTGGCATGGGATACTCCGCCTGTGCCCTTCTGCCGTGCACAACATTGGTTGCGCGCTGGTTTGAACGTCGCCGTTCCGTTGCCCTGTCAGTCGCATCAACAGGTCTATCGATGGGTGGTATTCTCATCACGCCGCTGTCGGCGCAGCTCATCGAAGGTCTGGGACTTGGGGGGGCGGCACCCTGGCTTGGGGCCGGGGTATTTTTCGGCATTGTTCCTGTCGCGCTGCTCCTGTTT
>CAZNLO010000121.1:0-6771 GCA_964573935.1 uncultured Parvibaculum sp. | reverse complement strand
GCGGTCGCACCGTCGGATCAGGCGTCGTCGCTTCAATCATTGAGTAAGTGAGGGGGTGGCTTCAACTAGCTGAGGCCACACCATATTTTCTTTAGCCCAAGGGCATAGGACTGAACATGCAGAGCCAAAACATTCGCATTCGGTTGAAAGCATTCGACCATCGTGTGCTGGATAATTCGACCAAAGAAATCGTGAATACCGCGAAGCGGACCGGTGCCAGTGTGAGGGGGCCTATTCCGCTCCCAACGCGGCTGGAGAAGTTTACGGTGCTGCGCGGACCGCACATCGACAAGAAGAGTCGTGAGCAGTTTGAAATTCGGACGCACAAACGGTTACTGGATATCGTGGATCCAACACCACAGACGGTTGATGCTTTGATGAAGCTGGACCTTGCTGCTGGTGTAGATGTTGAGATCAAGCTCTAGGGAGACTTATCGTCTCCAAAAGATAAAGGATTGGGACCCATGCGTTCCGGTGTTATTGTTCAAAAGCTGGGAATGACCCGCCTCTTCACGGAAGAGGGTCGGCACGTGCCTGTAACGGTACTTCGCCTCGACAACTGTCAGGTTATTGCTCAGCGTACTGAAGAAAAAAATGGCTACACAGCAGTCCAACTGGGCGCTGGCAAGGCCAAGGTTAAGAATGTCACCCGCGCTCAGCGTGGTCACTTTGCAGTGGCCCATGTTGAGCCAAAGCGGAAGCTCGCTGAGTTTCGCGTGAGCGTCGAGAATATGCTCGACGTTGGTGTGGAAATTACGGCAGACCACTTTGTCTCAGGGCAACATGTTGATGTGTCGGGCACGTCTATCGGTAAAGGTTTTGCCGGTGCGATGAAGCGGCACAATTTTAAGGGCCTGAGAGCATCGCACGGTGTGTCGGTTTCTCACCGTAGCCATGGGTCGACCGGGCAATGTCAGGATCCAGGTAAGGTCTTCAAGGGTAAGAAGATGGCTGGCCATATGGGATCTGTTCGCGTGACGACACAGAACCTGGAAGTGGTGAAGACCGATCTTGATCGGGGTCTCATCATGGTCAAAGGCGCGGTGCCTGGTTCCAGGGGTGGCTGGGTTTTCCTTCGGGATGCGATTAAGAAGCCTCTTCCGGAGGGTGTTCCAACACCGGCTGCTATTCGTCAGTCTGCTGCTCCTGCTGCGCAAGAAGCACCTGCTGAAGGTGCGTCTACGAGCGACGAGAAGAAGGATGACGCATCATGAAGGTCGAAGTGATCACACTCGACTCCAAGAAGGCTGGTTCGGTCGAGTTGCCGGATGACGTGTTCGCACTTGAGCCGCGTGCCGACATTCTGCACCGCATGGTGACTTATCAGCTAGCCAAGCGGCAGGCTGGTACGCACAAGACCAAAGGTCGCTCTGAGATTCAGGGGACCACGAAGAAAATGTATCGCCAGAAAGGTACTGGGGGTGCACGGCACGGCAATAAGAAGGTTCCGCAGTTTCGGGGTGGTGGTAAGGCATTCGGGCCGGTTGTTCGCAGCCATGCGATTTCGATGCCTAAGAAGGTTCGCACCTTGGCGCTGAAGCACGCTCTTTCTGCGAAAGTAAAGGCAGAAAAGCTGATTGTTCTGGACGAAGCCAAGTCGAAAGATGGCAAGACAGCCGGTCTTCGCGGGGCTTTGAATAAGCTGGGACTGAAATCTGCTCTGATTATCGATGGGGCGGAAGTTGATGACAAGTTTGCGCTCGCGTCTCGCAATATTCCATCGATTGACGTACTGCCAGTGCAGGGCATCAACGTGTATGACATTTTGCGCCGGGATACTTTGATCCTGACTAAAGCGGCGCTTGAAAGCCTGGAGGCTCGGTTCAAATGAGCGAAGCCCGTCACTACGATGCCATCCTTTCACCGGTGATTACCGAGAAGGCAACATTGGCGTCAGAACATAATCAGGTGATCTTTCGCGTACCGCTTGATGCGACAAAGCCACAGGTAAAGGCTGCTGTTGAGAAGCTGTTCAAAGTGAAAGTCAAAGCAGTGAACACTTTGCGGCAGCAAGGCAAGCTCAAGGTCTTTAAAGGGGTCAAGGGCAAGCAAGTTGATTTTAAGAAAGCAATTGTGACGCTTGAAGAAGGTCACTCGATCGACGTGACCACTGGTCTTTAAGGGCAGCGGAAAGAAGAAGCGAAAGCGCAAACGTTATGGCACTTAAAAAGTACAAACCTTCAAGCCCCGGACAGCGTGGCCTCGTTCTTGTCGACAAGTCGGCACTGTGGAGCGGTAAGCCTGTTAAGAAGCTGACCGAGGGGCTCTCGAAATCGGGTGGTCGGAACAATCACGGCCGGATCACGTCGCGGCGGCGCGGCGGTGGGCATAAGCGTACCTATCGGATCATTGATTTCAAGCGAACAAAGTTCGACATGCCAGCGACGGTTGAGCGTTTGGAGTATGATCCAAACCGGACAGCTTTTATCGCGCTCTTACGTTATGAAGATGGTGAGCAGGCCTATATTATTGCGCCGCAGCGGTTAGCGGCGGGCGATACGGTGATCTCTTCGGAGAAGGCCGATGTGAAACCTGGCAATGCGATGCCTATGAAGAACATGCCGGTCGGCACAATTATTCATAACGTGGAACTAAAGCCCGGCAAGGGTGGTCAGATAGCGCGCTCTGCGGGTACATATGTTCAGCTTGTCGGGCGTGATCATGGCTTTGCGATTGTGCGGCTTTCATCGGGTGAGCAGCGGCTCATTCGGGGGGAATGCATGGCGACTGTGGGCGCGGTTTCAAACCCGGACCAGTCAAATATTACACTTGCCAAGGCGGGCCGTAATCGCTGGCTTGGTAAACGTCCATCGGTTCGCGGTGTAGCAATGAACCCGGTCGATCACCCTCATGGGGGTGGTGAGGGGCGGACGTCGGGTGGTAGGCATCCGGTTACACCTTGGGGCAAGCCAACCAAGGGCAAGCGGACTCGTAGCAACAAATCGACGGATAAGTACATTGTGCGCAGCCGTCATCAGCGTCGGAAATAGGGTAGCAGGTCATGACACGTTCTGTCTGGAAGGGTCCGTTTGTCGACGGATACATCTTGAAGAAGGCTGATGCATCACGCGAGTCGGGGCGCAAGGAAGTGATTAAAATCTGGAGCCGCCGCTCTACGATCCTGCCTCAGTTTGTTGGGTTGACGTTTGGTGTCCACAATGGGCGCAAGCACATTCCCGTCGCCGTGACTGAGGATATGGTTGGCCACAAGTTTGGTGAATTTTCGCCGTCACGCAGCTATTTCGGTCATACGGCCGATAAGAAAGTGAAGAGGAAGTAGCCATGGGCAAGTCGTCAAAACCACGGCGCCTGGGTGAGAGCGAGGCGATGGCCAAAGGCCGGATGATACGGATAAGCCCTCAGAAGCTTAACCTGCTCGCTCAGACCATTCGTGGAAAAAAAGTAGGGCGCGCGATCGCTGACCTGTCTTTTTCGCCAAAGCGAATTGCCAAGGACGTTAAGAAAGTGCTGGAAAGCGCGGTTGCAAATGCTGAGAACAATCATGATCTCGATGTGGATGAGCTTGTTATCTCAGAAGCATTTGTTGGCAAAAACCTTGTCATGAAGCGCTGGCGGCCACGGGCTCGGGGACGCGTCGGTAAGATACTGAAGCCGTTTAGCGAAATTACGATTATCGTGCGGGAAGTTGAGGAACAAGCCTGATGGGTCATAAAGTCAATCCAATCGGCCTTCGTTTGGGCATTAACAGAACCTGGGACTCCCGGTGGTACGCAAATCGCCATGAGTATGGCCAGCTCCTGCAAGAAGACCTGAAGATCAGGACGTTTCTTGAGAAGAAGCTGAAGCAGGCGGGTGTTAGTAAAGTCGTGATTGAGCGTCCACACAAGAAGTGCCGGGTGACAATCCATTCCGCAAGGCCTGGTGTTGTGATCGGAAAAAAGGGCGCGGACATCGAGAAGCTTCGTCGGGAAATCGGGCGGATGACGGATTCTGAAGTTCATTTGAACATCATTGAAGTTCGTAAGCCGGAGATTGATGCAACTTTGGTTGCTGACAATATTGCTCAGCAGCTCGAGCGGCGGGTCGCATTTCGCCGGGCGATGAAGCGAGCAGTTCAGTCGGCAATGCGCCTGGGTGCCAAGGGTATCCGCATTAACTGTGGCGGCCGGTTGGGCGGTGCGGAAATTGCGCGCACGGAGTGGTACCGGGAGGGCCGGGTGCCGTTGCACACATTGCGGGCAGATATTGATTACGGCGTTGCGACGGCTCATACAGCCTACGGAACCTGTGGGATCAAGGTTTGGATTTTCAAGGGCGAAATCCTTGAGCATGACCCGATGGCGCATGAGCGCCGGGCATTGGCCGGAGCAGAAAGCCGCCGCCGTACTTAAGGCAGGCTGGTAAGCGAAGAGAGTTAGACGATGCTGCAACCGAAACGTACAAAGTTCCGCAAGGCTCACAAGGGCCGGATCAGGGGAATTGCTAAGGGTGGTACCGCGCTCAATTTTGGTTCTTTCGGTTTGAAAGCACTGGAACCAGAGCGGGTGACGGCCCGACAGATTGAGGCAGCCCGGCGGGCAATTACCCGGCACATGAAGCGTGCAGGGCGTGTGTGGATACGTATTTTTCCAGATGTGCCTGTGTCGAAGAAACCGACAGAAGTTCGGATGGGTAAGGGTAAGGGGACGCCGGAATTTTGGGCGGCGAGGGTGAAACCTGGTCGTATTATGTTTGAGATTGATGGTGTTTCTGCCGACGTTGCCGAGGAGGCTCTTCGGCTGGGTGCAGCGAAGCTGCCGATCAAGACGCGGTTTGTGACACGGCCTGGTGAGCAGGCTTAAGGGGTTAGCCCCACGGTTGAGAAGAGGATGAGGCCATGAAGGCCAGTGAAGTTAGAGATATGACGCCGGACCAGCTCGATGATGAGCTCGTGAAGCTTAAGAAGGAGCAGTTCAACCTGCGCTTTCAGTCAGCGAGTGGGCAGTTGGAAAATACGGCGCGCGTTCGGCGGGTACGTCGCGATATTGCTCGGGTGAAAACCACGCAGCAATCGCTAAATACTCAGACCGACAAGTGAGGGTTCGATAATGCCGAAGCGAATTTTGCAGGGCGTCGTAGTCAGCGACATAAATGACAAGACCGTAGTGGTCAAAGTTGAGCGCCGGTTTACCGATCCGCTGTTGAAGAAGACGATACGTCGGACAAAGAAGTATCAGGCTCACGATGCGACTAACTCTCGTAAAGTGGGTGAGATGGTGTCGATCCGGGAATGCCGGCCGATATCGAAGAACAAGACTTGGGAAGTAATCGGGAGCGAAGCGTAAGTCCAAGGACTTTACCTTCCATCCACTGAAAACAGGCACTAGCCATGATTCAGATGCAGACAAATCTGGGCGTCGCTGATAATTCAGGCGCAAAACGTGTTCAGTGCATCAAAGTATTGGGCGGATCAAAGCGGAGGTATGCTTCAGTTGGCGACATTATTGTTGTCAGCGTTAAGGAGGCTATACCGCGCGGACGCGTGAAGAAGGGCGATGTCATGAAGGCCGTTGTCGTTCGTACCGCGAAAGATATTCATCGGGCGGATGGCAGTACAATCCGGTTCGACGGGAATGCCGCTGTTTTGATTAATGCGCAGGGAGAGCCGGTTGGCACTCGTATTTTTGGGCCTGTGACCCGTGAATTGCGTGCGAAGAACCACATGAAGATCGTGTCTCTCGCACCGGAGGTGATCTAGTGGCTGCGAAGATTAAGAAGGGCGACAAGGTTGTGTTGCTCACGGGTAAGGACAAGGGCAAGCAAGGCGAAGTGATCGGCGTGTTTCCTCAGGAAGGGCGCGTGCTTGTGCAGGGTGTGAACCTGGTGAAACGGCACGAAAAACAGAGCCAGACAAATACGGGCGGAATAGTGACCCGGGAAGCAAAGCTTGATCTGTCCAACGTTGCTTATATTGACCCGAAGTCGGGCAAAGCGACGAGAGTAGGTTTTAAGGTCTCGGAAGGCGGCAAGAAAGTCCGTTTTGCGAAGGCATCAGGAGAAGAGATCGATGGCTGAGGCTTATCAACCCCGCCTCAGGGGTGTTTATCAAAATGAGGTTCGGGGGGCACTTCAGGAGAAGTTTGCCTACGCGAATGAGATGATGGTGCCGAAGCTGGACAAGGTCGTTCTGAATATGGGCGTTGGCGAAGCTGTCGCTGACTCTAAAAAGATCAAGTCCGCGCTGGCGGACCTGGCACTGATCGCCGGCCAGAGGCCGGTGGCGACGAAGGCAAAGAAGTCGATTGCGACGTTCAAGCTTCGCGAGGAAATGAATATTGGCTGTAAAGTTACTCTGCGCCGTGATCGGATGTTTGAATTTCTTGATCGGCTGGTAACAGTTGCTCTGCCCCGTGTTCGTGACTTTAGAGGGCTCAATGCAAAGAGCTTTGACGGGAATGGTAATTTTGCGATGGGTCTCAAAGAGCACATCGTTTTCCCGGAAATTGACTACGATAAAGTCGATGAAGTGTGGGGCATGGATGTGATTGTCTGTACAACTGCGAAGACAGATGATGAGGCCCGTGAGTTGTTGAAGGGGATTAATTTCCCGTTCTCGAATTGAAGATTTATACGCTGACCTGCAACAGGGTTTGCAGGATCACCGGAGGTAAGAATGGCTAAAAAGAGCAGCGTTCTAAAAAACGAAAAAAGAAAGCGGCTTGTTGCGCAATATGCAAGCAAGCGAGCGGCCCTGAAGGCGGTTGCGGAAGATAGGAACCTGACCGTTGAAGAACGTTTCCGGGCCCGGTTGAAACTCGCTAAGCTGCCACG
>CAZNLO010000120.1:0-6870 GCA_964573935.1 uncultured Parvibaculum sp. | reverse complement strand
CCCCCTTCGCCAGCGCCTCGGTAACAGCCTGCAAAAGCGGCGGAGACAGCCATTCGCCCCGCTCTGGCGGGGTCGCACGCATATCAATCGCCCTGACCGCAGGCATCACCGCAGGCCCGTGGCGCTCCGGCAAAACCAGATGATCATACTTGCCGGCCCAGACATTCGCCATGGTTTCCAGAGAAGGCGTGGCAGAGGCCAGCACCACCGGAAAACCGCCAATTGAGGCCCGCACAACACTCATGTCACGGGCGTTATAGGTAACACCCTCTTCCTGCTTGAAAGCCCCTTCATGCTCCTCGTCCACCACAATCAGCCCAAGCCGGGTAAAGGGAAGAAAGAGAGCCGAGCGCGCCCCCACCACCACCCGCGCTGACCCGTCAGCCACACCGCGCCAGACACGTTTGCGTTCCCGCGCCGAAAGATCGGAATGCCATTCGGCAGGGCAACACCCGAAACGCGCTTCAAAGCGCTCCAGAAACTGAGCCGTCAGGGCAATTTCGGGAAGCAGAATGAGAGCCTGCCGCCCCAGCGCCAGCGCTTGCGCCACCGCTTCAAAATAGACCTCCGTCTTGCCGGACCCCGTTACCCCATCAAGCAACTGCGCCGAAAACCCGCCTTGCCCGAGACGCTGTTTCAGTTGATCGGCAGCAAAGGCCTGAGCCTTCGACAGGGTTGCCCCCTTTTGCGCAATATCTGGCTCGCCAAACGGCTTGTCGGCGGGCACTTCGGTTGCCTCCAGGGCACCTGCATTAATGAGCCCCCGCACCACCGCACCGGAAACCCCGGCAGCTTCGCCAAGCTCGCGCGAGGTCCGCGCAAACCCGTCTTGTGCGACGGCCAGCACTTTTTCACGCCCCGGCGTCATGCGCGATGGCGGCGGACCGCCAAGACGGTAGACAGTGCGCATCGCGGCTGGTTCCAGTGCGCCAGGTGCCCGCACCGCAAGCCGCAGCACAGCCCCTGGAGGCGAGAGCGTATATGCCGCAATCCAGTCAACGAACTGGCGCAGTACAAGCGTCATCGCTGGCGCGTCCAGGCGCTCAAGGATCGGCTTCAGTCTGTTGTGCCCAACCTCACCAGACCCCTCCCCCCAGACAACACCCAGCACCTCACGCTGCCCTAAAGGCACCGTGACAAAATCTCCATGCGCCACCTTCATGGTTGATGGGACCGAATAGTCGTAAGGCCCCGGAACACCGACAGGTAGCAAAACGGAAACAACGCCCGCATTGCGTGGCGCATCATCCTTAAAAAGGTCTGCGTCTGAAGACATCGATTTCATAGCATCAGTTTAACCTTTCAACAGGCATCTGCGCAGTAACTCTCTTTCTGTCTTGGCAAAAAGCCCCAGGCACTAGAGAATGCGCCGGCAAACCAAACGACGACGCCTAAACTAAAGCCGCCCAGACTAAAGCCACACAGACAGGCCCAAACAGAAAAGCACACGAAAGCAGATGAAATTTTTCATTGATACAGCCGATATTGAAGAAATCCGTGATCTCGCCACAACAGGTATGCTGGATGGCGTCACCACCAACCCCTCTTTGATCGCAAAATCAGGCCGTGATTTTTTTGATGTCCTGAAAGACATATGCGCCGTTGTAGACGGACCGGTGAGTGCGGAAGTTACAGCGCTCGATGCGCAAGGCATGATCCGCGAAGGCAAAGCCGTTGCCGGGCTTTCCAACAATATCGTTGTCAAAGCCCCTCTGACATGGGACGGCCTGAAGGCCTGCCGGGCATTGTCTCTGGAGGGCATCAAGGTCAACGTAACACTTTGCTTTTCCGCCAACCAGGCATTGCTCGCCGCAAAAGCAGGGGCAACCTACATATCGCCTTTTGTCGGACGCCTGGACGATATCAATATCGACGGCATGGAGCTAATCGAAGACATCCGCACAATTTATGACAATTACGACCACCTGCAAACGGAAATTCTGGTGGCCTCCATCCGCAATCCTAATCACGTCAAGGACGCTGCACTGATCGGCGCTGACGTGGTGACTGTTCCCCCTTCCGTCCTCCGCCAACTGGCAGATCATCCTTTGACAACCAAGGGGCTTGATGCCTTCATGGCGGACTGGAAAAAAACCGGTCAGAAAATTCCAGACCAAAAATAATTTTCTCCGTGAACGCGCAATGAAACATGTACGCACAATGAAAACTGAGAGAACGATCAGAGTATGACAAGTCCGTTCGATCCAAACGAGAGCCCTGCGAATGCAACCGCGAGGCCCGTGGCCCCGGAGCTGGTGAAAACCTTCCTGCTCGCCAATCCAGCTTTCGTGATGAATGACCCAGATCTCATCGCAGCAATCAGCGCACCCACAACCACCACCGGCGACAATGTTCTGGACCTGCAATGCGTCATGATCGAAAGATTGCAAAACCAGGTGCGCCAGCTACGTGACATCCAGGCGGACCTGATCGACGCGGCTTCCCTCAATGCACTGAACCGTGACCGCGTACACAGCGCCGTTCTGGAGCTGATGGAGGCCAACAGTTTCGAGGAGCTGATCGCTTTCATAACCAACCCTTCAGGACTGGCAGCAGCCCTTGATCTTGACAGCGTCGCTCTCGCCATTGAAGGCCGCACCGATGTGGCCGGTCTGGGCGTGCGCGGACTGCGCATTCTGGAGGCAGGCGGCACCGACAAAGCAATCGGGCAGGGGCGGCACCACAAATTGCGCACTGACATCGCCTCCAACCCGGGCCTTTATGGTCCGGCGGCACCCCGCGTGCACTCGGAGGCTCTGGTCCGGCTGACCTTTTCAAAATCCACCCCGCCGGGGCTCCTCGCATTGGGCTCTTCTCATCCAGAGCAGTTTCAGCCCACCCAGGCCACTGACCTGCTGGAATTTCTGGGCGGCGTTATCGAACGTGCCGTACGGCTATGGCTGACCCTGCCCCGCAACGCCTGACGGGTTCGCCCGACACAATCGCGGCGGCCATTGCCACCGCACCGGATACCCGCGCCGTCCTTTCCTCTTACTTCACTTTTCTGACCAGCGAAAAACGCGCCCGCCCCCTGACAATCGAAAACTACGCCCGCGATCTGACGCGTTTTTTTGAATTCCTGACCGAACACCTGGGGAACGACGCTTCTCTCCCCGACCTGCTGGCCCTCACCGTTGGGGATTTCAGGGCTTTTCTGGCACACCGGCGCGCCCACGGCATCGGTTCACGCTCTCTCGCCCGCGCCCTGTCCACCCTGCGGGGGTTCTTCCGCCACATGGAACGCACCAGACTTGGGACAAACCACGCATTGTCGCGCCTGCACGCACCCAGAATTCCCCACAGCCTCCCCAAACCCATAAGTGAGAAAGCCGCCCGGGCCCTTATCGATCGCTCCCCGAAAACCTCGCCGGAGGCCTGGGTTGCTGCACGCAACACAGCCATTATCACATTGCTCTATGCCTGCGGTCTTCGTATTTCAGAGGCCCTCGCCCTCAACCAGAAAGACGCACCCCTGCGCAGCACCCTGACTATTCTGGGAAAAGGCAATATGGAACGGCTGGTGCCCGTGCTCCCCATCGCACGCGATGCAGTAGACGCCTATCGCGAAATAGCCCCCCACGCGCGCACTCCGGAAGCTCCGTTGTTCGTCGGCGTAAGGGGAGGGCGGCTTAACCCACGCGAGGTTCAAAAACTAATGCAAACCCTGCGCGGTCCACTGGGCCTGCCCGATACGGCAACACCCCACGCGCTGCGCCACTCCTTCGCCACACACCTCTTGAGTGCAGGCGGTGATTTACGTTCGATCCAGGAGTTGCTGGGACACGCCAGCCTGTCAACAACCCAGCTCTATACGGAAGTAGACACCAAACGCCTGCAAAAAATATACGACGAGACCCACCCTCGAAACCGCGAGCGCAAGTCCAAGCGCGACGAAAACCAAACGTGATCGGGCTCTTACATGTGTCCAGAACGCTTACATGTGTAAAGGACGTCCATCGACAGCCAGAGCTGCCTCCTTCATGGCTTCCGACAATGTCGGATGGGCATGGCACATGCGCGCAATGTCTTCCGCCGCCCCGCCAAATTCCATAATTGCAACCGCTTCATGGATCATCTCACCGGCCTGAGTGCCGATGATATGCACCCCAAGAACACGGTCTGTTTTAGCATCCGCAAGAATTTTGACAAACCCCTCCGTCTGCTGATTGGCTTTCGCCCGGCCATTTGCTGTGAACGGAAATTTACCCGAACGGTAGTCGATACCCGCTTCTTTCAGATCCTGCTCCGTCCTGCCGACGCTTGCAATCTCCGGCTGCGTATACACAACACCCGGGATCACATCATAATTCACATGCGCGCTTTGCCCAGCAATCATTTCAGCTAATGCAACGCCTTCTTCCATCGCCTTGTGGGCCAGCATGGGGCCAACGATCACATCGCCGATTGCATAAACCCCTTCAACATTGGTTTTAAGCTGCGCGTCCACCTTAATGCGACCCCGCTCATCAACCTCGACACCGACCGCCTTCAGCCCCAAACCTTGGGTGTAAGCAACACGGCCAATCGCCACGAGCACCACATCAGCGTCCAGTACCTGTGTGTTGCCGCCCTTAGCGGGCTCAATGGAAACCTTCAGCCCCTTGCCGCTTTTTTCAACCCCGGTAACCTTGGTCCCAAGCTTGAGCGTAAACTTCTGTTTCTTCAGTGTTCGCTGGAAGGTTTTCTGAACCTCCGCGTCCATACCCGGAAGAACAAAATCAAGAAACTCAACCACTGTGACTTCCGCACCCAGCCTGTTCCACACCGAGCCAAGCTCAAGGCCGATCACGCCGCCGCCAATGACCAGAAGCTTGGCCGGCACTTTGGAAAGCTCTAGCGCCCCTGTCGACGAGACGATTTGCTTCTCATCGATCTCAATGCCGGGCAACTGCGCGACATCAGATCCGGTCGCAAGAACAATATCAGAAGCCTTCAGGGTGCGTGTACCGCCTTTAGCACCGCTCACCTCAACAACCCCTGCACCTTTCAGAACACCGGTGCCTTTGACCCATTCGATTTTGTTTTTCTTGAACAGAAATTCAATGCCCTGCGTATTTCCGTCAATCGCCTGTTGCTTGAACCCAAGCATCGTTGCCAGGTCCAGCTTCGGTTTACCGATCTTGATGCCCATTTTTTCAAAATGTGCTGCCTCGGAAAAAAGATCAGACGCATGAAGAAGGGCCTTCGAGGGAATGCAGCCAACATTGAGACAGGTGCCACCCAGCGCTTCCCGCTTTTCAACGCAAGCCACGCTCATACCCAACTGCGCGGCACGGATAGCGCACTCGTATCCACCAGGGCCCGCACCAATAACAACAAGATCAAATGTATCGGACATTCAATACCTACCTTTGCGCATAACAGTTATTCAAGCAGACGGTGGCGGTCTCAAAGATCGAGCAACATACGTTGCGGATCCTCAAGACATTCCTTGACCCGCACCAAAAAGGTCACAGCCTCCTTGCCATCAACAATCCGGTGGTCATAGGACAGGGCCAGATACATCATCGGGAGAATTTTTATCTCCCCGTCCACAACCATGGCGCGCTCCTGAATTTTGTGCATCCCCAGCACACCCGACTGCGGAGCGTTCAGGATCGGTGTCGACATGAGCGACCCGTAAACACCGCCGTTGGACAGGGTGAATGTGCCGCCTTGCAAATCATCAAGTTTCAACTTGCCCTCACGCGCCGATTTTCCATAGGCGTTGATGGTTTTTTCAATGCCAGCGAGCGACAGGTTCTGCGCGTCTTTGAGCACCGGCACCACAAGGCCCTTTTCAGTACCAACGGCAACGCCGATATTGTAGTAATTTTTGTAGACCATCTCATCGCCATCAATCTCGGCATTGACCGATGGAATATCTTTCAGGGCGGTAATGCACGCCTTGACGAAGAAGCTCATGAAGCCCAGCCGGACACCGTGTTTCTTTTCAAACAGGTCCTTGTATTGTTTGCGGGCGCTCATAACACCGCTCATATCAACCTCGTTAAAGGTCGTGAGGATCGCAGCAGTATTTTGCGCATCCTTGAGACGGGTCGCGATGGTTTTGCGAAGTCGGGTCATGCGCACGCGTTCTTCGCGTCCGCTCATATCAGAGGCAACAGGCACATTCACACCGGCAGGGGCAACGGGAGTGCTGGGTACAGGAGTAGAAACGGGAGCCGACGAGGTCGCCCCTTTTGCTTCGAGCACGGCAAGAACATCCCCCTTTACAATCCGGCCATCCTTGCCCGTCCCCGATATGGTGGCAGGGTCAAGACCGTTTTCATCAATCAGTTTTTTCACCGCGGGTGAAAGCACCTCATCCGACGACGCTGCAACCATTACAGGCGCTGCTTCCTCAGCCGGCGCTGACGCAGAAGCTTTTGCTTCCTGCTTTTGAGCGACGGGTTTGGCAGAGCTCTCCCCCCCAGCCTCTCCAAGCATACAAAGCAGAGCACCAACCTCCACCGTATCGCCTGTTTCAACGGAAATTTCTCCCAGCACGCCCGCCGAAGGGGATGGCAGTTCAATGGTCACCTTGTCAGTTTCCAGCTCAACCAACGGTTCGTCCACCGCCACCGTATCTCCTGGTTGTTTGAACCATTGGGCCACTGTGGCTTCGGTAACGGATTCGCCAAGAGTAGGGACACGAATTTCAGTGCTCATAGGTCCGATCGCTTTCTGTCAGTCAGTCGATAATCAAAGCTTCAGAGAGAAGCTGGTTCAGTTCCAGAAGATGCTTCGACATGAGGCCCGTTGCGGGTGAGGCCGCAGCCGACCGTCCCGCATATTTTGCCCGACGCCGACGGGCGCCAACATGTGAAAGCACCCATTCAATATTGGGCTCAACAAAGAACCAGGCACCCATGTTCTTGGGCTCTTCCT